>DATFDL010000067.1:0-4155 GCA_035252155.1 Pirellulales bacterium | reverse complement strand
ACAAGGCGAGGGGGGCGAAAAGGCGAGGGGGCGAAAAGGCGATCGAGCGCGACTTGCGAGGCCGTTAGGCCGCTGAACCCTGAACCCTGAACCCTTCCTTGCATGTCGCAGCCCGAAAGTTGGACGATCGGCCGGTTGCTCCAGTGGACCACCGATTATCTGAAGCAGCGCGGAGCCGACAGTCCTCGGCTCGACGCCGAGGTGCTGCTGGCCCACGCCTTGGGCTGTCAACGCATTCAGCTTTATACCGCGTTCGAGCAGCCGCCCAGCGAACCGGCCCGCACCGCATTTCGCGAGCTGGTGCGGCGGCGAGCGGAAGGTGCACCGGTGGCCTATCTGGTCGGGCGGCGCGAGTTCTATTCGCTTTCGTTCCTGGTGACACCCGACGTGCTGATTCCGCGGCCGGAAACCGAGTTCTTGGTGATTCGCTTGCTCGATCTCGCCACCCCGGCCGACCGAGCTTGGACGATTGCCGACGTGGGCACGGGCAGCGGCATCCTGGCGGTTTGCGCGGCGAAGCGTTTGCCGAACAGCCGGGTGACTGCCATTGATATCGCGCCCGAGGCATTAGGGGTCGCCCGGAAAAACTCCGAGCAGCACATGGTGTCCGAGCAGATCGATCCGGTCGCGGGCGATCTTTTCGCCGGCGTGCCGCCCGATCGGCGATTCGACTTTATCATTTCCAATCCGCCCTATGTCACCGAAAGCGAATATGAAGCGCTACCGCGCGATGTCCGCGACTACGAGCCGCGCCGCGCCCTGGTGGCGGGGCCGCGGGGCACGGAAGTCATCGAGCGGCTGGCGAGTGAAGCCGGCAACCGCTTGACGCCCGGCGGATGGCTGTTGATCGAGATCAGCCCGCAACTTGAAGCGCCAGTGCGCGCAATCTTCGAAGCCGACGATCGTTTTGAGTTGGGCGCCACGGTCAAGGATCTGGCGGGCCAGCCGCGGGTGATTCAAGCTCGGCGACAGTGACCCGCCCGGCACGGCAAACGCCGCCGCGCACATCGAGCTATTCATAGAATGCCTCGCTGTCGCGCGCACCGTGAAGCACGCGTTCGACGCGGTGCTCATCGGCTGACCGCCGGCTTCGCCGCAAGGCCCGCCGTCCATTCAGCGAGCCGGCTGGCAACCTCTTTCGAGGAGAGGGATGCCCCAGAATTGATCCCCTCCAAAACGTCGGCACGCAGCTTTTCGCGCTTCCTCTCGACTGACTCCATCAAGCGCAGCGCCTCGCCTACGACTTGGCTCTCGTCAACGCATCGTCCGCTGGCAATGACCGAATGGACAAATGGAACGAGATCGGAGGGGATGTCGACGCTCATCGATACCTCACTTGCGGTTCAGGCAAAAACCATTATAGGTCGTCGTCTCGGGCTCAGTCGAGCACATACAGCGTGTCGGCCTCATCCTCGTGGCGGATCTCATCGACCGGCTGTTTGCGGCCCTCGCCGGCGTAGAGGCGGTTCGGACAGTTGATGACCCAGCCCGGCCGGTCACTGACGTTTCGGTAGGCATGGACCACGCCCGGCGGTATCAGCACGGCCTGGCTATTCGATTCGCCGACCACCACGCTTTGGCGATGACGAAAGGTGGCCGAGCTTTCGCGCGCGTCCCACAGGTAAAGTTTGAAATCGCCCGGCCCCAAAAACGCGAAGTAGTCGGACTGGTCGACGTGCTCGTGCGGGCCGCGGGCCACGCCGGGCAGAGTCTCGCTCACGTAACCCATCACCGGCCGGTCGCCAATGCTCAGCTCGTCGTTGCGAAAAAGCTCGACCAGCCAGCCACGCGGATCGCGAAAACGCTTGAGGGGTTTGAAGATCACGCCGTCGATCGGGCCGCTACGAAACATCGCGCTCATCCTTCGTGGTGATTCCTGATGCAAACCAATGTAACCCGCACGCCGACCGAGGGAAACCACACAGTTGGTTGCTACCAATTTCAGGCTAGAAAGCCCGACCCGCAGTTGCTGAGAACCGGCCTTGACCGCCCAAAACGATTCTTCTATCTTCCCGCCTCACGAACGCCAAGCGCGGTTTAAACCGATCGGAAAACCCGCTGGCGTTCGAGAAACGAACCATCGTGAACCACGTGGTGGGGTCTGCACGGGAAGGGCGAAACACCCTTCTGCGGACCACGGAGCGCGGTCCGCCGGCAAGGAAGCGGGCGGCTCGCTTCGACTACTGTGTGCGACGAGCCACATCGTCGTCCAATCGCTCCCGGAAAAGAATTGCGTCCTTTGCCCCCCTGGGACCTGTTCTTTCCGGGAGTTTTTTTGCGCCCGGCCGCTCCCGCCTTATTGCGTGTATTCCTTCAAGAAGCCCTTGAAGAGCACCAGGTGCTGCTCTTCGGCCGCCAAAAGCTGAATGCAAAGGTCCTGCGTCACGTAGTCTTCGCCTTCGGTGGCCTTGATGATCTTGCGGTATTGCGTGCAGGCCGCCTCTTCGGCGCTGATCACCGCCTTGATGACGCCGACCATATCGGTGGTGTTCTCCGACGGCTGCGGCTGCCCGCCCAGCTTCACCTTCAGCGAGCCGGGCACCAGCCCGCCGAGTTGCTTGATGCGGTTGCCAAGCTGCGTGGCGTGGCCGAGCTCTTCGGTAATGTCGGCCCCCAGCGACTTTTTGATCTCCTCGGCCCGCACCCCGTCGAGATTGATGCTGTTGGCCAGATAGTTCATTACCGTCTCCAGCTCCATGCTGTAGGCGGTCTTGAGCATCTCGACGACTTCCTGGTTGGATGGCATGGCGTTAACTCCTGCGTTGGTTGAGTTCGATCAAGACTTCTTTGGCCTGCACGCGAATGCCCCGCGGCAACTCCGGCGCGGTCAACTGCTCGACCGCCTTGGCCAACGGCGCCAACTCGGCCTGGCGATTCTTCTCGGCCAGATCCTTGGTGGCCCGCAGGCCGTTGACCAAGATCAAATCTCGCTTGTATTGCCGGGCCTCATCTTCTTCCGCCGCAAGCGCCTGCGTCTGCCGCTGGTCGAGCATCTCGGTCAACACGCCGATCGCCCGTTCGTCGCCGCGACGCGCCAGCATCGTGGCCGCGTTGTAGCGCACGTCGGGCGAACCATCGGCCAGCATCCGCCGCAACCGCTCGCGAGCTTCGGACAGATCGGCCGCACCGAGGGCAAAGGCGGCCGTCGATCGCAGTAATGGCCGTTCATCGCGCGAGGCGGCCAACAGGACTGGCAAAAGCTGCGGATCGGCACCGGCTTGTTCCGGCGGCGCGGCCGACAGCCAAACCGCCAGCGATTTCAGCGCCGCAAAGCGGACGGGCGCCTCGCGTGGGTCGCGCTCGGTCTGAGCCGCCTTGACCAGCACGCCCAGCACGCCGGGCACGCGAAACTCGCCCAGGGCATGACAAAGATAGACGCGCAGCTTGATCGGTTTCTCGTCCATGCTGGCGCCGTCGATTTCCGTATTCAACACGCCGGCCAGATCGCCGGCCAGCTCGGCGTCGGTTTTCAGTTTTTCGTTGCTCGGGTTGCGCAGCACGTCGGCCAGGTCGTGGGCCGCCTGAAACCGCGCGGCGCTGTCGCGCCGAAGCTGCTCGACATACGTGCGCGGATTCGTCTCGTGTTCGACCAGCAGCTTGATGCCCGCCCCGACTAGAAACATGATCAAGACGATCAGCGCGGGAATGACGAACAGCTGCACGATAAAGCCAGCGCTGGGCGGCTCGACCGGCGGCAACTGGTCGGCGGATGAAAACGTGTTTCCGGGTTCGTCGGTCTGCATGTAAACTGTTTCGTAGAACGGAATTCATTCCGTGGGCATCGTAGAACGGAATTCATTCCGTTCCGTCTCGCAAATACGGAATGAATTCCGTTCTACCCCAAGTGTAGGGAAGCGGTGCTCACAGTCAATCCACGGCCGACCATCCATTGATGCATCTTCTCGAACTCACGCTGCCGACGCCCGCCGAAAACCTGGCTCTCGACGAGGCGTTGCTTGACGAGGCCGAGCAACACGCGGCCGCCGGTACCGGCGAATGCTTGCGCCTCTGGGAGCCGGCCCATCGGCTGGTGGTGGTGGGCCGCTCATCATGTGTATCCACCGAAGTGCGCACCGACTTTTGCCGCCGGCAGGGCCTGCCTATCTTGCGGCGGTCCAGCGGCGGGGCGGCGATTGTCAGTGGCCCTGGCTGCCT
>DATFDL010000066.1:0-12181 GCA_035252155.1 Pirellulales bacterium | reverse complement strand
AGCGATGAAGGAAAAACATGACATTACTGTTGAGTTGTTTTCCGACGCTATTAATTTTGTGGTGCTAAAGACGCCGGGGCGTAAGTTTCCTGGTATGGTGATTCAGGGCGACAGCTTAGCGAAGCTGTTTCGCTCCGCATCGGAGGTATGCCGCCTTGCCAAGGCATCTGGAGACCAGAACTTATCGGTGAGGCAAGCGCCTTGTGCCAGGAGTTACGAGATCGCTTGGCGTTCTACGAAAAAGTGCTGGAGTCACGGGGGATCGACCTGCCGTACTCCAGCCCGCTCGCGAATGAAATTGCAAAGTAGGAGCGAGAGGAAAGAACGAATACTCGTTTTACTTTGCGGTGGGAAGAACAAACTTTCCGCCGCTCACGTACCAGCCATCGCCGCAGGGCCGGCACCAGAGAATCTCGGTGGGCAACCGCACTTCGTCGCCGTCCTGCGTGCGCAGCGCGATCGTCACCAGCGCCGGCCGCAGACGCACGCTGTGCAACAGGCCGATACCCGTCGTCGATAGCTCGCGCGTGAACGCCGTGTGTTCTGCCAGCCTTCCCTGGGCCGGCACAATGGTCACCGGACGGAAAAACGGATAGCGGGCCGCGCCGCGGCGGTCCATTTGGTCGTCGCTGCGGGCCTCGAACATCAGGGTCTGTAGCTGCTCTTCCCAAATCGGCCGTGTCGCCGCCGGCGCCACCACGAGACCAATTGCCATGGCTCATCCCCCATTAATGAAGCGTGCGCCAAGCATTCACCGATTCGCGGCGGCGTCGCCGAGGTTCGCTCGCGCATCGGTTCAATTTGGCTGTCGCCACAAGTCTAGCTTACCGCAGCGGCTGCGCGGACCGGACTGCTTTTATCCGACTAAGATGAGCTGATCCGGCTTAATCCGATGCAGGTCGGCGCCCACGCCATGTCGGCTTGGGTCCGCGCCACAACCCCGGACGCGCGTTACCGCAACATGCCCGTCGATTCATTGGGCCAAGATCACGTCGACCACCCAGCATTGCTTCGAGTGCTCGCCTGGCTGGCGACAATGGTCGATCAGCTCGCGGTCGGCGCAGCCCGCCGCTTCCAGGGCAGCGGCGAGCATCGGCAGGTCTTGCCAGCAATGGTCATCGTTGATTCGCTGGGCCAACTTCTTCACGGCGGCGTCATTCGCCGAGAGCCAAGCCGTCTCGACCGGGCGATTGAGGGCCCGGTACCGATATATTGCTGGTTGAAGCGAATGGCCTCCTGGTTGGCCAGGGCCATCACCTTGCGGGCTTCGTCTGTGAAGAGTTCGTACATGGCTACGTCAGTTTCCCACGGGCCTCGATCGGCCAGATGTCGACGAGCCGGCCATCGCGGAAACAATAGAACTGGTCGTGCAGTACCGTGGTGAGATCGGCGTAGCCGGGCACCAGCTCCAGACGATCGCCGATCTTCAGATCCTGCGCCGAAGGATCGAGTGCTAGCTCGCCGTGCTCGGCCGAGAGGCGTGCGATCCGCAGGTCGTCGCGCCCCACGACTTGCGGCGGCTGAAAATCGCCGTGCATCGTTTTGCGGCCGGCGTCGATGATCGCCCGGCCCGGCACGGGGCGACTGACGATCGTGGTTACTATCGTCAAGGCAAAGTTTAACTCGGGCACCTGGCACTTGTGGCGATAGTAGGCGTCCATGAAGATCGCCCCGCCGGCCTGTATCTCGGTGATGCCCGGCTGACGCACCGAGTGCAGGTATGAGCCGGTGCCCGCGCACGAAACGATCGGGCAGGCGACGTCGGCCGCTTCCAACATGCGCCGCGTCTCGACCAAGGTGCCGAGCGCGCTCGCGATTTTATCGGCCTTGCCCTCGGCCTCGGGCACGGTGAGCAAATGGCCTTCGTAGCCCATGATGCCGGCCAACTCGAGACCCGGCAGAGTCTTGAGCTGGCGGGCCAGCGCCAGCGTCGGCTCGCCCGGCGGCGCGCCGACCCGCGCCAAGCCGATATCGACTTCAATCAACACGCGTATTTTTAATCCGGCCGCGTTCATGGCCTGGCTGAGCGGAGCCGCCTGATCGATGTGGTCGATGCACACGATCGGGTCGGAGCGTCGGGCCAGCTCGACCAGCCGATGGAGTTTTTGCGGACCGACGATGAGATTGGCGATCAAGATGTCGCGCACGCCGCCCGCCGCCATCACCTCGGCCTCGGCCAGTTTGGCGCAGGTCACGCCCAGGGCTCCCGCCGCCAACTCGGCGCGGGCGATGGCCGCCACTTTGTGCCCTTTGGCGTGCGGTCGCCAGCCGACTCCGTGGCGGCGGCACGTCTCGGCCACCGTGCCGATGTTGCGCTCCATGACCTCGAGATCGAGACAAAGGGCCGGCGTGTCAAGCTCGGCCTTGGTAATTCCCAGCGGGTAGTTCATAGCCGCCAGTGTAAAGCTGGACGGGCGCGTTGCAAGATCGTGGGTGGGTGCCTGAGCGCGTTATGGGTGCCACGGCATCCGCTACGGCGCGTGTGGCATGATTTCACTATTTGCGATGCTCGCCGTAGCGGACGCCGTGCGTAGCGGCCTAAAGTGTGGCCTGCTCGAATCGTGCGCGCACGGCGTCCGCCACGGCGATTTGACCATCGAATAATCGGCCAGGGCCACATGCGCCGCGGCGGATGCCGAGGCACCCTTGCCAATCCCCCGAAAGGCGACTATTTATTCCCGTTGCTGCCCACGGCGGCGGGCGACTTGTGGTTTTCGCCCTCGACGCTCACCACCTGGTCGATGCTGATCTTCAGCAAGCGGATCTTGTTGCGCAGGCTGCCGCGCGTGATGCCCAGCATCTTGGCCGCCTGCGATTGATTGCCCCCGGTGTGGCTCAAGACCCGCGTGAAAAGGTATTTTTCGAGCTGTGCCAGCGAGTGGGCATAGAGATCTTCGCTGCCGGCACCCAGCGAATCGTCGATGAAACGTTCGAGCTGTTTCAAGCCGCCTGCCCGCGGCCCACCGCCCGGCGTGATCGCGCGCCGTCCGCGGCGAACTTCTTCCGGCAAAAACTCGGGCATCAACACTTGCCCCGTGGCGTGCAGCAGCGCCTGCTTCACCACGCTCTGCAACTCGCGGACATTGCCGGGCCAGGGGTATTTGAGCAGCAGCTCCAAAGCGTCGGGCGAAATGCCTTGGACGTCCTTGCCCAGGTCGCGGCTCGACTTGGCGAGGAAGTGTTCGAGCAGCATCAGCACGTCGTCGCCGCGCTCGGCCAACGGCGGCAGCTTGATGGTGTAACCATTGAGGCGGTAATACAGGTCTGCCCGAAAGTCGCCGTCTTCGACCATTTTTTCCAGGTCGCGATTGGTGGCGGCCAGCACGCGCACGTCGGTCTCGATGGTCTCGCCGCCGCCCACGCGCTCGAACCTTTGCTCCTGCAACAGCCGCAGCAACTTGCTCTGCACCAGGTGCGTCATATCGCCGATCTCGTCCAAGAACAGCGTGCCGCCCGAACATTGCTCGAAGCGGCCGATGCGCTTGGTGTCGGCCCCAGTGAACGAGCCTTTTTCGTGGCCGAAGAGCTCGCTTTCCAGTAGCGTTTCGGGCACGGCCGCGATGTTGATGGCCAGAAACCGTGCCGCCGACCGCTCGCTGTGGTGATAGATGGCGCGGGCCACCAGCTCCTTGCCGGTGCCGCTTTCGCCGCGGATGAGCACCGTGACGTCGTGCGGGGCCACCCGGCCGATCGCCTTGTATACCTCTTGCATGGCGGGGCAGCGGCCCACGAACACGTCCGACAGTTCGCCCTCTTCCACGACAGCTTCGGGCACACGCACCGGCACCCGCATGCAATGG
The DNA here is from genome assembly GCA_035252155.1 of Pirellulales bacterium. Taxonomy (GTDB): domain Bacteria; phylum Planctomycetota; class Planctomycetia; order Pirellulales; family JAICIG01; genus JAICLL01. Next base: position 8,381 of record DATFDL010000066.1, on the reverse strand, counting down.
CGAATCTGGATGGCCTGATCGACCAAGGCCCGCACTTTGACAAAGTCGAGCGGCTTGAGCAGAAAATCGAACGCCCCTCGCTTCATCGCCTCGATGGCCGTATCGCTGCTGCCGCCCGAGGTGATGAAGATCACCGGCACTTTCGGATCGGCGGCGTAGATGGTTTCAATGGTCTCCAGCCCCGATTGGTCGGGCAACATGATATCGAGAATCACGACGTCGGGATGGCGCTTTTCGAGCATCGCCAGCCCTTCGGCCGCCGCGTGGGCGGTGTGCAGGTGAACGTCGGTTTCCTTAAAAACCTGCTTGAAAACGTGCAACACCGACCGATCGTCGTCAATGACAAGGACGGAAGGCACGATCGCTACTCCTGCGGTCAAAAACAAAAGCCCTTGGCACAGACAAAATCGTCCCAAGGGCTCACATAGCCGACGCTGCGAAGAAAAACGCCGGCTTGCAGTCTAGGGCCGTGCGGGGCGACTGTCAACGAAGCCTGCACGGGAAAGAAACGAGGTCCGTTCCTAGCCCGAAAAACTTGCCTGCGCATCCTCGACCGCAACCTCGCCATCAGGCTCGGCGGCGGCTTCGGCGGCTTCGACCGTAACGGTCGGCTGAGGGGCTCTTCTCTCGGCAACGCGGCGTTCGCCTGCCGGCCGGGTCGACGATTCGGGCGGGGCCGGCGCGAATTTTCGCCACATGGTGGCGTACTGCCAGCCCCAGAAGAGCGCGACCACAATGCATCCCAGCATCAGGTAAAACGAGGTCGGCGATCCTTGCAGCCAAAATACGCCTTCGACGACGGCGCCAAGTACTCCGACCAGACTCACCGCGGCCTTAGTGATGCCCGTGTGCCGAATAGTCCGCCGCTGATGCTTGTCGATGGCGGAGCGTGCGTTGAGGTTCGCCAACTCGCGCATGGCCGACAAGTCGGCGGCGCGTTCGGGCGGCAAGGCCCGGCGGCCCATTTCGCTGGGATCGGTCAGCTTGGTCACTACGGGCGCTACCGGGGCGGTCTCCGGTTCGACTTCGGGCAGCACAACCGGCGTCATGCTTGGCGCCGGCTCTTGCTCGCGGGGTGGCGGCGTCGGAGCTTTTGCACCTAGACGTTGCATGAGCCGCGCCATGTATTCGTCGATCGAGTCTTCTTCTTCCTCGGCGTGTGCGGCCGGTCGAGCCGTGCGGCCAGCCGAGGTCTCGTGGGGCGGCGGCATTGGAACGGAGCCGTGCGGCTCAACCGAGTCGCTCGACGAATCGATCGAAACGCCGAAGCGGCTCAACAGATCGGCCATATCCACCGGGGCCGCGTCGCTCGGTTCCGCGAACGAGACTTCGGCCGCTTCCTGCCCGGTGAACTGCGTGAGCAGGTCGGTCGCTGCTACAGGATGCTCGTCCCTCTCACTCCACTGGTCGCCAATGTTCAACGGCGTCTCGACCGGCGTGTTGACCGGCGTGTCGGCCTCGATCGGCACGCCGGCGGTCGGCTCGTGGTCGGCGGGCGCTCGGCGGCGTAGTTCTTGGAGCTGCGCGGCGTGCTCGGCTAGCTCCGCCGCCTGCCGCTGCCGCTCGGCTTCCCAGTGACGCCGATCGTCATCGAGCGTTCTACGGGCGGCTTCCAGCTCGCCCGTCAGCTCGAGCAGTTGGCGTTGTAGATCGTCGCCCGCTTCGGCCGCCGGCGCGGCAATCGGCTGTGTAGCATGACGCTGGGCATCGGCTTGCCAGGCCTCGCGTTCTTCGTCCCAAGCTCGCCGCAACGATGCTAATTCCGCCTCCAACGCGACGAGCCGCTCGCGGTCGGCGGCGGCCTGCTGGGCGACGAGCGCCTGGTCGGCGTCAGCCGCGCTTTGGCGGTCGGCTTGCTCAGACTGCCAGCGGGCACGCTCGTCGTCAATCGTCCGCCGAGCGGCATCTAATTCGGCCTGCTGCCGGGCGATGTCGTCGGCCGCCGCAGCCTGCTGCCGCTGGATCTCGGCCAACGCGGAGCGTTGCGATTCGAGGTCCTGATGGAGCCGCGATAACTCTTCTTCGGCCAGCCGCGCGGCCTCCGCGTCGACGGCCGCCGCGGGTTCGCTTTGTTTCGATTGCCAGGCCGCTCGCTCTTGTTCCAAGGCCCAGCGGGCGGCTTCGAGCGCAGCCTGCTGACGCGCCAGTTTTTCTTCGGCGGCGACGCGGCACTGTTCCGCCTCGACCTGGGCCGACCGAACCTGATCAAGCTGCTCCGCGTGGGCGGCCAGCTCCTCGCGCAATCGCGCCGCCTCGCCCTCGGCCGAAGTCAACGCCGCCCGGTGCTGTTCGGCGAGCCGACCTCGTTCCATTTCCCAAGCGGCGCGCGCCTCGTCCAATGATTGTCGCAGCTCTTGCAACTCGTTTCGCTCGGCCGCAAGCCGCGCCTCGACGGCTGCGCCGTTCGTCTCGGTTTCACGCAGCCGTGCTTCGCGCGAGGCATGTTGTTGTTGAAGCAGTTCGGCTTCGGTTTTTTGTCGGGCAAGCTCTTCTTCGGCAGCGGCCAGCGCCCGCTGACGACCGGTCCACTGCGTTTCGCGTTGGTGTTGCTCGGCTTGCCAGGCGGCCCGTTCCGAAAGTAGCGTCCGGCGGTCGGCTTCGAGGCTGACCAATTTACGGCTCAGCGCCTGCGACTGCTCCTCGAATTCGGCAAGCGACAGATCACGTTGCGCCTCCCAACCGGCCCGCTCCGCGTTCAGCTCCGAAAGCCTACGCTCGAGCTGTTGCATCTTGTCGCTCAACCGCGTGCGCGCTTCCTCTTGCACTTCTTCCCAGCCATCGCGCTCGGCGTGGAAGGCGGTTTGTTCGGCCTGCAGCGCTGTGCGTTCGCGATCGAGTTTGTCGCGGTCGGCTTGTAGGGTGCGCTCACGCTCGGCCAGCGCCGCCTCGCGCCGCTCGACGTCGGCCGAGGCAGTCTGCACATGCTGGCCGATACCATCGACCGCGCATTGTGCCTGCTCGGCTTGGTGGTCGAGCTCAGCTCGCTGGGCCGCCAACCGTTCTTCTCGCTCACGAAGAGATTCGATTTGCTGTGATAATTGCAGCTCAGTTGCGCTACGCTCCTCCTCCCAGATGCGACGTGCCTCGTCGAGTTGGCGCCGCTCATCGCGACATTTTTGCTCCCAGATCTGGCGTTGCTCTTCCAGGATGCGGCCCTGTGCCTCAAATTCTGCCAGGCGCTTGTCGAGCTCCGCGCTCTCTTGCGCCAGCCTCGACATGTGGGCGGCTTGCTCAGCCTGCCACTGCCGGCGTTGATCTTCCGACTCCGCCCGCTCTTCAGCCAGCGTGCGTGATGCTTCGTCCAACGGCCGCCGCTGCTCGAGCGGCTTTGGCACGCCGGTCTCGCCGGACCCGGACGCAATCGCCTCGGGCGCGACGACCTCCAAATCGAGAGGGCCGAGCGATAGGCGGTCACCGGCGCGAAGCGGAGCGTCGGTAAAGTCGCGGCCATTGAGCCGTGTGTCGGGCGACCAGCGGCGGATCACGGTCTCGGCCGCTCCGCGCAAGATCAAGCAGTGCAACGGCCGCACGCCCGCATGGTCGAGCCGCAGCGAACACCCATCGCCGGCGCCCAGCGTGCATTTTTGCACGTCGATGGGAAACACCTCGCCGGCCTGCTGGCCGTTGGCGACCCGCAGCGCCAGCTCGCCCGCGGGGGTGCCCAGCAAGGTAGCGCGGTCTAGTAGTCTCGCTTGCTCCGCCACGAGCGCAATTGATGCCATGAGTTTGTCCTAAGTGTAGACGCTCTGGGAGCATGTAGCTCACGGGCCGCCTGTCGTCAAAACTCAACGCCGGTGCTGGGGCGACCGGCAGTTTTCGCCCGACCAATGCCCCGAATCGGCAAAGATTGCAAAAATCGGCTGCATATCCCGGCCGGTAATGTCCGATTATCGGGTAGGCCCGGCAACCGTAGCCCAAGTGTCCGCTTGAGGCGACCAAAAATGCCGGGTGAAAGTACTCGTCTCACAGTGGAGATCGCATCGCAACTGCTTGCTCTGGCTGCCTTTATGCGCTGCCAGCCGCGACGCGGCCAACCGCGCGAATTCCACCGATTTTGACGATCTTTGGTAGCTTGCATGCGTACTATAGTTAGGTTGCGGCGGATCGGGCTTGACGGCGGAACTTGAAACGCCCAACCCAGTCGGGAACAGATTCGAGGGTCTTAGGTCATCGTTCGATGGCCTGGCCGGTTGCAGGGGTGTTGCGCCGAAACCTCGGCATCGCCAGGGCACGGACTTCTGAAGGTATCCACATGGCACGCAAAGATGCGATCTTGAAAATGCGCGAGATTCTGGTGATCCGGCGCGACGCGCTGCGCAAGGCACTGGCCGGCGATCTCAGCTTGTTGAAGGAACTGCGCGAACAAACCGCCGGCGACGTCGTCGATTTTGCGCTCGACTCGGCCCAGCACGAGATCAATTCGCAGTTGGCCGAAGTCGAAAGCCGAGAACTCGCCAGTATCGAGAACGCCCTGGAGCGGATGCGCACGGGGCATTACGGCGTCTGCGATATGTGCGGCGAAAAAATTCCGATGGCACGGCTGAATGCGTTGCCCTACGCCATCTTGTGCATCGACTGCCAGCGCGAGGCCGAACGCCAAGGCGCGGTGGGTGGCGCCGAGGCCGACTGGGGCCGGCTGATGGACTCCGGCGGCGGAGATGTCGAACTGTCGATCAACGACATCGAACTCGACGTTTCTTGATTTTCGGCTCTTCGACCGCCACAATACCGGGCGTCATGGCCAACCGCCGCCGATCGCTCACCGCCGTCGCTATCTATCTCGTCGTCTCGCTGGCGGGGCTGCGCGGCACGGTTTGCCGCGCTCAGGAAGAAAAGCCCACGCTGCCGTCGGGCGACGAGGTACTCACGGCCGCCGAGCGCGACGAGTTGTACGCCTCGTTGGCCGAAAAGGCCGAGGCGCTAGCGCCGCAACTCAATATTCTCAAGACCGTCGTCAAGCTGGTCGGCCCGACGGTGGTCCACATCAAGGCCGAAAAAAAGGAAGAACCCACCCGCCGCGCCCGGCACGAGATCATCGAAGAAGCCGGCTCCGGCGTGGTGATCGACTACAAAGGCAAGTTCTACATCCTTACCAACCGGCACGTCATCAAAAACGCCCGGTTGCCGGACATTCAAATCAGCCTGGCCGACGGCCGCGAGCTGCATCCGCACAAGGTCTGGTCCGACGCCGACACCGACGTGGCCCTGATGGCGGTCTCGGCCCCCGGACTGGTGGCTGCCCGGCTGGGCGATTCTTCGGCGCTCGAAATCGGCGATTTCGTCGTGGCGGTGGGCAGTCCCTTCGGCCTGAGTCACTCGGTGACGTATGGCATCATCAGTGCCAAAGGCCGGCGCGATCTGGAACTCGGCGAAGACGTGCGGCTGCAAGATTTCTTGCAGACCGATGCCGCCATCAACCCCGGCAACAGCGGCGGCCCACTCATCAACCTCAAGGGCGAGGTGATCGGCATCAACACGGCCATTGCCAGCAATTCGGGCGGCAACGAGGGCATCGGGTTTAGCATTCCGATCAACGGCGTGCTGCACATCGTGCGGCAGTTCATCGAAAAAGGCCGGGTGGTGCGGGCCTATGTGGGCGTGGGGCTCGACCAGAAGTTCAACACCACCGTGGCGGTCAAGCTCGGCCTTCCGCGGCGGCAAGGGGCGCACATCACCCGCATCGAGCCGGGCAGTCCAGCCCAGGCCGCCCGGCTGTTGGCCGGCGACGTGGTGCTGCGGTTCGACGGCATTCGCGTGGAGAACGACGCTCATTTGATCTATCTGGTCAGCCTGACCGAAGTCGGCAAAGAGGTGCCGCTCGAAATCTTCCGCGGCGGCCAAACGCTGCAGGTCACCGTGCGCGTCGGCAACAAGGCCAGCAGCGAAGCCGCTCGCTGAGATGTGCGACAACGCCGAAGGATGACCTTCCTAGGTCGTCCTGGGCTGATCTCGGTGTTGGAGCCAGCGCTATGAACGCGATCGATGTCACAATTACGAGCTACCCGGACCGGCCAGGTTTGGTTGCAGAGTTTTGGTGCGAGCAGGGAATGTGGGGAGAACTCCGATTGGACGAAGCCACCGGCATTTTCAGCATGGAGTTGTTTCCGCTCGAAGCAGGCCATCGCCCGATGTTGGACCTCGAAGCTCTCGAAAAAGCGATTGCGAAAGCCAAGCGGCGGCTGTTGGAGATTGAGGGGCTGGAATCTTCGGCGAAGCCGTGATGTCCTCAGTCGAGCCGCTTTGTCATGGCCACACACGCCAGGCGAAAACCGGCTGGATGGACCCGGACCGTGTCGCCGACCCGTTCGTACCCTACCGCGCCGTAAAACTTCACTGAGTTCAGCGAGGCGGACAAATTGAGCGATTTCAAACCGGCATCCCGCGCGATGGTTTCCAGCGCGCGCAACAGGGCCGTGCCAATCCCTCGCCTTGCAAAACCCGGCGCCACAAACAGAGCTTCTAACTCCGCGGCCGGGCGGTGAAGAAAGCCGAAGCCCACCACAGCGCCGCGCTGCTCAGCCACCAAGAAATCACGCGTGTGGACAAGCTCGGCAAAACCGTCGGGCATGGGTGCGCCGGCCCACGCCTCGATGTCGTCGCCGTGGTAATAGCCTTGGCAGAGCGAGCGAATCGATTCGGTCCGCACCCGCCAAAGATCCGGCACTTCGGCCCACCTCGCTCGGCGATAGGTGATGCAACTGATGTCCATGGCATTGCGCTGGCATCTCGCTCTCGACTCCACCGAGCTCGTCTCAATGGTAAGACCTAGAATACGCCCTCGTCGATTAGCTCAGCCCGAAAGGCGACCAAATCGGGGTCGTTCATTGCCAAAACAGCAATCGTCGTACGAGCCGATCGTGTTCGACCTCGCAAAATCGGCCCCTCCCACAAAAAGTGCCGTGACCAACTTTGTAGACGTGGATTGAACAACGCGACTTGTTGTCTGGTAATGGGATCTCATTGGCTTCGCGGCTTTTTGCCGTTCGCCTTAGAACGATCTCGCAAGGTTCGACGGGCCTTTGATTTCAGGATGCCAAGCGTTTGGCCAACGCGAATATAATTGTTCAATGTGTCTTCTTCCGCCACGGTTAGCTTTCCGGCGCGGTTCTTCTCGGCCAACTGGTTTATCCGTCGCCGATCGGACTTGCTGAAATCGAGACGAAGTATCTCGCGAGCTGCCTCCGCTGATAAGTATGGCTTATCCGCGTCAACCACACGCCGCAAAATAGCCATTTCGCTGACTGAGGAGGAAATGAGAGTTGCCATGCCGCTAAAGGGACCGCGGAGCCAATGAAACTGCCTGTACTCGATACCGTTATCCTAACTGATTGTCGGCAATATTCCAAAATCCGTGTATTGAGGTACGAATAGCACGTCGGCCAAACCTACCCCGCCTCGTACCCTAAATTCGGCGCCAGCCAACGCTCGATTTCGGCCACGGTCATCTGCTTGCGGCGGGCGTAATCTTCCACCTGGTCGCGCGTGATCCGATCGACGGAAAAATAACGCGACTCGGGATGAGCAAAATAGAGCCCGCTCACGCTCGCCGCGGGGTGCATCGCAAAACTCTCGGTCAGCTTGATGCCCGTGGCCTGCTCTGCGCCGAGCAAATCGAACAAGATGCGCTTCTCGGTGTGATCGGGGCATGCCGGATAGCCGGGCGCGGGCCGAATGCCGCGATATTTTTCGTCGATGAGATCTTCGTTTGTCAAGGTTTCATCGTGGCCATAACCCCAGTCGCGCCGGGCAATCTCGTGCAGCCGCTCGGCAAACGCCTCGGCCAAACGGTCGGCCAACGCCTTGGCCATGATCGCGTTGTAATCGTCGTGATCGGCTTCAAACCTTCGGGCAAGCTCGTCGGCACCATGCCCGGCGGTCACGGCGAATGCGCCTAGATAGTCTTTTCGCCCACTGGCCGCCGGGGCGGTGAAATCGGCCAGGGCGTAATAAACCTCGGTGCCCTTGCGCTGCCATTGCTGCCGCAAGGTGTGAAACGTGGTCAGCTCGCGGTCGCGGCCTTCGTCGGCATAGACCACAATATCGTCGCCTTGCGAGGCCGCCGGCCAAAAGCCGTACGCGCCGCTGGCTCGCAGCAGTCGTTTCGAAATAATCTCGTCGAGCAGCCGCCGGGCGTCGTCGAACAGCTTGCGGGCCTCGCCGCCGACCGTCGGGTCGTCAAAAATCTTGGGATATTTGCCGCGCAACTCCCACGCCATAAAAAACGGCGACCAGTCGATGTAGGGCAGCAACTCTGCCAGCGAAAAATCGTCGAGCAGGCGGACGCCCAGAAACGCCGGCGTGTCGATGGTCGCCGTCGCCCAGTCGGTCGTGAATCGCTGAGCGACCGCCTGGGCGTAGCTCACCAGGTTGACTGACTGTCG
>DATFDL010000065.1:0-15345 GCA_035252155.1 Pirellulales bacterium | reverse complement strand
TGGTGGAGGGCAAAGATGCCGGCTTGATCGTGCACAACGCCAAAACCATCGAGATCGAAACGCCGCTGGCCCTGCTGCGCAAACACAACCTGACTCCCAAGCAAATTCTGTTTGTTCGCAACAATCAGGAACTGCCCGGTGCCCGCACCACCGCACCGGCCGACAACGACGATTGGAAAATCGAAGTCATCGGCTTGGTCGAGTATCCGCGGACACTCGATTTGAAGCAACTGCGCGAGTTGGAGCAAACCGAAGTCGAGATGGTTTTGCAATGTTCGGGCAGCGGCCGCAAGTTGTTCTCGCGGGCGGCCAAGGTGAAGGGGTCGCCCTGGGAGCAAGGGGCGGTGGGCAATGTGCGATTTCGCGGCGTGCCATTGGCAAAAGTCGTGGAGGCGATGAAGCTCGACGTGTCGCCCGACGCCCTGTTTCTGACGGCCGAAGGCAAGGACGATGCCGCCGCGCCCGACGCCGCCGACTTCGAGCATAGCTTGCCTTTGGCAGACGTCCGCCGACGCTCGCTGCTCGCCCTGGAGATGAACGGCGAACCGATCCCCGCGGTCCACGGCGGACCCGTGCGGCTGGTCACGCCGGGCTATTACGGCACCATGCAAATCAAATGGCTCAGCCGCCTGCGCTTCGAGTCGCGCGAGACGTTCAATCATCATCAGCGGCGACGGTATCGCACGCCGCGCGAGCCGATCGCGCCGGGCAGCGATTTTGTCTACGACTTCGACAACAGCGACGCCAACTGGCGGATGCGGATCAAAAGCATCATCTTTTCGCCCCTGGACGGCGAGATGCTCAAGATCGGTCCGGTTGAGGTGCGCGGCGTGGCCTTTAACGACGGGCAGGCGAGAATCGACACGGTCGAGATTTCGCTCGACGATGGCCGAACCTGGCAACGTGCCAGGCTCGACACGCCCGACAGTCCTTACGCCTGGTATCACTGGTCGGCCGGTGTCACGCTGAAAAAAGGTCCGCAGCGGATCATGGCCCGCGCCACCGATGCGCTGGGCCGCAGCCAGCCGCTCGACGGCACGATCGGTTGGAACCCGGCGGGATACGGCTGGAACGGCGTGCAAACCGTCCAGGTGCAGGTGGCATAAGGAGCGGACGATCGGCAAAACCCGCAAAAAACGCCGCGGCTTGGGCATTCCGCCGCGGGTCGTGCAATCCTGATTCGGAACAGTCGGCCGTTTGCGGTGTAGAACCTTATAGAGACCCGCGGCCCACGAAAAAGGCACAACCATGAAATTCGCTGCGAGATACGCTACTTTGGCCCTCGCGCTGGTGCTTGCCGCTGGCCAGGCCCACGCTCAATCGGCCCGCGTGCGGTCGGCCCCGCTCGGCAGTCGGGGAGCTTATGGCACGAACTTCGGCAATCGCTATCAGTATTTTGGGCTCGGATACGGCTACCAGAACTGGCAGGGCGCCTGGAAGCCCTACAGCTACAGCATGGGACGCCGCGGGGGCGGAGGTGGCGGCGGAGGAGGCGGGTACGGCTCGGGCATGAGCTCGGATATGCAATTGGAGATGTTGCACGAGCGGCAGATGATGTGGACCATGCACTGGGCGCCGATTCCCGAAATCCCGCCGCTGGTCAACTACAACGACAACTGGAACCCGTATCAGAGCCGGCTGGCCGACGAGTATTACCGGCCCCGCGATCCCGCGCCACAGCCTCAGACGGTCTACAATCCGTTCGTCAAGCCGAGGACCGCGAACTAAGCGACAGCCGCTCGCCGACGGCGCGATGCGCACGGCCGTGCGCATCGTACTACCACTGAGGGGGTTCTAGGGCGCACGCAGAATGTAGCCGACTTCGTGAGAAGTCGGGCCGCGACCCCAACTTTCCGGCCCGAATTCTCACGAATTCTGCTACACCCATTCACACCTCGGAATTTACCGCCGATGCGGTTGGCCACCGGCCGATTTGTTCCTATGATGGGATTACGAGCAACGGGCCAAGGTTTTCTAACCCTGAACCCTGAACCCTGAACCCTCTGGAGCAACCGATGGCCAAACAGGGGCCACGCAAAAAACTTCCTAAAGAACTGGCGGTGATCAACTTCGACAACTGCACGGGCTGCGAAGCCTGTCTGGAAGTCTGTCCGGTTGATTGCATCGTCAAAGTCCAGCAATACGACGCATTTCACAATCTGCAGAGCTTCTGCGAGATCGATCTCGAACGCTGCGTCGGCTGCGAAGTCTGCGTCCATATTCCGCGTAAGAAGACCGATCCTTACGATCTGACGGTTTGCCCTTGGGACGCCATCGAGATGGTGCCCACCGAGCAGGTTGCCCAGGTCGTGGCGCAGGTTGGCGGACCGCCCGAATACATTCACGCCAATTGGGACCGCCTGGTCGGCACGGCTCAACATCTGGCCGAACTGAAAGTGTCGGGCTAGCGACTGGTGGCTCGTAACGATCGATCGGCCCGGCCGACACTTTCTGGGCGTCGTGGCAGACGTTGGCTGCGGATACGACGTCCGAGTCCCATAACATGTACAAAAAGACAAAGGCGGGCCTGAGCGACAAGGAAGGGGCAACGGATGTTCCGAGTTGGGCCGAGGGGCAGCGGCCATTGGCCACCGAAAATGGCGGTCAATTCGCCGAGCGGTTACTTGATGAAAAATACGGTAAAGGCAATTACCCAACCGGACCAGGTAGCGAATTCAGCAAAATCAAGAAATGGGGCGACAGGGCATTTGAGTGATGAGCGAGCAAGTGGGAGGTGTCCCTTGACGAACGTTTATGTGGTGCAGCATGTGCATTCGATGGAAGACGGCTCGGAAGACGTGAAGTTCATCGGCGTGTATTCATCCCGAGAAAACGCGCGGGCGGCGGCCGCGCGCCTTGGCCGCGCCCCTGGCTTTTCAACTGTGCCAGACGGATTTCACATTGACGAATACCAGGTCGACAAGGATCAATGGATTGAAGGATACTCGACTCTCGCCAACGCATGACGCCTCTGCCACGTTCGATAAATCAAATCAGCATGCGGCGGCGCTCTTCAGAGTTTACCTCGACTGAGGTCTTACATTGCCGCGAGTCCGCGCCGGGGCATCGGCAAGCCTCTGTCCCAGCCACCGATCGAGGGTGGTTGGCGAGTCCACGCGTTACCCGCGCTCAAACCGCCGACTGTGCGGCAGCCCGAAACTGGCGGCCACCGCTTGGTTGGTGATCTCGTGGTCGATGATGTTGATCGCCCGTGCGATCGGCGGCAGCGCCTGTGCCGCCCGCACAATGCCTCGGTTGGCAATCTGCAAGGCCCACGGCAGAGTGACGTTGCAGAGGGCATACGTGCTGGTGCGGCCCACCGCGCCGGGCATGTTGGTCACGCAGTAATGCACCACCTGGTCGATGATGAACGTCGGCTCGCTGTGCGTCGTGGGCCGGCTGGTGGCCACGCATCCGCCCTGATCGATCGCCACGTCGATAATCACGCTGCCGGGCTGCATCAGCCGCAAATCGTCAGCCTCGATCAGGCGCGGCGCTTTCGCCCCCGGAATGAGCACGGCGCCGATCACCAGGTCGGCCCGCTTGAGCTGCTCGCGGATGGTGTGGCGGTCGCTGAATAGACAATCGACGTTGGGTGGCATGATATCGTCGAGATACCGCAGCCGGTCCATATTGACGTCGAGCAGGCCGATATCGGCGCCAAAGCCGGCGGCCACTTTCGCGGCGTTGGCCCCGACCACGCCGCCGCCGAGAATGGTGATGTTGGCCGGCGCCACGCCCGGCACACCGCCCAGCAAGATGCCGCGTCCCATTTGCGGGCGTTCAAGATACTTGGCCCCCTCTTGGATGCTCATGCGGCCGGCGACTTCGCTCATCGGCGTCAGCAGCGGCAGCCGGCCCTGGTCGTCGCGCAATGTCTCATAGGCGACGGCCGTGACGCCCGAGGCGAGCACGGCCTCGGTCAGTTTGCGATCAGCGGCGAAATGAAAGTAGGTGAAAACGATCTGGCCCGCCCGCAACAGCGGCCACTCTTGCGGCAGCGGTTCCTTGACTTTGATCACCAGTTCGGCCTGGCCGAAGATTTCGGCGGGCGTGTCGACCAGCTTCGCGCCGTGTTCGGCATAATGATCGTCAAGAATGCCCGACCCCAGCCCCGCGCCCCGCTGCACCAGCACGGTGTGTCCGGCACGGGTCAGTTCTTCCACGCCGACCGGCAGCAGGGCCACCCGGTATTCGTCTCGCTTGATTTCCTTGGGAACGCCGACCAACATGGCGTCGGTTATACGAACGGTCGGCGGCGATTACAATGGCCCGAGTGAAGCGGACGACACGGTAGTTAAGCTTTCGAGGCCGATGGCAGTAGGCAAAGTGCGAACAGGTGTTGTGGGGCTTTTTTCAGTTTGCCGCGCGCGGCTGACCCACTGCTGTCGCTTGAGTGGCTTATCGTGGCGGACAAGGTCCTGCCAAAGGAGCCGCCGTCATGCCCGCCGTCGCGATCGCTTGTCCGCACTGCCGCCAGACGTTCAACCTCGACGCCTCATTGTGGGGCACGCACGTCGCCTGCCCGAACTGCGGCCGGCGGTTCCACGCGCCGCCAGCCGCTTCGCCGGCGGTTGATTTAGCCTCTGCGTCGAGCACGCGATGTCGGCGCCGGCGCTTTCGCTGGGCCCTTTGCGAGCCAAGAAGCCCGCCCAACGCGCCGCCCGCCCGGCCATGGCGCGATCGTGGTCGCTCTGCTGTCGCTCGTGGCGGTGTTGCTGGTGATCGTAGCGGCCTTGCTCATCGTGCCGTGGATCGCGAGCCGATCGCTTGCCGCGCCCGACCACGAAGCGTCGGCACGCGCGGCGCTCGCGGGCGCGCTCGACCAATGGCTGACGGGCGCGAAGGCCGCGGCATGGCTTGCTTGGAACACTTCCGCACGGATTCGACGAAAGTATCGTGAGAAAGTTGCTATCTTGCTCGCGGATCGCGATAATGCCACGGAGGCATTGATCCGTCCGTTCCCAAAAGGAGCAGCTACTAACCAAGAGGAGAAAGGCGATGTGTGTCACAATTAACCGACAAACTGAGTTCGCCGCTCTCAAACGACGCGGATTGTGTCGGCTTGCTAGCGGCGAAAGTCGCGTGCGCGTGGAGGCACACCAACAGTGGCGGCATTATTCCCATGTCGGAACCCTTGTCCTCGGGAAGTACACGCCAGGCAATTCAGTTTGTCATACCACCAAGTATCAGAGCGCCGAGGATGCACGCGACGTGCTAGCTGGTGCTTCATTCTTGTCGTACGCCCACATCAGAGAGTGCATCGGTCGATCCGTCACGGCAGTTGGTCGGAAAGACGCAAGCACTTGGCTTCAGGTGATCAAAGAGCTGGAAGAGCAATGGCAATGCGACGAATTGCCCTGCGATGGCAGGCAACGACCGCGTTCCTTCCAGCGGGCTGCCGGACCCGAAGGCAGCCAGGCTCGACAAGTGAACGTCGCGTGCAAGACGGCCTACGACGGCACCGATGAACTCTTCGACGATTGGCTCGGCATAGTTGCTTCCTGGCGGGGAACGAAGCTACCGCGCTACAAGAACCGATCAAGCTTCAAAAGGCTGCGTTCTCGAACTGAGCGCGGGCCAGACGGATTGGCGCTGGCCCAATCGACCCTCGCAAAGATCGAAAGCAATTGGCAACTCGCGCGGCAGCAGGGCCAGCGGCAAACTTACGAGTCAAATTGGGAGTTCAGGCAACGGGACGAGCAGGGCGCGACCGAAGAGGTAATTCTGGAGAGGCGAATTGCGCGTCTTGCTAACTGGGGCCACCAAATGCCGACGGTTTCGGGGCTCGTCAATAGTGAAGGACGGCATTGCAACATTGACTTGGTTCATAAAAAAACGGACGACAAATACTTCCTGTTCGAGTTGAAGGTGGCTGCGGAGAACCCCGTCGCGGCCGCCCTGCAGATCTTCCGTTACGGGATGGCTTACGTCTTCTGGAGACTTCATGCGCGAGAACTCGCGTATGACGTGAAAGGACGCCCAATCCTGGGCGCCCGAGCGATTCATCTGCGAGTCCTCGCGCCCGCGGCATATTACGAGGCCGACAGCGGGTCATTGCGGTGGCTAGAGGAGAGCCTTAATGACGGCGTATGCCGTGTTGCAAACGAGCGCCTCAGCGGCACCCTATCGATGGATTTTGCCTTTGAAGCGTTCCCCAATTGGTTCAGGCTCGACTGCAGCGACGACGAGCTTGCGCGTGCTCTATATGAACGAACCGCGATATTTCATGACTGACGACGAGTGGAGGCTCGTGCAACCGAATCTATTTGGGCCGGCGTTGCCCGCGGTCGAGCCTCGGAGCACATTTCGGTGGGACCATGATCAGCGGGGGCGATGCCGGACGTGGATGGCGCATTCGTCGCAAGCGCTGGCGATCGATGTTTTTGGCTACCTGAAGGCTACGGAAACCCGGCATAGAAATGTCGTGTTCGACGAGCTTGCGAGCGTTCTCTCACTGCCCGCCGGTGGGGACTGGTCGGTTGATCTCGAGTGGGTTGATCCCCGCAACCGCCTCCGTGAGCACCCGAAGCACCCGACACAGGTTGACGTGCTGGCAAGCAGCGAAAAAACGCGGATTCTTGTTGAGTGCAAGTTTGCGGAGTACCGGTTTTCGCAGTGCAGCCAAACGAATCCCATCGAAGGGAAGCCACAATGCAATGGCAACTACGCGTTACAGCGAAACCCGCTGAACGGCGATCAGTCGCGATGCGCTTTGAGCGGCAAGGGCATTCGCTATTGGGATGTGGTTCCAGACGTGTTCGAGCTCCGCAACGACATCGATCACGCTCCATGCCCGTTCCGCAGCGAACTTTATCAATGGATGCGAAACGTCGTTCTTGGGCAGGCAATCTCAGAGGGGGGCGAATTGAAGACGGGCTTTGTGGCGATGTATGCTGCTGGTCCAGGTCTCTGGCCCGCTGCAGAAATTCCATTGCTTGCCGGCAAATTTCAGACGATGCTTCGGCCTGGCAGCGTGGCCTTTGCAGCGATCAGCTACCAGCAATTCTTGCAGCAGTCGCTGCAAGCACTTCGCCGCGCCGAATGCCACGCCGCCGTTTGGGAATCGCTGATCGAATGGGTCGAGGCAAAGATCGGGCGTGTTGCACAGTCTTAGGGTCTCTTCGACCGCGCCATGTGCTTGATTGGCGGTCAAAGCGAGTGCCAGAACGCACAGACCGCCTGGGTCACTAGCCACGGCCGGCAGGCGCGGCAAAGTTGATCGGACAAGGCGGGCGCATGCGGCTTGCAGAAGGATTTGCCGCACTTCGTGCAGGCGATGCGGTGCTTCAGGCAAACAAGCTGTCCGCACTCCTGACAGCGATGCCCGGCCAAGACGTAACCGGTCTGAAAGGCGTTCCGCTCGTGCGTGCCTTCGAGCTCGCAGAACGGGCAAAGACGCCCCCGGTTGCGGAGCGTGGCGTTTCTTGCCCGAACAAGTTGGAGCACGTCGGGCAATGCCGCCTCGGCACAATCGAAGCAGAGTAGATCGCCCTCGCGTCCGCGGGCCACGCCGATCGCCGACAGATTCCACTTGGCAATGTCGGAGGGCATAACGGGCAGAAATGGGGAGTCGCGCCCACGGGCAACTTCATTCGCTGCATCGGCGACCCATGACTGCGAGAACCAGCCACAGCGCTGCGCCTTCGACAGCAGCAGGAAATCCCGCCACACGGTCAATATGGCCTGCCACGTCACGTAGTGGAGCCGGCACAGCGGCTTTTCGCAGCGCGTGCAGGCGCCCATCGGGTTCTTGCCACAGTCGCAGTGGGCCGGCTTGTGCAGCAACGTGACCTCGCCCGGATTGGTCCAGCGAAACGTGGCGTCGCAATGCTGACAGACGAAGGCGTTGGCGCGATACTCGCCGCACTCGACCGAGCCGCAGTGCGGACAACAAATGGCGAGGTTGGGCATAGGCGTGATTTGCCTCGTCTTCTTCACCATCCAGGCGAGCTGGATGGGGTCGTAGGGCGGTCGCTCCTTACTCGTCTAGCACGCCGTCTGCTTCACCATCGAGACGAGCTCGATGGGGTCGAATGCACTCGTCCGAAAGGTAAGCCCTCGGATTCTTGAGCAGCCTCGACAACGCAATCTCGGGTCCATTGGCGTCGAGATCCAACGACCAGCCGACCTGCAGGTCGCTGATCTGGCGGTTTTTGAGCGGAGCCCGTTCCCCAAAGCGCGCGATCGCGTCGCAAACCGCGCCCGTGTCGTCCAGCGAAAACTCCTCGGCCGTTTGATACGGGTTGATGCCGCTGGCCGCCAGCCATGAGTCGATCCCGCGCGAAAAGCGGCGCAGGCGGCGACGCAACGAAACGTCGCTCGCTTTTCGCGTAGTCTTTCGTTTAAAGTTCATTCAATAGGGTCCCCCTTTTGGCGTCGTACTCGGCTTGGGTAACCAGCCCCTGGTCAAGAAGCGTTTTGAGCTCGGCGAGCCGGGCAGCGACAGCCGCGGCGTGCGCGGTTTGCGGCGTTTGAAACCCGCCGAAGGCCGCCTGGGCGCCCAAGGCCGCCGCCAGGCTCACGCCGAGCCCCGCTCCCAGCGCGCCGCCCGTGGGGCCGGAATTTTGCGCGGCCTGCTCCAGCACGTCGAAGCCGCGGGCGGCGGCATAACGCCGGTCGCCGAGCATCTCGAAGCCGGCGCGATCCAACACCGTCGAACGCAACCGCCGCACCACGGGATCGTCTTCGGGAACGCTGACGTCGGTCAGGTGGAGATTGACGATCGACAGTCCGAAACGGGCAAACTCGGCCCGCACGGCATCGTGGCACCGCCGCGACAGCAGATCGAGCGAGGTGGCGATTTCCCAAGGTGGGATTCGGTCGGTGGCAATGGCGCCGGCGATCACCTGCTTCACTTTGCTGACGATCATTCCTCGGAACGACCCGTAGACCTGCTGGCTGGTGTAGCCGGCCATCGTGCCGACAAGCTCGCGAAGAAACGTGCGGCAGTCGCCGACGCGCAACCCCAACTGGCCATGCGCGCGCACCGGCAGCATCACCTCGAAGTGCGGCTCGCGAACCTGGATCGGCGTCGCCGTGCCGAATTTCACCTGCAGATCCGCCACCATGTTGAAAAACCAGACCTCGGCGGCGAAGGGCGTGACGCCGCCGAACGGCAGATCGACGAGCTTGCCAAGGATGGGAATGTTGGCGCTAGTCAGCGTGTGGCGGCCCGGCCCAAAGGTCGCCAGGTGCCGCCCGTCGCGTGCCAGAATCGCCTGTTGGCTTTCGTTGACGACGAGCTGCGAGCCGAGCTTGATGTCTTCGTAGGGATATTTCCATGCCAAGACGTCCGCTGGCCCGTCGAACTTGAGGCGGTCCATGACCCCACGTTTTGGCTTACTCTGAGCGAACAGATTTGCGTGATTCATACCACCATGATTGACGACAACACGGACAGCGGTGGGTCCGCCGCCACCAAGTTTTTCAGCTCCAGTCGAGAGATGACGCGTCGATGCTCCGGATGTCCAGCTTGAGGCCCAAGGCCCGTTCGAGCACTTCGGGCTGGCCGGCGATGCACTGCTCGTGCTCGTCGAAGACGGCAGGCGTCGACCGCGGCAGGTTGAAGGCGCGGCGGACGGCGGCCAGTCCGCCCGAGCCGCGCGGCGCATCACGGCCGTGGTAGATGACAAACGCGCCGTTGTCAGCTCGCTGCGATACTCGGCCGCGTGGCAATGAGTAGCATTCGACCCATGGCAGTTTCAGCCGCCAATGATGCTGCATTGAATCGCGCACATGCCGCCAGACGGAGACATGCGCGGAGGGTGATTGCCAGCAGTCGTAAAAGGCTTGCACCTGCCATGCGGTGTCGTCGCCCTCGGGCAGCGGCACCCAGTACCAGCCGCCGGTCAACGGCGCGCGTCCGGCCGCGCGGAGCGTGAGATCGCGAAGTCGTTGGCGCTGCGCTTCGCGCTTGGCGCGCGAGGCGAGTACGGCAAACAAGCGGTCGAGACTGACTTCAGCGGGATTGAATGGCATGTGTGCGCCCCGCCTCGTCGGCTTGCCAGATGCGGCCGGTGGCAACGTCCATCGCGCTGAGCCAGCCACCGTGGCAGCAATCGGTGTCGAGACAAACCAAGTGGCCAAGGTTCAGCACTTCGCGGTGTGGAGTGTGTCCGACTATGGCCGTCTTGCCGCAAATGTGCGGGCCGGGAAGATGGTCGCGCAACGAAAGCCAGCGAAGCGCCTGTTCGTCTTGCCGGTCGAGCGGCACTTCGGGCCGGTAGTTCGCGTGCGTGAAGAAGTGCGTTTCGGTCTCGAAGTACGCGCGGCAAGACGCCAAGAAGCGGAAGTGGTCGCGGGGCACGGCGTTCAACCCAACACCAATACCATCGCCGTAGGAGTCAAGCGCCGCTTGCCCGCCACATTCGAGCCAGAAGCGCAGGTCATCCTTGCCGTCGCGCGCGTGCAGCATCATCTCGTCATGGTTGCCCAGAATCGGTATCAAGCGGCAGCGGTCGGCTAAGGCGATCAGCTCGTCGAGCACGCCCCTGGAATCCAGACCGCGGTCGACGTAGTCGCCCAAGCTGACGATGGTATCTTCCGGCTGTGGAGCGATTGCGTGGAGCAAAGCGCGCAAAGCCGCGGAGCAACCGTGGATGTCGCCGATGGCGATGAGTCGCGGGAGCATGATGGGCGGTGTCTGCTACTTTGTGTTCAATGCCAAGGCTTTCCGCAGATGCTCGACGACCATTTCTCGCAGCTCTTTGGGGCGAACCACCTTTGCCCGGCCCGACCAGCCGAGCACCCAATGCACAATCTCGTCGAGGCCGTCGACCTGGAACGTCAGCGTCACTTTGCCGTCGCGCCTGGTCGCGCGTTGCGTCGGATGCCAGACGGTTTTGAGCACCAGCGGCGCGGCCTCTTTGCTGAAAACGATTTCGACGTCATACGTCCGCTCGCCGCGATAGACGGCCCAGGCGTTGCCAAAATAATCGCGCGCGTCGAAGTCGTGGGGCACGTCGGCCGGCGCATCGAGCATCTCCAGGGTGTTGAACCGCGCGATGCGATAGGTTTTCGGCCGGTCAGCATCGACGGGGCGCGCGATCAGATACCAAGCCTGCTTAACCAGGCACAGTCGATAGGGGTGCAGGCGAAGTTTTTCAGGCCGCGACTTGTGCGGACTGCTGTACGTGCCAGCCACCTGCTGCCTGGCCAGCAGAGCGCGTTGGGCGGCGCGCATCGCGTTTTGCGAACAGCTATGATCGGCCAACGGAAGGTTGACGACGCCGACCAGGCGCTCTGCTTCGGAGAGAATCTGTATGGCTGCCTGACCGGCGGCCACTTCCGCGCCGAGCTGCGCCGCCAACTTGCTGGTGGTGCGCTGCGCTCCGCGGGCCGGTTCGAGCCCCGGGGCCGAGGAAATTACGCCCGCCACCACCTGACCGAGCAGTTCTTCGTCCGATAGCCGCGTGACGGGCAAGCGGAACTTCAGCTCGGAGATCAGCTCGTAGCATTTCCGATTTTTGTCGAACCGCCATTCGTAGCCCGCCTCCTTGAGAACCATCAGATAGCGCCGGACCGTTCGCTCGCCGCACTTCAGATCTTCCGCCAATTCTCTCAGGCTGTAGCCGTGCAGATGATTGAGCAGTTCCAAAAGCCGCAGGACCCGGGCCAGCCGCTGGGCCTGGTTCTCGCGCCGGGCGGCATCGGATCGTCCCCGCTCGACCCGCTCGCTAGGAAGATTATTGGGATGCTTTCGTTGGGCCATGTTCTTGGCGCCTAAGGCGCCCTTATTGTAGCTCAATTTCCATCATTATAATCGCTAAGCTGGCCAGCAGTGGGTCAGCGTGCTAAGTCTACGTTTCGCTCCAACGACGGCGACAAACCACTCTATCACCATTTGCCGCGCGCAAGCGACGATGCTTACACTACGAGTTGAGAAACTCCCATGCACCGCCTGACCACTTTTTCGCTGCTGCCACTCATTCTGTCATGCCGAGTTCTGCTGGCTGAGGTTGTCTCGATCGAGGTCACCGATCGGCAGCCCTATGCAGACGGCCGCTCGTTCGGCGAACGCGGCGGCTACGAGCGATTGCGCGGCACGGTGCGTTTCGCCGTTGATCCTAGCGCTCAAGCCAATCGGCAAATTGTCGATTTGGAACTGGCGCCGCGAAACGCCGAGGGGCGCGTCGAGTTTTCGGCCGACCTGGAGATCTTTGCCCCAACCGACTTGACGAAGGCGCGCGGCTCGCTGCTGTATGAAGTGAACAACCGGGGCAACCGCACCGCGCTGGGGCAGTTCAATGGCGGGGCCGACGAATTCCTGATGCGCGAGGGCTGGATCATTGTTTTCAGTGGCTGGATCGCCGAAACGCTGCCCGGCGGCGACCGGCTGCGGTTGACCGCGCCGGTGGCCAGCGAGGGCGGCCGGCCGATCCGCGGGCTGGTGCGGGCCGAGATGACGCCCGATCAGGCCGCCGAGCGTTGGAACATTGCCCAGTGGGCCAACCAAGGCAGTTACGCACCGAGCGAGCACGGCCTGGACAAGGCCACGCTCACCTGGCGGCTGCGGCAGAAAGACGCCCGTGTGCCGATTCCTCGCGCGCAGTGGCGGCTGGAGCAGAAATGGGTCGAGGCCAAGGGACAGCGAGGCCAACTGCCGCTGATCGAAATGGTGCTCGCCGGCGGTTTTCAGCCGGGCTACATCTATGAGCTGATCTACGAAGCCGAAGGGCCCCTGGTGCAGGGCGCCGGGCTGGCGGGCATCCGCGATCTGGTCGCTTGCCTCAAATACGATCGCAGCGAACGCAACCCCTTGCGGCTGGCCGACGGCGCGCCGGCGGCGCGATACGCGCATGGCTTTGGCACTTCTCAAAGCGGCCGCTGCCTGCGAATGTTTCTCTACGACGGTTTTAACGCCGACGAGCAAGGCCGGCAGGTGTTCGATGGCGTCATGCCGCACGTGGCCGGCGCCGGTCTGGGGTTCTTCAATCATCGTTTCGCTTCGCCCACGCGCCACAACAGCCAGCACGACAACCACCTTTATCCGGCTGACGTCTTTCCTTTCACCTATGGCGAGGCGAAAGATCCTTTCAGCGGGCGGACCGACGGCATCCTCCGGCGCGCCCGCGCCAGCCACACCGCGCCCAAGGTAATGCACACGCAGTCGTCGTCCGAGTATTGGCACCGCAGCGGTTCGCTGGTGCACACCGATCCGCTCGGGCAGCGCGACGCTGAGATTCCTTCGGAAGTGCGCATCTGTACGTTCGGCGGATGCCAACATGGGCCGGGCAGCGGCGTGGCGGGGCCGCGCGGCAACGGCCAACTGCCCGCCTGCCCGAGCGATTATCGGCCCTTCTTGCGGGCCTTGCTGACGGCGCTCGATGCTTGGGTGCGCGAGGGACGCGAGCCGCCCGCCAGCGTCTATCCGCGGATCGCCGATGGCACGCTGGTCGATTGGCGAGAGCCTAAGAGCGGCTGGCACGCCTTGCCGGACGTGCGCTATCCCGAAGTGATCCAGCAGCCGGAGTACTTGGACCGCGGCCCCGAGTTTTTGACTCACCGCCGCACGACGCTCCAGCCGCCCGTCAGCCGCGGCAACTATGTGGTGCTTGTGCCAGGCTACGGCAAAGACGACAACGAGCTCGGCACGTTGTTGCTGCCGTCGGTTGCTGCGCCTGTGGCTACTTTTACAAGTTGGAACCTGCGGCACCGCTCAATCGGCGCGGAAAACGAACTGCTGACCCTGTCGGGCGGCTACATCCCGTTTCTTAAATCGGCCGCCGACCGGCAGGCAGCCGGCGACCCGCGCCCCGCGCTGCTCGAACGATACCGCGATTTCGACGATTACCAAACTCAATTCACGACGGCGGCCACGCGTCTGGTGGAACAAGGCTACTTGTTGGCCGAGGAGCTGCCGAGGCTGCGCGCGGCCGCAGAAGGCAACCGGCCGCTTTTTACTCCGTAGAACGGAATTCATTCCGTTCCAGATGGTGTGGCACAGCCGCCCTCGGCTGTGAAGTGGTCGGTGTGGCACAGCCGCCCTCGGCTGTGAGATGGTCGCCAAAGGCGACCGCGAGACAGCCGAGGGCGGCTGTCCCACATTGACGCATGCACGCCCGCCTTGAATGCCACGGGACGAGCGGCTACTTTAGGCCGAATGTCCAAACTATTCAAAGTCGTCGTTACCGATTTTCTCACGCATCCGCCCGAAACCGAAGAGCGCGTTCTGGGCGACCTGGCCCGCGTCGAGGTGCTGCGGGCCCATCACGAAGACGAGCTGCTCGGCCGCATCGAAGACGCCGATGCGGTGATGATCTACCATTGTCTGCGGTTCACCGAAAAGTCGATCGCCCGGCTCGATCGCTGCCGGTTGATCGTGCGGTGCGGCGTGGGCTACGACAATGTCGATTGGGCCTACGCTCGCACGCGGGGCATTCCGGTGGCCAACGTGCCCGACTACGGCACCGAAGAGGTCGCCGATTCGGCCATCGGCCTGACTTTGGCACTGACGCGGGGCATTGCAATGCTCAACTCCAAACTACGCGCTGGCGAGGCCGATTGGAGCTACAAGCACGCGGCGCCGGTGGGCCGCTTGCGGGGCCGGGTGTTTGGCATCATCGGGCTGGGCCGCATCGGTTCTGCCGCCGCCTTGCGGGCCAAGGCGCTCGGCATGGACGTGGCGTATTATGATCCCTACGCGCCCGACGGCCGCGATAAATCGCTCGGGGTGCGACGCGTCGAATCGCTGGAAGAGCTACTAGCGCAGGCTCACGTGGTCAGCTTGCATTGCCCGCTCACCGCCGAGACGCGGCACATCATGCGGGCCGAGACGATCGAGCGGATGCCGATGGGTTCCTACCTGGTGAACACCTCGCGCGGCGCGGTGGTCGACACTAGCGCCATTCCGATGGCGATTGTCTCGGGCCGATTGGCCGGCGCCGGCATCGACGTATTGGAGCACGAGCCGCCGCCGCCCGGCGACCCGTTGGTATCGGCCTGGCGCAATCCGAGTCATCCTGCGCATCATCGCGTGATCGTCAACCCGCACTCGGCGTTTTACAGCGAAGAAGGGTTGACCGACATGCGCGTCAAAGGCGCCGAAGCCTGCCGCCGGGCGCTGCTCGGGCTGCCGCTGCGCAATGTGGTGAACTAATGGCCGCGTCGCCGAGTGATCTCTGTCGGGAACGGACTCCGTGCCGTTCCGCGAATTGCGAGTGGACGTCGCGCCGCCCTTTATACGCAGCGCGGCGGCGGTTGGGGTAGTCACGCGTCATCAGGTATTTTTTCGATAGCTTTCAGGCGTTGCAGATCGTCTTCTGTAGGGTGAAAAACATCGAACTCTTTGAGCGTTGCCGCAAGGTCTGGGTAACAGATCGACAAATTATACAACCCAGCCTT
>DATFDL010000064.1:0-3809 GCA_035252155.1 Pirellulales bacterium | reverse complement strand
GCGAGGAAGTTGGCGGTGAGCGTGCGAGGCATGGGAGCGGAGTTTGAAGTGTGAAGTTTGAAGTTTTAAGTGTGAAGTTTGAAGAGAGGGAGGTGTACTTCGCGATACTTCAAACTTCAAACTTCAAACTGAAAACTCACTGTGCCAACCCCGCCGGGGTCAGCGGACCGCGGCGGGATTGCGCGAGGCTGCGAACCGGATCGCGCCCTAGGCCGTCGAGCCCGCGGCGCTTCGTTTCATCGACAAGATGATCGTAGACGGCCCGGGCGATCACTTGGCCATTGGCGGGATTCGTGACGTCGACGCCGTGAAGATGCACGGCAATCTGCGGCGCGAACGCGGCGGCCGGGTGCAAGAGCTGCCCGAGCACCGAGCCGCTGGTGGCGAAACGGTCGTAGCGGCCGCCCGTGCCGCCGGCCGGTTGTAAGTTGATCCGCCGATGCTGGTACATGAAGTCCAAGGTGTTTTCGGCCGCTTGCTGCACGCTCGACCAGCGGTCCAAAATCGACTGCGCGCCGGCGATGCCATGATCGAGCGCGAATGTCAGCGATTGGCTGGCTCGCTCAAATGCGGCGTCAAAATTGGCCAGCCCGCCTTGAGTTAGCCGCTGGCCCATCATGCCGTTTTGGTTCCAGCGAAAAATATTCGCCGGATTGCCAAACATTTGTTGCAATCGGCTGAGCGGAATGACCGCCTCGGGACCGGCATCGCCAACGACGGCCAGCGTCGGTTGATCGACCACGCCGCCCTCGGCCAGCTTGGGCGGTTGCCGGCCGGCGGTGGCTGCCAGCCTTCGCCGTTGGGCGAGCAATTGATACAGCGTGGCGGTCAGGCTTTTGATTTCGCGAGTCAACGGGCTGTCGAGCGTCAGCGCATAAGCCGAATTATCGACACCCGGAAACCCGCCGAGTCCGCCACCTGCCATCGACTCGTTCGACAACTGGCTCAGGTTGAACCTTGATTGCGCGAGCCGGGCCTGGACATTTGCGATTTGCAGATCGAGCGACCCCAGCGCATCGCCGGCTTGCTGATGCTGGTCGAGCAGGTTCTGCACGGACTGTGTGCCGCCGATCGCCGCCCCGATGCCGGCGCTGGGACCGACAGTTTCGGCCAGCCGTTGCAGGAAGGCCAGCGGTCCGTTCATGGCAGCCAATTGCGGCATGCCAAACGCGTTCATCCGCGGTTGGCCCTGCCGGCCCAGGTTGCCACCCATGCCGAACCAGTTTTGGAAGCGCGAGTCGGTGGTGAACTCTTCGAGTTGAATCTTAGCCTGCTGGAAAGTGCGGCCGACCGCCGTCGAAAGCCCGTTGACCGCCGCGGTGCCTTGCTTGATGGAAGCAGCGAAGCCCGACAAGTTGCTCACGAACCGCTCGACCGCTTGCCCGGCCGTCTGCAGGCCGCCGAGAAAGCCGCTCACGTCGAGCGTCAGCCGGCCGGCAAGGATGTCAAAGGTTGCGTTCGTCATCGTTTATTTCGCGGAATCAAAGGAGCGGTAATGGCGGGAACCGGCATGTGGCACAGCCGCCCTCGGCTGTGCATCGCCGACGTAGTCGGCGTCGCGGAACCAGCCGAGGGCGGCTGGTCCACATGCCGATTTTGAACGTCAAAACCGATCAGAGAGCCTGCGCCGCCAGCCGACCGGGGCTATTTCAGAACGCTCGACAAGTTCAATCGAATAGTCACGTCCCACGAGTCGCGATAGCCTTTTTTCAACGGCAGGGTCGGTTCGAGAAAGCGCGCGGTAAAACTGTTGCCGTTCTCATCGACGTACGTGAAGGGCGCCGTGAAGTTGGCGCCGAAGAATGTATTCAGTGCGTCTTTCTGCGCGCCGGTCAGTCCCTGGCAGAGCAGCGACACTTCCCAATACTGCGGCCCCACCTGGTACGAAACCAGGCTGCCGCCTTGCGTGCGATGCACCACGCCGGGCACGGTGGTGGGCGCGTCGATGTTTGGGGCCGTCGCGCGGAGCGTCACCGAGCCATTGCCGCTGAAAGTAACGGTGGTCGCGGGATTGGGCATAGGGGTGGGCGAGAGTGGTTAGTTGTGCCGGACGCGGAGATGGGGAGCAGGGGAGCAGGGGAGCATCGGAGCAGGGGAGCAGGGGAGCACATTTCTCCCCTGCTCCCCTGCTCCCGTGCTCCCCTGCTCCGGCGACTTGTGCGACGTTAAATCAACCTCTCAGCCGCATCAGGCCAATGGCATCGTGAACCTCATTCAATCGGCGATGGTCGCCATAGAACGGAAATTGCGCCGCGATCTCGCGTTCGACATCGGCCACCGCCGCTTGTTCTTGCGGATTGCTCTTCGCCGCGGCCGTGGCGCCAAACATGCCGCGCACCTGCCGCTGCAGATGCTGAAACGATCTATTTCCGCCCGTCAAGGTCTCGGCCGAAAGCATGGCCACATCCATCTGCTGCGCGAGCAACAATGCCTCGCGCGTCAAGCACGCGGCGGCATATTCGATTGTTTGCCGCGCGGTCAGCCGCTCGATTTCACTCAAACGCCAACCGGTGACGGCGGCGATGTCGATTTCGATTCGCTGACACAATCCCCGGCAGTTGGCGGTGGTGACACTGCTCGATCGTCCGGTCTCGTCGGCCGCAGGCCAACGAGCTCGCCGAAAAAACCGGCGGCCTCCGCAAAGAACCCGTCGGCCATCAGCGCCCGCCAGGCCGCGCGAGCAACGCGCAGCATCTGCCCGGTCGAGAGTTGCCGCACTTCGTCGTCGTTCAAATTGCTCGCCCCGCGCACAAAGGCGCTCAGCAAAGGCGGGTGCTTCAATGCCCATTGATATAGGACGGGCAAGTTGCCGGCGACGAACTCGAACGCCAGATCTAGCACCGCCGCCAGTGACAACCCGCCGGCTGCTTCCGGTGCGCCGGCGCGCTTGGACAGCCGTTCTTGCAGGCCCGCGGTGTTGATCGAAGGCACGGGCAGGTCTGCCCGTGCGAACTCGTCGACCAGAGCCCGGAAGCCAGCCCAATCGAGTGGACCGACCTGTACGACCTTGTCGCCGACGATGATCTGCGGGTGAAGTTGGGTTTTTGTTTGCGGCATGTGTGATCTCTAAACGGGGTAGAGCGGCGCGTAAAGTAGTCCCGGCACTGCGTGACGGGAACCGCGGCCGCCTCTGGCGACTGCATTCTCCGCCACGGAGTGTCGGAGCTACTATTGCCCAAGGTTCGCTTCGTTGATCAGCGCCAGCAACTGCCCGTCCGACGCGCTGGGTGACACGATACAATCGGCTTCGACCTCCCAAAGCTGATCTCCCTGGTCCGACAGCTCGACATTGCCGGTGGGTGTGATGATGGCCTGCTGCAAGGTGATGTCTTGCACGGTGCTGGCGCCTTGCGAAAGCGGATGCAGCAAGATCTGCTTGCCGCGCACGCTGGCGCGTTGAATGCCGCTGCGGCCCACGCCCCGCTCAGTGCTGCTGGTCTGATAGGCATAGGGATAGATGCCTTGCAGGGCGATGTCGAGAATCTTGAGCGACCGTTCGATCATCGTCCACTTGACCAGGCAGCGGCAGCCGGTGATTTCGATATCGGCGGGCGTGGTGCCATACTCGGCCACCAGCACGTCGCGTTTGTTGACGGTGACGGTGAACGTGAGATTGCCGTGCGTGAAGCCGGCCGTTTTGGGCGTGCCCGACGGATCGATTGTGATTTTGTGCGCGCCGGTGCGCACCAAGGTGATGTCGCCGCCTTGTCCGGGACTGACCATGGGAGAAACTCCTGAGTGGTTGGTGGTTAGTGATTAGTAGCTGGTGGCAGGCATGACGGGACGCGGAGAGGGGGAGACACGGAGAC
>DATFDL010000063.1:0-5412 GCA_035252155.1 Pirellulales bacterium | reverse complement strand
TCGCTTAGGCTCTGCCCCAGCCACCGACGGGTACCGATGTGTGCGGCTTAATGGTTAAACACAAACTCGCGTGAATTCAGCACCGCCCAGAAGATGTCTTCCAGGGCTTTCTGGGGTTCCTTTTCTTCGGCGACTGCCGCCTTTAACTTCGCCAGCTCCTCGGGCGACGGCTTGCGCGACAGGCAGCGAAGGTAAATCGACTCGATCGCCTGGTCGGGCGTTTTGCCGGCGGCCAATTGCCGCTGAATCAAGCCGCCGCCACGGATTTTGCCCTCGATCGTGTCGCCGTTGATCATGTGCAGCGACTGCGAAAGCGTCGGATCGGTCTTCACCTCGCACGAGCAAACCGTGGCCCGCGTCGAGCGGCCAAAGGTGTTCAAGAAGTACGTGCTCGTGCCACCGTCGGCGATTTGAACTGCGCGAGCGCCCGCCGGCAACCCTTGAAACTTGTCCTTCGTTTCGGTGACCTCGCTGACGCAGTCCAACAGACTCTCGGCCCGGATGCGCCGCACGCGCGAGTGCGCGAAATTCAGCTCATCGGCCTCGTTGCTGGCGTTGCGTTCGGTCGAGCGCTGATAGGTCTTCGAGTTGCAAATGTCGCGGACAAGTTGTTTGAAATCGTAGTTGTACGAAGTCAGCTTATCGCCCAGCGCCTGAAACAGTTCGGGGTTGCTGGCCGGATTGCTGATGCGAATATCGTCGACCGGCTGCACGATGCCGATGCCAAAAAAATGCTCCCACACGCGGTTGGCCACGCTGGTGGCGAAGTACGGATTTTCGGGCGAGGCCAGCCACTGGGCGAGCACCATGCGTCGATCTTTGCCCGCCACTTCGGGCTGCGGACCGCCCAAATACTTGGGCGGCATCACGCGGCCGCCCACCGGATGGGCCACTTCGCCCCCGCCGGAATTGAAGACCACCGTCTCACGATAGTCTTCACCCTGCTTGCGGCCGATCTGCGAAAAGAACGCCGCAAAGCTGTAATAGTCGTTCATCGTCCAGCGGTCGAACGGATGATTGTGGCACTGCGAGCACTGCGTGCGGATGCCCATGAACACCTGGGCCACGTTTTCGGCCGTTTTGAGCGTATCGGTCTCGATCTGGTAGTAGTTGGTGGGCGGGTTTTTGAAGGTGCCGCCCGTCGCGCCGAGCAGCTCCTGCACCATCTTGTCCAGGGGCACGTTGTTCTGAATCTGCGCCGACAGCCAACTGGAATAGAGAAATGCCGACTTGCCACTCACCTGCGGCGTCGAGCGAATGGTGAGCAACTCGGCCCACTTCATGGCCCAGATTTCAGAAAACTCTTTACGATTGAGCAGCCGGTCGATGAGTTTTGCGCGTTTGTTGAGATCGGCGTCAGCCAGGAATTCGGTGTACTCCTGCTCGGTGGGCAATAGCCCGGTGATGTCGAGCGTCACCCGCCGCAAAAAGACTTCGTCGGAACAGACGGCGCTGGGCAACAGCCGCAACTTGCGAAGCTTGGCCCCCACCAGCTCATCGATGTAATTTGTGGGCGGTTCGGTCGGGGGCGTGTATTGCAGGTCTTTGGGCAGCACCAGCACCTGGCTGCCCACAGTGTGCGTCTCGAAGCGGGCCATTACGAAGGCTTCGCCCCGATTGGCGGCGGTCACCAGCCCATCGGGCGAGATGGCCGCCGAGTTGTCGTTGTTCGTCAAAAAGACGGCCAGGTTCGTCACGTCACGGTCGGTGCCGTCGGAATACTTTGCGCGCGCGACCATCTGCTGCGTGGCGCCTTCGCCTTCGAGCACCACTTGCTTGGGATACAATTCGACGGCGAGTACCTTGGGCACTTCGCCCGGGTCGTAGGGGGCGCCGGCTTCGAGCCAGCGGAGCAGCGTTTGGTAGTATTCGCTCTCGCGTTCGAACCGCTTGCCGCCGGTGTGGGGCACCGTGCCGTCGGTTTTTTCCAGTAGCATGCTTTCAGCCGGCAGGGCCAAATTGACTCGGCGATAACCCAGCTCGTGGGTGATACGGAAATGATCGCCGGCCGGATCAAAACCAAACAGCGACAGCCGGAAACCGTCTTTGCCACGCGCGGCCCCGTGGCAACTGCCCGTGTTGCAGCCCGCCCGCATGAAGACCGGCATCACATCGAGCTGAAAGCTGATCGGCCGATCGGCAGTGGCCTGCTTAACAGTGACAGGCACCTGAATCGTCTGGCCATTGAACGTTACTTCAAGCGTGGCTTGCCCATCGGCCAACGGCGTGAGCGTAGCGGCTTCGAGCTTGGCGATGGCGGGGTTTGCCAGCTTGGCCTGCGCCTGGCTGGTGACATCGAGCGTAACGCCGTCGTCGCGCGTGGCCATGACGACGAAACGCTGACGGTCACGGTTGGTCGAGAGTTCGACATCCGGCGGAAAAACTTCGACTTTGGCGATCGCGCCGCCGGCGTAAGCTTGCTCAACGCCGACCAGGAGGGTCAACAACGTGGCTGCGAGCGAGGGCTTGATGTATGGAAGTCTACTCACGATCTTGTCTCCTCAACTGGTCCCTTAACGGCCGGGTGCGGCGAGTTCCACGCCGGGCTGGTGTGCCGATCGCGTCTCATCACACGCTCGGTGGAACCCGCCGCCCTCGGGCCTCTTCATCGTTGCCATTCTCATACTCTCCCACTTACGATCAGCCACCGTAGTCATCACGCTCCGCGTGATGCTGCCGACGCCACAGGCGTCACGCTCCGTAGCACGGAGCATCACGCGGAGCGTGATGGCTACGGTCGCTTTTTGATTACTTCCCCGCCCCCTTCAGCGCCTTTTCACGTTCCAGTCGCAACTGCTCCAGCCGGGTCAGCCGCTTTTCGGGCGGCTTTTCCGGCGCGGCGGCCACCGCCGGCATCGGCATGGGCATCGGCGGTGGCTCGTTGGCTTTGGGCGGCAACGGCACGTCGATGCGTAACTCGCCGGTGCCCAAACCATGGACGATCGGCTCGCCATTGGCCATCACCGTCGCCCGGCACAATAGCGTCTTGTGGCGGCCGGCGGGCGATTTGGCGGTCGTCTTTACGTGAAATACCAACTCGCCGGCGTCTTTGGTAAGCTTGCCCGGCTGGGTGGCCACTTCGAACGGCAAACCCAGCAAGTCCACCGCTGCTTCGCCCTCGAACGGCTTGTTGTGCGTCACCTTGATCACCACGTCGGTCTCTTGGCCTTGCTCGCAAGCGGCGCCATTGAACGCGAAGCTCACGAACGGCTCGGCGATGTCTAAATTGGCCAACTGTGACGACACGAGCACCGGGCCATTGCCCACGGTCGCTTCGCCCAGCACGGCGATTTTCCAAGCCTTCACTTCAGCCCCGCCATTGGCCGTGAGCGGCAGAATGGCTTCGTTCTGACCTTCGGCGATGCGAACATCGCCCGCCGAACCCACGCCCGGCGGGTTGTAGAGCATGCGAATGGCGATGGGCGCCGTAAAACCTTCTTTGCGGGTGGCGACAACCTTCAGCCCCATCGAGCCGTCGCGCACCAGCGGCACTTTCGGCTCGACCACCTCGATTTTGAAGGGCGCTTCGGCCGTGATGGCCGTGGCCATGCGATCGGCGGTATGGCCCCACACCAAGATGTTGTTTTGTCCGCGGACCAATCCGGTGGTCTGCTCCAGATGCCCCTCGATTCTCAGATTCGCATCGGTCGGTCGCCCGATGACATCGGCCAGCGAGCCAGCCAGGGTCGCCCCCGGCGCGGCATTGAGCAGCACCGGCACATACGTTTGATTGGCTGCCATCGGCACCGTCTCAAACGTCACGCCCTGCGGCAAATCTTTCAAGTCGACTTGAAGATCACCACCAAAATCGCGCCGCGCCGCGCTCACCAGAAACGCCGTGCGATTGCCCTGGGGAACGCTCACCGTCACATCGACATATTGCTGCCGCTCGGGCAGGCCCATCGTCAGTCCCGGCGTAACCGGCCGCACATCGACGCGGTAGGCGTAATCGGCGCGGCCTTTGCCCAGATGGTCGCGCACGCTGAGCAGATAATTGCCGTCGTCCGGCACGCCGAAACGCAGGTAACTATCGGGTCCGCCGCTGTCGTCGTTGCCAGCCAGCGTTCCGCCATCTTCGCGGTGAACGTACAACACCGGGTCGAGTTGCGAACGAATGCCGCGGGCCAGCACGCGAATGTCGAGCTGCTGTCCTTTTTTGGCGGCGAACTTAAAGAAATCGACGTCGGCGTTCTGGCCGATTACGCCGTTGAGCGCCATCGGTGCCTCGAAGACTGTGGCCTGAGCCGGCGCCTCATTCGGCTCGGCTTCGATCGTGTTGCCGCATTCCGCGATCAGAAACGCATTTGGCGAGGGAGCAACTCCTCGCTCGTCGTGAGCGAACAGGCCGAACGGTTTTAAGGGCGCGGGTGGCACGATAATCGTTTCGCTGCGTTCACCCGCCACATCGCCTAGCCAGCGGACGTTGATCGTTTCGCCCGGCTTGCCTCCGGCGGGCAACGCCGCCGTAGGTCGCGGAAACCGCCCCACATGCAGCCGGTAGATGCAGGCGCCGTTGCCGCCATACGAGCTTTCGCGCACCTGAATCGTGTAGGCGCCGTCTTCGGGGGCCAGGATCGAAACAACCGCGTCTTGCCAGACCAGCGCGGCGTCGTCGGAGCTGGCCAGCTCGAAGCGGTTCTTGTCGAGGATGGCCAGGTAGGGATCGAAAAAGAAGTTGCCCAGCCTGATGCCTTCGATCTCAGCCGAGATGCGTTCGCCCTTCTTGGCCTCGACGACGAAGTAATCGACGTCTTCGTTCTCGACCACACCGTTGACCGTGCAGTCGAGATTGATCTTCTGCGGCGTCGTGAACTCGCTGTTTGGCTCCGCCTCTTTGACGTCGGGCATGGCGCCCACGCTGAACGTCCGCAGATTGCTGACGCCCGTGGCCGTGCGCACCCGCATGGCGTGAATACCCAGCCGGCAGTCGGGGGCGATGCTCAGCTTGGTCTTCACGCTATTGTCGTTGACGGCTTCGAGGCTGGCCACCTTGATGCCCGGATAGTACAGCAGGATTTCCTGGGCATCGGCGAGCCGTGCGCCGTTGAAGTTCACTTCCACTTCGGTGCCGCGCTGAGCGCCGTAGGGCGAGATGCCGCCCAACTGCGGATCAGCCGCCGAGGCCAGGGCGGTCAAAAACAAAGTGAGTGTGATCGCGTATAGTTGTTTCATAATATGTTGTGGGGTGGGCCGAGCGAAGCGAGTCCCACCATGAGCCGGTCGTGGCATCTCGGTTTGCAAAAAATCAGCCGAAGGTGGGACTCGTTTCACTCGGCCCACCCTACGGTCTTCTCCGCGTCTCCGCTGCTCTGCGTCTGCCATGCTCTCCCTGCCGGGGCATCGCCAAGGCGCTGCCCCCGCCACCGTTTCTCTGTAGGGAACGCCCTCCGTGGCGTTCCGCGAACTGCGGGG
>DATFDL010000062.1:0-13114 GCA_035252155.1 Pirellulales bacterium | reverse complement strand
GCAGGCCTCGCCCCCGGGGGCGTCGAACGCCGCGAACATCGCAAACGGCGCCGTCCGCTTTTGAAACGTATAAAGGCTTCGCCGCCAGCGGTCTTCGCCCGCACTCGTGGTCCAGGCCGGTTTGCCATAGGCGAACTCCGTTACGCCTGCCGGCTGCGGCGGATAAACGCCCGGCCCGCCCATTTTTTCGCTCAGCAGTCCACTCGATCGCAGCGCGCTATCGCGAATCAACTCGGCGTCGAGCCGCAGCCGCCCCGCGCGAGCCAGCAGTCGGTTGTCTGGGTCTTTGGCCAAAAGCTCAGGCGTGACGCGCGACGACTGCTGATACGTCGCGCTGGTGACGATTTGCCGATGCAGCGATTTGAGCGACCAGCCGCGCTCGATGAATTCGACCGCCAGCCAGTCGAGCAGCTCGGGGTGCGAGGGGATCGCGCCTTGCAAACCAAAATCTTCGGTGGTGCTGACCAGTCCGCGGCCAAATAACACCGCCCATTGGCGATTGACCGCCACGCGGGCCGTCAGTGGATTTTCGGGCGAAACTAGCCAACGGGCAAAGCCCAGCCGATTGAGCGGCTCGCCTGCCGGCCAGGCGTGCAATGCGGCGGGCGTGCCCGGCTGAACTTCTTCGCCCTTCTGCAAGAACTCGCCGCGATTGTGAATGTAGGTCGGCCGCGGATTGCCGGCCGGCCGCTCGCGCAGCACGAGGCTCGTCTTGTGCGCCGGCGGCGCGTGCAACTTGCGTATCTGGTCGGCCTGCTGCTTAAGCTCGGGCGCGGAAAGCAAGAACGCCTGGAGCAACCGTTGCAGTTGCTCCGGCGCGAGTTGCTCGGCGGGCACGGCTAACAGCCGCTCGACCTCTTCCGACAAGTCGTGGGCCGCTGCCGCAGGCTGCGTCGTGACCGAGATACGAAATCGGCCCAGTGAGCTGGCGTAATATCGGCCGCACGCCAGCTTGAGGTTCAACTGCCGCACGTCGCCCAGGGGCTCGTGCAGCACAAATACCGCCGTATGCCGCTCGCCCGGTCGGCCGGCCACCGACCAGCCCGACTGCGGGTCGTCGTCGATGGCCGCCGCAGCGCCGTTGGCATTGCTGGCAAAACTGGCCGTCGCCTGAGCAAATCTGACTGGCTGGCCATCGGCCGAAAGAGTCACTTTGCTCAGAAAGAAATCGCCCTTCGGGCCTTCGTAATACGTCGTGCCGGGACCGTGCGCCGGCAGGCGATCGTCGGGCAGGGCTTCAATTTGCAAGGCGGTAATGCCGCGAAGCTCCGTCGGCAACGTCAGTTCAAACGTATCGCTCTTTGTGGTGTCGCCCGAGACAAAAATCGAGTTGTCCGATTCGAGCGTCAGATGCGGCAAGCTCGATTTCATCTCGCTTGGCCGCAGCGGAGTCCAAGCGATTGTCCGCTCGCGCTCGCGATTCAGCCACTCGGCAAATCGACGATCGACTTCTGCCTTTCGTCGCTCGGCGCGCGACTCCGACCCGCCGGAAGGCACGCCCGCGCTGAGGCGAATGCGGCCCAGCGTATGCGCCCCGCCGTAGCTGTGATCGAGCTTGACGTGAAGCTGTGCGCCGCTCGCCAACGAGAATGGTTCTTGAAACGTGTACGTGACCAGGTGGTCGCCGTTGAGCGGCTTGGCTGGGTTATCGACCGCCCAACCTGTCTCGGGCCGCTTGTCATAACTCGCGGCCGCTGTAAATCCGTTCTGCTCGATATCGGCTTTGGCCGAGGCGATGGTGATCGGCCGCGCGGCGTCAGCGCCACTGGCAGGCGTCGCCGTCACTTCGATTTCGCCCAAGACAAAATTGCCGTTGGGTGCCCGGCCAGGTCCACGCCGCGGCAGTCGGTCGTCGGCCAAGGCTTCGATCCGCAGTTGCGTGACGCCCTCAAGCTCCGCAACGAGCGTCAAGCGATAGCTGTCTCGCTCGGGGCCAGGGGTGGGAAATAATAGCGAGCCATCGTCGAGAAACGTGGGCTGCTGGCCGCTGGTCGTTTCGACGACCACCGGCCGCAAGGTGTGCCATTGCAAGTCGTCGATTGGCCATTTGTCGGGCAGCTCGGCCAAGAGCCGCTCGGCTTCGGCCGATCGCCGCCGCTGCTCTTCCACCAGCCGGCCATCGGGCAGGTCGAGCTCCGGCTCGTCGGCGTTGTTCAGAAAGGCCATGAACTGATAGTAGTCGCGCTGTGAGACCGGGTCGTACTTATGATGATGGCACTGTGCGCAGCCAATGGTCAGCCCTAGCCAGGCCGTGCCCGTAGTCGCCACGCGGTCGGTCATGGCGTAATAACGGAACTCCAGCGGATCGATGCCCCCCTCTTCGTTGAGCATCGTATTGCGATGAAAACCGGTGGCGATGCGCTGTTCGAGCGTGGCGTCGGGCAGCAGGTCGCCGGCAAGCTGCTCGATGGTAAACTGATCGAACGGCAGATCGCGGTTCAGCGCGGCCACTACCCAATCGCGATAGGGCCAGATGCTTCGTTCGCGGTCTTTTTCATACCCGTTGGTATCGGCATAGCGGGCCAGATCGAGCCACCGCCGCGTCCAGCGCTCGCCGTAATGCGGCGAGGCGAGCAGCCGTTCGACCAGCCGCGGGTATGCATCGGGCGATGAATCGGCGACAAACGTATCGGCCTCTGCGGGCGTGGGCGGCAGGCCGATCAGGTCGAGATAAAGGCGGCGAACAAGAGTGTAGCGATCAGCGGGCGGCGAAGGCGCGAGTCCGTCGGCCTCCAACCGCGCCAAGACAAAATGGTCGATGGCGTTTTGCGGCCAGCCGGCGTCGCGCACCGGCGGCAGCGGCGGCCGGCTCGGTTTGACAAAAGCCCAATGGGTTTCATACTCGGCGCCTTCGTCGACCCACCGCCGCAGCCGTTCTTTTTGCTCGACCGTCAGTTCTTTACGGCTGGCGGGCGGCGGCATGCGCTCTTGCGGGTCGTCGCTGAGGATCCGCCGCACCAACCCGCTGCCGTCGGCCTTGCCCGGCGCGATGGCGCCGGCGGCAATCGCCTCTTCGCGCAGGTCGAGCCGCAAGTCGGCCTCGCGCGTCTTGTCGTCCGGTCCGTGGCACTTGAAGCATTTTTCGGCCAAGATCGGGCGAATGTCGCGACTATACCGCAGCGGCGCCTCGGCGAGTGCGGCGGAATGCATCAACACCCAGATGGTGGCAAGCGGCAAGAGACGAGTCATGCTACGGTGATTCTACCATCCACAGAACACGAAAAAAACCGACGGCCGGCAGCCACTGGTGTCGCCCGGCGACTTCAGGCAAAATGGACGCTCTCTCGAGAATCCGATGAAAACACGCAGTACCACCATTCTGACGGTCAGGCATCGCGGCACGGTCGCCATCGGCGGCGACGGGCAGGTCACGCTGGGCGCCTCGGTGATGAAAGGCGACGCCAACAAGATCCGCCGCTTGCTCGAAGGGAAGGTCATCACCGGCTTCGCGGGCAGCAGCGCCGACGCCTTCGCCCTGCTCGAACGGTTTGAAGCTAAGCTCAAGGATTACCCGTCGAACGTGCCGCGGGCCGCCACCGAATTGGCCAAGGAGTGGCGCACCGATCGTGTGCTGCGGCGGCTCGAAGCCCTGCTGGCGGTGGTCGACGCCAAGCACACGCTGCTGGTCACCGGCAACGGCGACGTGATCCAGCCGACCGACGGCGTGCTGGGCATCGGTTCGGGCGGAAGCTACGCCGTCGCGGCGGCGCGGGCCTTGATCGCCCACTCCGACTTGTCGGCCGGCCAGATCGTGCGCCAGGCGCTGGGCATCGCCGCCGAAATCGACATTTATACGAACACTCATCTCACCGTGGAGGAATTGCCTTGCGAGACCTGACGCCGCGGCAGATCGTGGCCGAGCTGGACCGGCACATCGTGGGCCAGCAAGACGCCAAGCGGGCCGTGGCCATCGCCATTCGCAACCGCTGGCGGCGGCAACAATTGGCCGAAGACATGAAGGCCGAGGTGGCGCCCAAAAACATCCTGATGATCGGGCCTACCGGCGTCGGCAAGACCGAGATTGCCCGGCGGCTGGCCAAGCTGACCGGCGCGCCGTTCATCAAGGTCGAGGCCACCAAGTACACCGAGGTGGGCTACTACGGCCGCGACGTGGAAAGCATGATCCGCGAGTTGGTCGAAAACGCCATCGGCCTGGTCCGCGAAAGCGAACGTGCGAAGGTCGAGGACGAAGCCCGCCGCCGGGCCGAAGAGAAGTTGCTCGACCTGCTGGTGCCGCCGCCGGTGGCCACGGAAGAGACGACCGACGAGGCGATCAACCGGGCGGTCGAGCGGCACGAGCGGACCCGCGAGAAAATGCGGGCCATGCTGGCGGCCGGCGATCTCGACGAACGCAAGGTCGAGCTGACGCTCGAACAAAAGGCCGTGCCGATGATGCTCACCGGCATGGGCATGGAGCAAGTCGATCTCGATTTGCAGGGCATGTTCGAGAAGATCATGCCCCGCAACACGTCGAGGCGCGAGATGACGGTCAAGGACGCGCGCCGCGTGCTCTACGAACAAGAGAGCGACGCCCTGATCAACCAAGAAAAGGTGAACGCGGCGGCCATCGAACTGGCCGAGGACCTGGGCATCTTGTTTGTTGACGAGATCGACAAGGTGGTGGCCAGCGAGGGCAAGGGGGCCGACGTTTCGCGGCAGGGCGTGCAGCGCGACCTGCTGCCGATCGTCGAGGGCACGACCGTGCAGACGCGCTACGGTTATGTGAAGACCGACCATATCTTGTTTATCGCGGCCGGCGCGTTCCATCGGGCCAGTCCCAGCGACCTGATGCCCGAGCTGCAAGGGCGGTTTCCGATTCGCGTCGAGCTGCAAGACCTGACCAAAGACGATTTCATCCGCATCCTGACCGAGCCGAAGAGTGCGCTGACCAAGCAGTACGAGGCGCTGTTGAAAACGGAGAATGTCGAGTTGGAGTTTACGTCCGACGCCGTCGAATCGCTGGCGAGCTATGCGTATCAGGTGAATCAATCGACGCAAAATATCGGCGCCCGGCGGCTCTACACCATCATGGAGCGGCTGCTCGAAGAGTTGAGCTTCGACGCGCCCGACATGAAAAAGCGCCGCGTGAAGATCGACGCGGCCTACGTGAACGAGCGGCTCGAAAAGGTGGTGAAGGATGAGGATCTAAGCCAGTTTATTTTGTGACGGTTCAGGCTGAGGGTTCAGGGTGACGCTGAGGGTTCAGGGTTCAGGGTTCAGCATTTTCATGCCGCCTGAAAAGTCGGTGCGAACCAAGCGCCTCGGAAGTCAGCCCTACAAAGGAATTCCAAGCCTCGACTCCGCCTGTGGCGTTTTCCCGCTCACCACCCAGCGCGGCCTGTCCTAATATCCGAGGCAGCATAAAGTGCTGAACCCTGAACCCTGAACCCTGAACCCTTAAAAGCTGTGACCCCGCATCGGCCCCCACCACTGCGCATCGGGAACGTGCTCGTCGATCCTCCGATCTTGCAAGCGCCGATGGCGGGCTTTACGAACTACGCCTTTCGGCAGATCGTGCGGCAGTTTGGCGGCGTCGGGCTGCAAGCCACCGAGATGATCAGTGCCAAAGGCTTTTTGGCGATTGATCGTAAAAAGCACGAGTTGCCCGATCGGTTGTGGGGCGTCATCGATGAGCCGCGTCCGTTGGCGGTGCAGATCTGGGACAACGATCCGGCGACGCTGGCGGAAGTCGGCGCGCGGCTGGCCCACGAGTTTCGTGTCAGCGTGGTGGATATTAACTTCGGTTGCCCGGTGAGGCAGGTGACGGTCGATGCGCATAGTGGCTCGTATCTGTTGCGGTTTCCTGATCGGGTGGGAGCGATTGTCGAGCGCGTGGCGCGCTCGTGCGCGCCGACGCCGGTGACGGCCAAAATTCGGCTGGGCCTCACGCGCGATAAGATCACGGCGGTCGAGATCGCCCAGGCGGTCGAAGCGGCGGGGGCCGCGGCCCTGACGGTACACGGCCGTACCGCGCAAGACTTTTTCAAGGGCTCGGCCGATTGGGAACGGATTTCGTCACTCAAGGAGCATCTCCAGAGAATTCCGCTGATTGGCAACGGCGATCTCGATTCTCCGGCCAAGGTGGTCGATGCCTTCCGGCAGTATCGGATCGACGGCGTAATGATCGCCCGGGCATCGTTGGCCAAGCCTTGGCTATTTCGCCAGGCACAGGCAGCCCTGTCGGGCGAGCCGGTTCCCCCCGACCCGACGTTGGCTGAAGAGCGCGAGCTGTTGATGCATCACTATCGGCTGGTGGTCGATCGGTTCGGCGTCGAGAAAGGCACGATCCTCATGCGGAAATTCGCCTGTTGCTACGCCCAGGGCCGGCCTGGCGCGCGTGAGTTCCGCACGCACGTCGCGCGGGTCGACACGCCCGAAGAATTCCATCATGTGGTCGATAACTACTTTCCGCGCGAGGAACAGTGCGCGACGATCCGGAGGCAAAGGCCAGTCTTGCGTATTGGCGGACACGACCGACTGAGGAGATTGTAGAATCACTTGGTCCGGAAGCCGATGATCCACTCGTGACGAAATTGGATGGCA
This sequence comes from Pirellulales bacterium, assembly GCA_035252155.1. Lineage (GTDB taxonomy): Bacteria > Planctomycetota > Planctomycetia > Pirellulales > JAICIG01 > JAICLL01. The sequence continues at coordinate 6,571 of DATFDL010000062.1, read as the reverse complement.
GAATGATGAACGGCAATACACGGACGAAGGTTCTCGAGGAGCGCGGGTATCCAGTCAATGCGTTGCCGCGGGTGGTATTTCCATCCGATCCGGAGTTATCGGAATAGTGTGGAGAATTGAAATGGACCAGACTTCAGCGACCGCGCTGTTCGCATCGCTCGCGGAGGACAAAAGGCTGAGTATGCTTGCGAATCTGAGCTACCAGTTGACCATCGTCGCCAGAGACACCTATGGCGCGGACGGGGCGGTGAAGGACGCGAAACGGTTGCGGGCGGTCAACGAGATCCAGCACCGACTGACAGCGGCGCTCCGCACATTGGCCCAGGGGGGGAACGGTCACGGCATTCCTAATGATTTGCTGGCGGTGCTGTTTTTCGCTGAGCGAGACGATGCGACGCTTGCGCGCTTGCTAGCATTCGCTTTCGAGCAAGCGGCCGCCTCGGTCGTCGGCATCCCTTTGCCCAAGGCGTCAGCGGTTTGACGGCCTAACTTCCTTAACCCACCAAGTCCCCCGCCGCGTTCAATAACTTCTCCAACGCTTCTTCTCCGTGCGCGTAACTCAGACTGATCCGCAGCCGGGCGGCGCCGGACGGCACGCTGGGCGGGCGGATCGCCGGCGCCCAAACGCCGCGCTCGGCCAGCGCCGCCGATAGCTCGAGCGCCCGGCGCGAATCACCTACGAGCACGGGAATAATCTGACTCTCGGTCGGCCCGACGTTCCACCCCTGCTTTCGCAGAGCCTCAGCCAGCCGGCGCGACTGGTCCAGCAATCGCTCGCGCCGCCACGGTTCGTCTCGGACGATGTTCAGTGCAGCGACGGCCGCCGCCGCGATCGCCGGCGGAAGCGCCGTCGAAAAGACATAGCTCCGGGCTCGATTGACCAACCAATCGATGAGCGATCGCGGGCCGCAGACAAATCCGCCCGCACACCCAAGTGCCTTGCTCAGGGTGCCGATGCGGACGCTCACCTGCCGCTCGACGCCCAACAGTTCACATGCGCCGCGGCCATGATGGCCCAAGACGCCCGTCGCGTGGGCCTCGTCGACCAACAACATGCAGCCATGACGTTGAGCCAGGCCGGCAAGCTCGACCAGCGGCGCCAGGTCGCCGTCCATGCTGAAGACGCTGTCGGTCACGATCAGCCGGCGACGGACGCCGGTGGTTTCGCATAGCAACCGCTCGACAGCGCACCAGTCGCCGTGGGGATAGACGTGAACGGCAGCTCGTGAAAGCCGACAGCCATCGATCAGGCTAGCGTGATTCAGGGCGTCGCTGAAAACGGCGTCGCCCGGCCCCACCAGCGCGGTGATTGCGCCGACGTTGGCCGCAAAGCCGGAGTTGAACACCAGCGCGGCCTCGGTCTCTTCGAACTCGGCCAGCCGCCGCTCGAGTCGCTCGTGGCTTCGGGCATGTCCGACCACCAACGGGCTGGCGCCGCTGCCGCAGCCTTCTTCATCGAGGGCCAGCCTGGCAGCCGCGGCCAACCGCGGATCGGCCACCAGCCCCAGATAGTCGTTCGAGCCGAAATTGATGTATTCACGCCCAGCGATCGAAAGCGCGGCGGCCTGCGGACCGTCGTGAGTTACCAGCCGCCTAAGCAAGTCGCCCGCGGCCAGGGCCGAGAGCCCATTATTGAGCCAATCGAGGGGGTTATCGTCCACGGATGCCATGTGCCACGCAGGCGGAAGTTTGAAGTTTGAAGTTGGAAGAGGCGTTCAGGGTCTTCGTCCACGAGGCAAATCACGCCCATTCGTCGCCGGCCCTTCGGGTTAGTGTGGGCCGCTATCTTGCATTGCCTGGCCTCCGAGGCTTAGAATTATAGCGGCGACTGCGCCGAGCTTCCTCTTTTCAGCGCCATTTCGGGGACGTGCGGCCATGGAATGGATTGCGATTGTCGCGGGCGGCTGCGCCCTGCTGGGCCTGGCCTTTGTGGTGGTGTGGAGACCGCTGCGCGCCCGGCTGCGTGCGGCGCGCTACGAACGGGCGCGAAAGGAATTTCATCAGCAGCGCGAGCGGCTCGAAGCCCGGTTCTTCAAACTCGCGGCCGGCAGCGGTAAACCACGCGGGCTGCGCTGGACCGCCTGCGACTTCGACGACGACGTGGCCTATGCCCGCGACCGGCAGACCGACGAGCTGTGCGCCTTGGTGGCCGTGACCATTGCGTTCGAGGCCGTCGAAGGGGGCGGGATGGAAGACGTCGAGGCGGTAGGTAATCTGCGGGCCGCCACCGCGGTGTTTCGCCGCGAGGGTGCACGCTGGCAAACCGACGGCCGGGCAATCTTCAACCTCAATCCCACCGAAGCGATCAAGTACTACCAGGAAAACCTGGAGATCGTCGGTCAGGAAGTCGCCACGCGACCGTGAGACCCAAGCAGCCTTCCGCGCACTTGTAGGATGGCCTTCCCAGGCCGTCTCGATCCGCGATCACGTCCGGGACAGCAGGCTCAAGCCTTTCTCGCCGGTCCCTAACACAATCCTAATAATCGGCCGCTATCCTGCTGTTAGAGCAGTGGGACGTGCATGCTCGCCCCCATTCATAACAAGTTAAGGAAGAAACGACCTTGTGGATCTGTCGGGAACGCCCTTCGTGGCGTTCCGTGAGGGGCGAAGTGACGTCGAATCGCAGTTCGCGGAACGCCACAGCGGGCGTTCCCTACAGACGCTTTTGGGGCAGAATCGCCTTAACTTGATGCGTATGGGGACATGCAGCCTCGTCCCATCCTACGGGCCTCGCCTCATCCTACGAGCGTTCAAGTCGTGACCCACCGATCTGCGCACCTTCGGCCGTTTCAAGCGTTGCTGCTGGGTTTGGCGGCGAGCGTGGTGGGACTGGGCTGGTCGCGTCCGGCTCCGCCGGCGCGCGGCGCGAGCACGCGCGCCGCTTCGCTCGACCCCGCGCTGCCGCGCTACGTACCGGTGGACGGAGTTTCGGGCACGATCAAGAGCGTCGGCTCCGACTCGATGAATAATCTGATGACGTTTTGGACGCAGGGCTTTCGCGAGTTTTATCCCAATGTTCAAGTCGAGGTCGAGGGCAAGGGTTCATCGACCGCACCGCCCGCCTTGATTGCCGGCACGGCCAACTTCGGCCCGATGAGCCGCGAGATGAAGAACAAGGAGATCGACGCCTTCGAGGCCCAGTATGGCTACAAGCCCGTCGCCCTGAAAACCGCCATTGACATGCTGGCCGTCTACGTTCACAAGGACAACCCCGTCGCCGGCCTGACGCTGGCGCAGCTCGACGCGATTTTCTCGAAGAATCGCAAGCAGGGCTTTGCCCACGACATTCGCAACTGGGGGCAGTTGGGGCTGCGGGGCAAATGGGCGGGGCTTTCGATCAGTTTGTATGGGCGCAACTCGGCCTCAGGCACTTACGGCTATTTCAAAGAGCATGCACTGGCCAACGGCGACTACAAGGACACGGTCAAGCAACTGGCCGGCAGCGCCACCGTCGTGCAGTCGATCGCCCGAAACCCCGGCGGCATCGGGTATAGCGGCATTGGTTATCTCACGGCCGACGTGCGGGCCGTTGCTTTGGCCGACGAAGAGGGCGAAGATTTTGTCACGCCCGATGCGGTCAACGGCTACAGCGGAGAGTATCCTTTGAGTCGCTATCTCTACGTTTATGTGAACTACGAACCCGGCGGCGAGCTTGATCCGCTGCGGCGGGAATTCGTGCGGTATATCTTCAGCCGCGAGGGACAGCAAGAAGTCATCAAAGACGGCTATTTGCCGGTCAAGAGCAAAGCGGCCGCGGCCACGCTGAAATTGCTGGGCATCGAACCGCGAACCAATGCGCGTTCGCGGCAGGAGAAGCGGCCATGAAAACCTCCGGGCCGATCGGCGCAAGGTCGCCTTTCGCGCCGCGAAAGAACGCCCTTTCGCAAAGCGAAACGCCACGATCGCGGGAGGAAGCGTGACGTCGTTCACCGGTCGCAAGCGGCAGCGCCGCACACGCTGGCAAGTTCGGGCCGCCGACTTGTTGGCACATGGCCTGATCGTCGCCGGTGGTATTGGCACCATCTTGGCGGTGTCGCTAGTCTGCATCTTTCTGGTGTGGGTGGTTCTGCCGCTCGTCGCCCCCGGCCTTGTCGATGCCGCCGCTCGTCGTCCGCTGGCCGAGCTCGGCACCTCCTCCGCGCCGTGGAAAAATCCTCCGTGGCGGCTGGCGGTAAACGAGCACCGGTCGATGGGATGGGCGCTCGACCGCGATGGACAGCTCAATCTCTTTCGGCTCGACGGCGAGCATCGCGGGCAATCGCTGGGGCGGCGGCGACTGTGGGACGAAAACGCGCCCCCGCTGACGGCCGCCTCGTTCGCCGCGGCCGACGATCGCGTGGCCTTAGGTTTCGCCGACGGCGCCGTGCGGCTGGGCGAGATCGCTTTTCAAACCAGCGTTGTTCCTCAGCGGGAACAGACACGCTACCTGGGGCAATTGCAAGCCGGTCAGCTTGCGGACGATGGCGAAACCTTGGTCGAGCGAACCCAGCGCAATCAGCTCCGCCGCCAGGCCGTGTCGATCAAGCTTGAGCCGCCGCTCGCCGAGCGCTTGTCTGCCGCCGTCGAGTTGCTCGACATTAGCTGGCGGCATCGCAAGGCGGTGGCGGCGGCCTACACGGCCGACGGCACACTGCGGCTAATGGTTTTGAAAATACTGCGAGATCCCGAGACCGACGAGCGCACCTACAAAACCCGCAGCGTCGAGCTGCCGCGATCGAGCAAGGCGCCCAACGAAAAACCATTCGGCTTGTTTGTTTCTGGCGTTGGCGACAACGTGTTCGTCCTTTGGAAAGACGGCTGGCTGGTGCGGTACGACGTGCGGAACGTGCAGCAGGCGCGGATCGCCGAAGAAGTCGATCTGACGCCCGAGCTGGGCGTGTCGCTGACGGCGCTCGACATGCTCATCGGCAAGACCACCCTGGTGGCGGGCGATAGCATGGGGCGAGTTCGGGCGTGGTTTCGCGTGAATCGCCCCGCCACCGACCAAGGGGCATCCGAGGCCGAGCGAACGACCACACTGGTGGCGGCCCACGACCTGCCCGGTCCGACCGCCGTCACGGCGCTGGCGCCCAGCCCGCGCAGCCGCATGCTGGCGGTCGCCTATGCCGACGGCTCGGTGCGTCTCTTTTACGTCACCAACGACGCCTTGTTGGCTGAAACGATCGGCGGAGCGAGCCAGGCCTTTGCCGTCTTGGCCATGCACCCGCGCGACGACGGCCTGCTGGGCGCCGCCCCCGATTCGCTCTCGCTCTGGGCCGTCAACATCCCCCATCCCGAAGTTTCGCTGCGCTCGCTCTTTCTGCCGATCTGGTACGAGGGTTATGAAAGCCCATCGCTCGAATGGCAGTCGTCCGGCGGCACGGATAACTTCGAGCCGAAGCTCGGCCTGACCAAGCTGATCTTCGGCACCCTTAAGGCCACTTTTTATTCGCTGCTGATCGGCGTGCCTTTGGCGCTGCTGGCAGCCGTCTACACGAGCGAATTTCTACACAAGCGCGTGCGGGCTCGCATCAAGCCTACCATCGAGTTGATGGCCGGCTTGCCGAGCGTGGTGCTTGGCTTCATCGCCGCGCTGGTGCTGGCGCCGATTGTCGAGGGCATTCTGCCCACCGTGCTGATGGCGCTGGTCACGGTGCCGCTGGCATTGCTCTTCTCAGCCTTCGTCTGGCAAATCATTCCCAAATCGCTGCGGACTCGCCTGGCCGCCTGGCGATTTGCTGGGATGTGCTTGGCGCTGCCGCTGGGTCTGTGGTGGGCGCATGCCCTTGGACGCCCGGTCGAGCGCTTGCTGTTCGCCGGCGACCTGATCGGCTGGCTCTCGGGCCGCGGCACGGCCCCGGGCGGCTGGATGCTTTTGTTCATCCCGATCGCGGCGTTGGGCGCGGCTTGGTTGTTGGCGGTCTACGTCAATCCGTCGCTCCGCGCGCGATCGCGTGCCTGGAGCGAAGCTCGACTTGCAGCCGCCGAATTGATCAAATTCGTCGTGGCCGCGGCCGTGGCGCTGCTGGCAGCATGGCTGATGTCGCTCACGATGTCGGCCGCCGGCTTCGACCCCCGCGGCACCTTCGTCGGCCCCTATGAGCAACTCAATGCGCTGGTGGTCGGCTTTGTGATGGGTTTTGCGATTATTCCCATCATCTACACGATCGCCGAAGACGCCCTCTCGACCGTCCCCCAGCATCTACGGTCGGCATCGCTGGGCGCCGGGGCGACCGCGTGGCAAACCGCCACGCGCATCGTCATTCCCACGGCGATGAGCGGGCTGTTTTCCGCTGTGATGGTCGGGCTAGGCCGGGCCGTCGGCGAAACGATGATCGTGTTGATGGCCGCGGGAAACACGCCGGTGCTCGACTGGAACGTGTTCAATGGATTTCGCACCTTGTCGGGCAACATCGCCGAGGAGATGCCCGAAGCCGTCAAAGACAGCACCCACTATCGCACGCTGTTTTTGGCCGCCTTGGTATTGTTTGCACTGACCTTCGTACTCAACACCGTAGCCGAGAACGTGCGACAACGGTTCCGCAAAAGGGCGTTTCAATTGTAGCCCCGGCCCTTGTGGCCGGCCCACCGG
>DATFDL010000061.1:0-2782 GCA_035252155.1 Pirellulales bacterium | reverse complement strand
CCAACGTGAAACTCCAGCCGGGCAAGCCGGCGGCATCTTAGGGGAACAAAAACGGAATCAAACCCCGGCGGCGAGGATCACACATTTCGCGCTGGCCAGTCCCACCCTACTTACACGGCCCATCCTATTCTGTGGTCACGCACGCGAGAGAAAATCGCCGGTCCGCGTGTCGATCTTCACCAGCTCGCCCTCGGCGATGTATTCGGGCACCTGCACCGTCAGGCCGGTCTCGAGCGTCGCCGGCTTGGTGCGGCCCGTCGCCGAGTTGCCACGCACGTAGGGATCGCACTGCGTGACCTTGAGCGTCACCGTCTGCGGCACGTCGATGCCCACGCACCCGTCGTTGTAAATCAGGGCATAGACGCCTTCGAGCTCCTCGGTCAGATACCTGGCCTCTTCCTCGAGGTCGCCGGCGGGCAGCGAATACTGGTTGAAATCGGTCTGGTCGAGAAAGTGCAAATGCGCGCCGTCGGCGTACATGAATTTGATTGGCCGCTTTTCGAAATCGGCCTCGGCCAGCGAATCGCCGCCGCGCAGCGTAATGTCGACCTTCTGCTTGCTGATCAGATTGCGAGCACGATATTTGTAGAATGTCGACGCGCCCCGCGCCGTCGGGCTGTGCACGTTGACCGTCTCGATGATGCACGGGGCGCCGTCGTAGTTGACGATCATTCCCCGTTTGATGTCCTTGGCGAGCATATTTGTTACAAGAGAGTGCCCGATTGCGGGTCGACGCCCACGCCGTCGGTCAGCTCGACCAGGGCGTCGAGCACCACCAGTAAGGCGCTGGGATCGAAAATCTCTTCGTCGGCGTCGTCCGAGATGTCGTCCGACATCATCTCGAAGTGCATGATCTCGAACCGCGCGTCGCACGGCTTGAGCTTGGCCAGCTTGTCGCGTTCGGCCCGGTCGGAGCGCAGTTGCTCGGTAAGCTCCTGCACTTGCAAGGCCACTTCCTCGCCGCTGTGATAGTCGATTTCCAGGGCCGAGTGGTCGCCGGGCGATTGCACGTTGATCGCTTCGATGCGTCCCTCGTCGTCGGCCTCCTGGCCGCTCAGGCGCAGATGCGCGCCGACCTTGCTCACGGCTTTTTCGACCGCGCTGAGCGACGGCCGCTTCCACGACGGGAAAAGCACGAAGTAGGTTTCGCGCCACTCATACCGGTCGTCGGTGCTCATGATTCCACCTAGTGCCAGCTTTCGTCTTCTTCATCCTCAGGCCCGGCGCCGCCGGCCCATTCTTCGAGCGCTTCGAGCAACTGGTCACGTTCTTTGTGGCTGGCCCAGACCGCCTCGCCTTGCTCCAGCCGCACCTCATAAAAACCCTCGCGTTGGCATGAGTCGGAGCCGCAAAAATGGGGCGTCGCCGCCACCCACACCACACGATACAGCGGAACGTGCTTGTCGTCGACGATGCAGAATACCGACACGGCTTCGCCTCCTGTCAGGCGGATTTTCCCAGTTCGATCGAGCGGAGCGTAGCCGCCTCGACGGCGTTCATCAGCGCCCCGCGCACACCGGCGGCTTCGAGCGCGTGCAGGCCGGCCATCGTCGTACCGCCGGGGCTGGCCACGTGGTCTTTGAGCGTTGCCGGATGCTCGCCCGTGGCGAGCACCATCTCGGCCGCGCCGCGCACCGTCTGGGCCGCCAGCGTCAGCGCCGCGTCGCGCGGCAGCCCCATGCGGACGCCGCCGTCGCTGAGCGCCTCGATCATCAAATAGACAAAGGCGGGACCGGAGCCGGAAAGCCCGGTTACCGCGTCCAACAGCTTTTCATCGAGCGGAATCGCCCGTCCGACGGCCCCCAACAACCGGCCGACCAGTTGCGCGTCGGCGGCGGTCGCGCCCGGCCCTAGACAATAAGCGCTGGCGCCGTGGCCGACGAGGCAGGGAGTGTTGGGCATGACACGAACCAGTCGCGGTCCGCCTCCTAACATGTGAGCGATCGCAGCCAGCGGCACGCCCGCCGCCACCGAGATGACCAAATGCCGCTCGGTGAGCCGCCCGGCGAGTTGACCCAGTGCGGCAGCCATGTGCCGAGGCTTGACGGCCAGAAAGAGGCAGTCCGACCGGGCCGCGACTTGCAAGCCGTCGTCAATGGCAGCAGCGCCGGTGGCCTGAGTAAACGCTTCGGCCGCCGTCGGCAAGGGGTCGCTGGCGACAATGCGTTCGGGGTCGGCCAATCCCTGGCTCAACAAGCCGCGGGCCAGCGCCGTCGCCATTCTACCTGCGCCGATAAAACCAAAGCGAGTCTCTGCCATCGATGGTGAGCCTATGCCAAAGCCGCGGCGGCGACAATAACCTCGCGCCGGTTCGCCGAACGTCCTGCCAGGGCGCCGCGACTCTCTCGCGTCGCAAATCGTTATACATCTTTACATTACGGGAGCTCGTAGGGCAAGAAACCGGTCTGGACGCCCGACGACGTTTTTGAGACACTCGCCGGCCAATTCTATTCTTGTTCGGCAAGCGAGCTGGCCATGACTACCCGACGCGACGCGCGAATTCGTTGGCACTACTTTGCGGTCTTGTGGGCCGCCGGTTTGGCGATGACGACGGTGGGCTGCGCCAGCGGCAAGGGCGGCTGGTTCGGCTCGAAGAAGCCCGAGCCGCCCCAAACGATCGCCAGCTTTCTGAACCAGCCCCGGCCGAAATAGGGGTCGGGGGCCAGGGGTCAGGGGCCAGTGTGCGGAGTTGACTGCGATGCTAGCCCGGATTATTCATCAGCCCACACTAACCCGAAGCGTAAGCGAGGACGAGAACCCGATTTACCTCGCTTACGCTTCG
>DATFDL010000060.1:0-12403 GCA_035252155.1 Pirellulales bacterium | reverse complement strand
CCTTCCAGGCCGTCCACCGCGCCGGACGGCCTGGAAGGCCATCCTACGAGAGTAAGTCGGCCAAGTAACCTTCCTCGAATTTTCGTCAAACTTTCTCGGGTCATGCTGTCACTCTCCTGCGAGTCGGTCCGCTCGATTCTTTGTCTGGGCGCCCATGCCGATGATTTGGAAATCGGCTGCGGCGGCGCGCTGATGCAGATGCTGGCCGAGCGTCCTCGCCAGATCGATGTGCATTGGGTCGTGCTCAGCGGCGACACGGCGCGGTCGTCCGAAGCAAGTCGCGCCGCAGATTTGTTCCTGGCCGATGCCCGACGAAAAACCGTCACGATCAAGGGCTTCCGTGACTCGTACTTTCCCTATGCGGGCGGGGAAATCAAAGAATTCTTCGCCACATTGCAAACGGAAGTCTCGCCCGACGTCGTCTTCACGCACCGCCGCGAAGACTTGCATCAAGACCACCGCCTGGTGGCCGAGCTGACCTGGTGTGCCTTCCGCGACCACTTGATTCTGGAATACGAGATCCCCAAGTACGAGGGCGATCTCGGGCATCCCAACGTTTACGTGCCGCTGGGCGAGGCGGTGTGCCGCCGCAAGGTAGAGTGCCTGATGGAAGTCTTCGCGACCCAGCGTACGAAACCCTGGTTCACGCCCGACACTTTCTGGTCGCTCTTGCGGCTACGGGGCCTCGAGTGCAACTCGCCTACTCGCTTCGCCGAAGCGTTGACGTGCCGTAAGCTGGTGCTGGGCTCCGCATCGGCAAGCAGAAGCTTGTAAGGAAGCGTGCGGCGAGCGGGACGGCGCCAAACGGGCGCCAAGGCATCTGAGCGGGTGCCACGGCATCTGTCGCGGCGCATGACGCTTGTTTTGCTCTTGGCATTGAACGCCGCGACAGACGCCGTGCGAGCAACTCTCCGGGTGTCGGCCGACACGCGACCCAGCACGGCGTCCGCTGCGGCATTCGGAATAATCGTGAATCGCCGGCCGTAAGCGCCGCAGCGGATGCCGTGGCACCCGCACCGTCGATCCGGCACGCCGGATTGCTATACTATTTGATTGGCCATCGTGCCCGCACCGGTCTACCAAACATTTTGAGGAAACTTCCCATGAAACGCATCTTCATCCCGCTCGCCATCGTTTCATTGCTTTGCTGGTCGCTCGCCCCGGCGGCCGATGAACCGCCGGCCGAGACAGCGCCGCCCGTGCCCGACCGCGAAACGCTCATTCAAGAATTCGAACAGTCGATGTCCGGCGCTTCGTTGGTGGGTTATTTCACGATCAACGGTACCGAACAGCAAAAAGGCCTGAAAGAAGAAACCTATCATCTCAAGAGCGTGAAGAAGCTCAAACACGGCGATTTTTGGCAATTCGAGTGGCAATACGGCAAAGAAGGCAAGACGCTCAGCCTGCCGCTCGAAATCAAATGGGCCGGCGACACGCCGGTGATTACCCTCACCAACGTGCTAGTGCCGGGCATGGGCAAGTTCACCGCGAGGGTTTTGTTTTATAACCACGAATATGCCGGCACGTGGAGCGCCTCCGACCACGGCGGCCGAATCTTCGGCAAGGTCGTCCCCGCGGATGGTCAAAAATAGACCATCCCTTTGGGCCTGACGGGGCTTGCGGCACGGCTGTGCTCAATTAAGATTCCGTCAGCTAACCAATACGTGGGTCCGGAGGACAGCGGTGCCATGTTAGCAGCGGCAAGAGGAACTTGGGTTCGCAGTGCAACGCGCGTCTTGTTGGTCGAGGACCATCCTGAGGTGGCCCGCGCCCAAGCCATGTTGCTGCAGAAGATCGGCTATGAAGTCGAAGTTGCCCACGATGGATACGAGGCGCTGTCGATGGCCCGCTTGAGCCGGCCCGATATCGCCTTGCTCGACATCGGATTGCCCGGTCTCGACGGTTACGAAGTTGCGGCGGCCTTGAAGGCCGATGCCGAGACGAGTTCGATCCGGCTGATCGCGCTGACGGCCTACGGCACCCCCGACGACCGGCGGCGTTCGCGCGAGCTCGGTTTTGAGGCGCATCTCGTGAAGCCTGCCACGCTCGATCAATTGCGGCGGGCACTCGAAGGTGAGCAAGCCTAGATTGCGGATGGCGTAGGGTGGGACGAGTGAAACGAGTCCCACCTTTGGCTCACCATAGAGCATCCGCGTGGCGCAACCGCAACGGTGGGACTCGCAAGCTCGTCCCACCCTACAGCCCCTGGGTGCCACGGCATCCGTCGCGGCGCAATCGGTCCCACAATGCCGCCAGGGTTGGCGACGCGACGGACGCCGTGCGATTTGGATCGCCGGGCGCGACAGGAATCGACCGCACGGCGTCCACCGCGGCGATTTTCATAGTGGTCACGTCGGGGCCATATGCGCCGCGGCGGATGCCGTGGCACTCAGCCACGTCCCACTTCATTTTCCCGCTCGGGCGGGCAATCGCGCGTCGAGGTATCGCCAGTTCTTGATAAACGAAATCAGATCGGCCATCTCCTGCACCGAGATGTTTTTCTCCAGGCCTTCGGGCATCAGTGAGACGCCGTTCGAGCGCAGCTCGTCGATGTCGCCGCGTAGCAGCGAGACGGTCTTTCCCTCGGGCAGCTTCAGGGTGATCGACGACGCCGTCTCGGCGGCAACGATTCCCACGAACGACTGACCATCGTTCGTCGTGGCGGAATAACTGACATAGTTGTTGTCGATCGCCCGGCTCGGTTCCAGGATGTCGGTCAAGAGTTGCTGCTGCGTCTTGGTGCGCGAGTCGGCAATGCTGGGCGCGACATCGACACCCAAGTCGCCGATGCGATGGCAGGTGGCGCAGTTTTTCTTGAAGATTTCGCGGCCATGCTCCGGGTCGGCTTTGAGCTCCAACGACGATTGGTATTGAGCAACCACCTTGGCGCGGTCGGCCGGCAGCGCCGCGGCCAACAGTTGGCCCGCCCGGGCGCGAAGCCGCGGATCGGAGTGCCGCAGCAGCCGTTGTGCCTGCGCGGGATCGAGCTCGGCCGGCTTTAATCGCCCGGCGGCTAGCTCGCCGAGCAATCTGCCGGCGCGATCGGGGCGAGCGAGTAAAGCATCGATCACGGCGTGCCGTGCTACGGGAGTCTGCTGCGGCAGGTCGGCGAGCAAGAGCTCGGCCACGCGCGGCGTGTCGTGGGCCGCCAAGGCCGCGATCGCCGCCAGACGCAGCGGCTGCTCAGCGGCCGCTTGGATGATTTCAGGCAGCACGCCCAGCGCCAGTTCATCGCTGGCGTACGCTAATGCGGCGCAGGCCCGTTGGCGCGCCTCGGCGCTCGCCTGATTGCGACGGGCCGTCTCGGCAGCCTGACTGAAAATTTCGCGTGCAGCGTCGCGCGCGGCGGAGTCGCTCAGGCGATCAGTCATGGCCTGCCAGGTCATGCCGCGGCCGCGCACGCCGCGGGCCACGCCGGACAGCACCGTCAGCCGCATCGCATCGCTCGATTCCGATGGCTTGAGGACGCTCAGGGCCTTCAAGACGTCGCTTACTTCGGCGGCTTCGTGACGCGCGCCGACCAGCCGCGCGGTGTCGTCAAGCAGATGCCATGTGCCGTCGCTGGGCTTGGTTTTCTTGAGGCCCTCGATCATCGCAATCATCAGCTTGCCCGGCCGTGTGCCGACCGAGGTAAGCACGGCCCGGCGCGTCCAAACGTCGTCGGCGCCGCGCAGCGCGATCCGAGCCAGCGGGGCGATCACGTCGTCGCCCGGGGCGAAACCGAGGCTGAGAGCCACTTGGAACCGCAGCCGCGCATCGGGGTCGCCGGCCAGCTCGATGACGCGGTGACGCAGGGCCGGCGTCTCGTCCAGCAGCCGCTCCGACAGCAAAACCGCCGCCTCGCGCACCCGTGCAGCGGGGTCGTTCATTGCCTGTTGTAACAGGTCAGCGTCGAGCTCCCGCATGCCCGATAGCAGCCAAAGCGCCTGCACGCGAGTCCGCGGATCGGGGGCTTGCTGGACCATAGTCGCCAGCGTCGGCGCGACCTGCCGGTTTTGCCGCTCATAGAGCAGCCGCGCGGCAGTCTCGCGCCACCAGGCGTTGGGGTGGGCCAGCAGCTTGGCCAGGGCGGTGGGGTCGGTCAGCGGCAGTTTTGGCCGCGGCGGCCGGCGCCAATCGGCTTTCACGATGCGATAGATGCGGCCCCGATCGTCGCCATCGCGCAGGTCGGGACGGTTCTTTAACTCGTCGGGCACGAACTGCGGATGCTCGATCACCGCCCGATACATATCGACCACATAGAGCGCCCCATCTGGCCCGGTGGTCAGGTTGACCGGGCGGAACCAACCGTCGGGCGAGGCCAAAAACTCGACGCCCTCGCGCTCGGGCCGCCCGGCAAAGCTCGCGCCGGCCGGCGAGAGCGACTCGCAATGCACCAGGCTGCCGGTCGGTTCGCAGGTCAAGCCGTCGCCATAAAACCGCTCGGGCAGGGCGTCGCCGCGGTAAATATGTGCGCCGCAGGCGGCGGTGAACTGCCCAGCGTGCAAGATCGACGTGGTCCAGGCCTGGCTGAGCGGATAGATGTGTGAGGCATCGCCGGCAGCCGCCACGTCGTTGACGACGCCGGGCACCGCCAGCATCGGATTGCGGGCCAGATAACGGTCTTCGAGCACCACGTGCATCAGCGGGTTGCGGTTGTTGCAGATAAAGCGATTGCCAAAGTCGTCGAAAGTCAGCCCGAATTGGCCGTTGCCCGACACCGCCTCGGCGGCCCCGTGCAGCGGCTCGAACCGGAAGTCGCGGCCGCTGATCGAAATCTCGCGATGGTCGCGGCGCCAAGTGCTGGCGATCATGCCGCCCCGCAAGCCGTTGGCGACATAGACATAGTTGTCAATCGCGAAGAGCGGATGATTGGCCCGCAGTTGCGGATTTTCTTCGGCGAAGCCGGTGAACCAGGTTTCGCGCACGTCGGCCCGGCCGTCGCCGTCGGTGTCTTTCAGCCATTCGACGCGGCCGGAGTACGTGACAATCACGCCGCCGTGCCAGGGTTGGACGCCCGTGGCGAACAACAGTTGGTCGGCGAACAGCCGCGCCGTCTCGAACCGCCCGTCGCCATCGGCATCTTCCAGACACTTGACGCGCGACAGCGGCGGCGCGCCGCGCTCTGGCCCATTGGGATAATCGCGCATTTCGACGACCCAGAGCTTGCCCTCTTCGTCGAAGCGGGCCGCCACGGGGTCGATCACTTCCGGCTCCGCGGCGACCAGTTCGATGGCTAGCCCTGGCGCCAGGCGAAAATGCCGCAGCGCCTCCTCCGGCTCCAAGGGGCTGGCGATTCGCTCGACCGCGCTTGCCCTAGAGTCGGCCGCTTGGGCATTAGCGTGCTGACCCACGTTCCACGTGCCGAGGGCGGCGATTATTGCAACGATTTGACGAAGTTTCCTCATGCGTGAGTCCTATACGGAGCAGTCAGATCACCTCTTCGAGTCGGTCACGGAACGCGTTAAAGCTTGGCATGGTGATTCTGCGCGCGTCAATGCTGTCTCGAACCTTCTCGCAAAGTAATGCCGGTGTAATCTCTCGCTGAAGCAATTTTGCCAATTCTTTTTTCAAGGATTTTGGCGAGGCGTCGTTCCCTGAGCGGTCCTCCAATGAGTTGCAACCCAAATAAGGCGGGGTCTTCAAGGCGCAGATCAGCCAGGCTTCCGACTTCGGTTTTGGGACCATTGGCACGCCTTTCACAAAGTCCTCCTCGTCAAACCCGTCCAGCATAGACTGCCGTTTAGCTGCCCACGAACCGCGTCCGGCGGACGCCATGGTGTCGGCATCACGAAATAAGACTCCCACAACATCGTCCTTTCGAGCGGCCGCCTCTGCTTTTGCGATACGGGACAAAAGCCGTGCGTTGTTGTAAAAGTACCGTGTCTCCTTCTCTCGCTTCTTCCCGGGGAGTCGCAATTTCTTTTTGGCCGCCTTGAGCTCAGCGGCCCGCTGAGCAAGGACGTTTTCCGAAACGAAGCCGCACGCACCATCGAGAATCGAATAATGATGTCGGGCTTCAACGATTTGTGCCACGATCATCGCCATTGGCCCGAAAAGGAAATCCTCGCCTTCGCAGACTTCTTTCCCCGCTTGCCCTGCCCCCATGTCGGTCACCCCTTCCCCACTGAGCAAAAAGAACATTTCACTCTGCCTCCACCTCCAGTTGGACAATCTCGTCGCCGAGATCCATCAGGCTCGTGTCCACAAAGGCTTCGCCTGGCCCCATGACCCGCAACTTTTTACTCATGGAAGGGATTGAAAAAAACGGTATCGACCTTGTGAACCCTTCGGACGTTTTATACAGATAGAGAACGCCACTTTTAGCCGTGGCATCATCGAGATAATTTAAGATCATTGGGCTGTGCGTCGTTACCAGAACTTGTTGCCGCGCTTCGACCAGCAAATTGGTTACGAATTCAACCAACTCTGGGTTAATACCGTTCTCGATCTCGTCAAAAAGCAGGAACCGATTGTCAGACTGAAGCTCGGCGAGAATGGCGATCATTCGCAGCATTCCGTCGTTGATATGGCGGGCCTCGGTCGTCATGGCGGGAAAGAAGCCGGACTCCCGCCCCTGGTAGCCCTCGCTGATCTCGATCTGTTTCCAACCGGAGCGAAGCGATCTCGCGTGAAGAGCTTCGACTCGCGGATATGCCTTCCTCAGCAGCGAGATCATTTTGCGCCGCTTGGCATCGCTCATCTCATGGAGAAAAGACGCCAAGTGCTGTCCGCCCAGGCCCAAGGTCCCCGAAGATTCGCGAGTTCGTTGCCGCAGATGCTCAGGCGCTAGCAGATCGAGGGATTTGATTTCTGCCAGACCTTTCTTGCACTCTCGGATGGAAGCTGGAAGCAAGTCTTCCTTGAGCGATGATAGAATCGACCCCTCGTAACTGAACGTGATCGGCAACTTCCAGTCTTTCCATCCCTTGGGCGGTGGCTGTTTGACGCAGAACACTTCGATTTCACCACTCGCAGCCTGAAGCACGAAGTCAAGCAAGTCGATCCGTTCTTTCGTGCAGTGGTTTTTTGACGGATTATAAATCGCCTCCCAGCGTCCGACGAATTCTCCGTTCTCGCCGCGAAACTGAATGCGGAACTCGATATTCACCTTCTTGGTCAGCTTCGACTTTAGGTCAGTCGACTTCCATTTGCGCTCCGCCAGCCATTGCTTCATATCGCCTCGGACGAGTTGCGACAGAAAATCGATGAATTGCAGAACAGTAGACTTGCCGGCGCCGTTCAGCCCAATCAGGCAACTGAACTTTGGCAGATTCATCTCGAAATTTACCAACGACTTAAAGTTTTCCACCTCAAATCGGCTGATACGTTGCATCACAACGATTCTCCGAAAGCTTTGACCCCGTTCAGCGATGGTTAACCTACGCGACCGTGCCGCGTGAATCAACCGTTGGCCTTGCAAACCTGCTCGATTACGCCAGTGGTTTCGACACCCGCTTCTAAGGGGATCGGCAGCGCCCGTCCGGCGGCGAGCGGACGGAGCGTGTCGCTGAGCATTTCCAGATACATGCTGTTGAGGTCATACGCTTGACCGTCCCAAAGCAGCTCTGCGTCGGATGACCCGCTGGGCTGAAACTCCAAACAGAGGCGATCAAAATCGAAGCGCAGAGCGGCATCGGCCCCCACGAACTCAAAACCACGGCTGAGCCGAGGCCGGCAAAGACTCAGCACCACGCTCGCCAGCACGTTGCCGGAATAACCGATCGAGATCATCGCCATGTCGTCGGCGTCGATTTCGAGCGTCCCGCTGCGGGCGGTCCCGCCGCGGGCAGTGGCGGGCGGCCCAAAACACCAATTGAGAAAATCGATTTCGTGATCGAGCGTCGGCAACACGCCGCCACCGAGCTCGGGGCGGGCCGCATAGCTCTGACGGTAGTCTTCCCACGGATGCCAATCGGGCAAAAAGGTTTCGAACCAGGCTTTGGCGTACAACACGTGCCCCAGCCGGCCGCTCTGCACGCACTGGCGCGCCAAGGCGTAGGCTGGATGGTATCGCATCGAATACGCCATGCCCGAGGGCACGCCATTGCGCCGCATCTCTGCAAGCAGTCGCTCGGCATCGACTAGATGATGCGCGAGCGGCTTTTCAATCAGCGCCGGCACGCCAGCCGAAATGAACTTCGAGGCGGTCGCCACATGGTGCGCCGTCGGGTTGCAAACGATCGCCAAATCGAGGCCATCGGCGATGGCCGCCTCGCAAGAATGCACCACCGCGACGTCGGCCGAAGGCGAGAAGGCCGGATTGGCCGCCTCTGCCCGCCGCACGACCACGCGCCGCGCCACGCCCAACCGGGCCAGGTTGTCGCAGTGTCGCCGGCCGATCGAGCCATAGCCGACGATCGCCACGCGCAGGTCAGCGAGCGGTTTGCTCGGCGCGCTCATGTCGGCACCATTGATAAACGTCGTCCAGCGCGACCAAGGGGTCGTCGCCCGCCATCGCTTCGCAAATCGCCCGCATGCGGGCCAACTCCGCCGGCGTATCGACGGTCAGTCGGATGCCGGGCTGAAGCCCCTGCCAATTGTCGGGCAATTGCATGACACGGAACGTGCCGTCCTGCTGGCGAAAATACGGCGTCACGTGCTCGCGGCAATAAGCCGAGGTGGCCAGCCCGGCCATCCGCCGCAAGGCGCCCGCCCGAATCGCTTCCGGCACGACGTACGACAGCTTGGCGATACAAGTATAGTCGTTCCGCTGTTGCAAATGTTGTTCGATGATGCGTGCTGTTCGCCGCGGGCAGTAGAGCGGGTTGTCGGCCGTGGCGCGGACCACCACGTCGTCCTCAGTCAGATCGGCGGTGGCCGCGACGTAGCGCGCGAGCACATCGGTCTCGCTGCCACGAAAGCAACGCACGTCAAGCCGCCGGCACGCGGCCTCAGTCGCGTCGTCGGCGGCGGCCATGGTTGTAGCGACGAGCACTTCGCACGAACTACCGTCAGCGAGGCGCACCGCCTGGAGCCTGCGAACCACATATTCCAGCAGCGGCCGACCGGCCAGCTCGGCCAGGATTTTGCCCGGCAGCCGGCTGGAGTTCATTCGGGCCTGAACGACAATGCGAACGACACCATCCATGGAAAAGGTATAAGGATCTTCGGGTATATTGATGAGCGCACCGGTGGCTGGGGCAGAGGCTTGCCGATGCCCCGGCTGGGTTCTCGTCAGGGATCGAGCCCGCGCGCATGCATTTCGATCAAACGGTCGGCCGCGGCTCGATACTCCTTTTGAGACTTGCTATCGCGAGCATTGTCGAGCAGAAAACTCGCCGCGTCCATGCCCCGACCGTTAACTTCGCGCACAAGTTTAACGAAATCAGGCCATAGTTCAGCGGCAATATCAGGATGTGCCTCCGACCACTCGATCCAATTATGACTTCTGCCGCCCCAACAACCCAGTTCTTGGCACACACGTTTTGCCGGACCGGACCAGCCACGAATTCCCGGGGCAAACCCCTTCGAGAGAAACCAGCGAGGCTCAGCAGGAGTTTCAATGACATAGCCATTTTGCTTTAGCCAGGTTTCGAGGTCGCTTTCCCATTCTCGCCGTTGGATCGCCGCTGACGGTGTCAAATCCGGATCAGAACCGCCAAACATGACGTAAAAGCGAAACGACCGATGCGCGAATCGATCGGGCGACCACTCGACCCCCGATGCCCATCCTCCGGTGAACCAGCCCACGGCCGCCAGGATCGTAGCGACGGCGGCTGTCATGAAAAGAAGCGTACGCACTCCAAACTGGAATCGCTTGCGCTTGGGGTCCGTAATTGCTACACCGTTGGCCATTCGACCGATTGTACCACCACTATCGCCGTTTCGCTGCGATCGTGTCAGGCTAGAAAGCCTGACCTACTCGGGCCTACCCACCGGCAGCGGCACGTCGCGAAAGACGATCTCCAAATCGCGCTGAGAACGGATGCGCGGATAAGTCACCCGCAACGTCCTCGGCACGCTCTCGGCGTTTTCGCTCGAAAAGCTGAGCTTCATCAATGGCCCGCGGTCGGAAAGCGTGTTGGTTTGTCCCTGCTTTCGATATGCGCGTCCCTGAGCGTCGAACAACTCGATCTCGTTCTCTTGAAAGACTAGCTCGGCGGGATCGAGCGGCACCGCCTCGCGGGCCACGAGCACGGTCAGCTCGCAGCGCCCGCCCGGCGCGGTCTGAAAACTTTCGATCGTCAGCTCCAGGTCGTCTTGAAAATGCGGCGCGGACGATTGAAGATCGTCCACGTCGAGTTGGGCCAAATCGCCCACGGCCACCAGTCCCCACCGCAGCCGCAAGGTTTTGAGCGACCTGGCGCTGGTCGGCGGCGGTTGCAGCCGGATGTTCATCGTCACTTGCTTGGTGCCCGAACCCGCGATGTTCCAGCCGCCGGCCGTGGCCTGGCCCGACAATCGGCCGCCGGCGTCGGTTTCGGCCTCGACCACCTCCGGCTGCAAGCGATAGGCCACCAGCCGAAAACGATCTTCCCAAATGGCCTGCAAGTCGAGTTGAAAGGTGTGCGACCGTTCGGAGCGAGGCTGTTCGTAGTCGAACTCTTCGGAAAACAGCCGCCGGGCGTGGTTGATCTGCATCTTGACCGGGCCGGCGTAGGCGACCGGATATTTTCCGGGCAAGCCCGACACCACCACCAGCCCTGGATGGCGCGTGTCGTAGTGCGGCCGCACGCGGTTGCCGCTGCGTCGGCACAGATCGTCGACGGCTTCCCAGAACAACGTACCGGTGTATTCGGCATCGATGCCGCCGTCGCGGAAGGCCCCATATTCATCGCCGATCAGCAGACGGTTGCCCGACTGCCGCGAGAGAGCGGCCAGCACGTCGGCGGCAGCAACCTGGCGGCATTGAAAATCGACTTTGGCGGCTTGCCATAGGTCATCCTCGCGCAGTCGGCGGAGCAGTTCCTTGGCACGCAACCGCACTTCGGGGTCTTCGTGGGCCGAGGCGGCTTCGAGTTGCCGCCGCGCGTCGGGTCCGAGTGAGACCAGTTCGGCCCCCGCCGCTTCGCGATCGGCGTAAGCGTCGCTGCCCAAGCGTGTGATGAGTCGGGCAACTCGCACGGGGGCGGCTGGCTCCTCGCCCGACGACTGTGGAAGGAGCGGCCCGCCCGTACACCAGGCGGCCAGCAAGACGAGCGGCCACGCAGGCCGACGCAGTCTCATGCGGCCTCCGCAACGATCTCCGCCCGGCCCCGTGCGAACGGAATGCGGCTGATCGATCCAGCTCGTTCGTCGGCCCATCCTCGGGCCTGCGATCCCAAGCCGCGAGAAACTAGGAAAACCGGCCAGCGGCGTCAAGGCCAACTGTTGTTTAACCACAGTTGAACGTGGCACCCGCTTTTAGCGGACACGTGGCGTCGATGCCAAGGCCGGCGGAAGCTCAAGGGACTCCAACCACCGGACGATTCGCCCGACAACGTCGCTGCCTGTGGGCGCCTGCCCGACGAGCTCAAACGCCCCGTCGCGGACATGGTCGCGCAAATCGCCGACTCGTTCCGTCAGCTCCGCCAAAAACCGACACGTTTCATCGTCGTTGAGATCGTGCCGCAGTAATTGCACCTGGCCGGGCACGCGCTGCCGCCGTAGCGACACCAGCCGTCCGCGCTCGGCCTTAAAGAGCAGCCCGCCCTCGTACGCGCGCCGCAGTTCGCGTACCGAGTTAAACTGATAGACTGGCTCTTCCCCAAAGAAGATGCTGGCTGAGCCATCGCGGCGAAAGCCGACCACCACTTGTTCGGCGGGGCCCGGCAGCCGCAGCTCGGCGCGTTCGACGAGCGCCACGGCTTCTCGCAGCAGGTCCTCGCGCTGGTGCTCTTGGCGTGCCATGAAGGCATTGTACTACGAACCCGTGATCGGCTTTGACACTCAGAATCGCAATTGCACGAACCGGCATGTCGCACAGCCGCCCTCGGCTGTGCATCGCCGACGCCAGTCGGCGTCGGGAACCAGCCGGGGGCGGCTGGTCCACACTTTTAGAGGCCGTAGCTTGTCTTATGACCAGTTGGGCTCGGCGGCCTCGGCCGAAAGCGCCCCGCGACTGGAGATCGCGCGAATGTCGTCGCGGGCGCGGAAGAATGCCTCGACCACATGCGGGTCCCACTGCTGGCCGGCGCCCTTGCGAATGATCGCGTCGAGCTTCTCGTCCTCCATGCCGGCGCGGTACGGGCGGTCGCTGGCCATGGCGTCGTAGGCGTCGGCCACCGCCACGATGCGGGCCAGGTACGGAATGCCCTCGGCTGCCAGCCCGTGCGGGTAGCCGGTGCCGTCCCACGACTCGTGATGGTGCAACACCACGGGCAGCATGTGCGACAGTTTGCGCAGGTCGGCCAAAATGCGGTAGCCGATCACCACATGCTGCTTGATGTGCTCGAACTCCTCGTCGGTCAGCTTGCCGGGCTTTCGCAGCACTTCGTCGTTG
>DATFDL010000059.1:0-20290 GCA_035252155.1 Pirellulales bacterium | reverse complement strand
CACCATAAGACGCCGTGTGCCCCGTAAGACAGACACGTCGAAGCTTAAGACGGGTTAATCTAATAGAGTCGTTTTCCGGTGTCAACGACCCCACCGGCCGATTTATCGGTTTTTTCTCGTAGAGCGAATTCATTCCGTTTGGTGAGTAAGAACGAAATGAATTCCGTTCTACTGGCAACGGAATGAATTCCGTTCTACAACGGAAGAAACCGCTCCTGGGAACGTGATCTGTGGCCAGCCTCACCGTCGAAAACTACGTCAAGGCGATCTTCCAGATTTGCATCGCGCAATCGGGCCGCCCGGCGGCCACCGGGCAGGTGGCCGACGCGTTGAGCGTGTCGCCCGGCACGGTCACCAGCATGCTCAAAACTCTGAGCGAGAGCGGCCTGGCGACCTATGCCCCCTACGAAGGCGTGCGGCTGACGGCGGCCGGCAATGCCCTGGCGCTGCGAGTGATGCGGCGGCACCGCTTGATCGAACAGTTTCTGGTCGAGACGCTCAAGCTGACCTGGGACGAAGTGCACGAAGAAGCCGAGCACATGGAGCATGCCGTCAGCGACCGGCTGGTCGACCGGATCGACGAATACTTGGGGTTTCCGCAGGCCGATCCGCACGGCGACCCGATACCGCGGGCCGACGGCTCGCTCGAGACGCCGGCCAGCCGCACGTTGGCCGAATGCCCGCCGGGATTTCGGTTTTGTCTGACACGGGTGATCGACCAGTCGCCCGAGTTTTTGCGCTTTTTGACCGAGGCGGGATTGCCGCTGGGCGTGCGGGGCGAAGTGCTGGCCGGCCCGGCGGCGGGCGCGCTCACCGTGGCGGTCGCCGGCCGGCAAACCAGTCTTGGCCGCGAGGCCGCCGAAAAAATTCTGGTGACCGCTTCGTAGAACGGAATGAATTCCGTTCTACGGTGCCCGCCTGCTCGCCGTTTGACGATGCGGCCGTTGATGAATACAACTAACGGTCGGCGGCCGATGAGGGGCCCTCGCAATGGGGACCTGCGAACCTGGTCAGGGGAGAAATCCAGCAGCCATAAGCAGTCAGCCCTTTGTGCGGCGGGCCTCTCATCCACCGCCGCCAAGGTAGCCGCGGCGCTGCGTGACGGGGATGCAGTCGCCGAAGGCGACTGATTCTCCGCCACGGAGTGTCGGAGCTACTTAACCGGTGTCGGAGCTACTTTACTCGCGCTCGAATGCCAGCGGCTGCTCGGCGCGGGGATCGCGAATGCGAATCGAAACTTTGCCGGCCAAGAGATCGTCGAGCAAATGCCCGACCACTTCGGCCCGCCAGCCCTGGGCCAAAACCGGCGGCTCGTCCGTTTGCAACTCGCCCAACTGATAGGCTACCAGCTCGCGTACATCGTTGGGCGTGCCCACCAGGCTGGGCGCCACCTCGGCCGCCCGGCAGATGCTGCTCAAGGCCGATGAGAGAAACTGCCCGAGCATCGTCAACTGCGGGCTGGCGTCGCGGCGGATCGTCTCGGGGCAGGCATCGTCCGGCACGTCGAGCGCTCGGGCGATGGCCCGGCACATGTCGGGCAGGTGCCGCTGCAAATCGCCCCGTTCCAGGCCGCGGACCGCGCGAATCTGCTTGGGATCGGCGCTGCGGCGCTTGGCCAGCTCGACGATCAGGTCGTCGCGCAGCACGCGCCGGATCGGGCAATCGCGGCGGGACGCCTCTTGCTCGCGCCACTGCCACAGCTCGCGCACGATCGCCTGACTGCGGCCCGACAGGCCCGAGCTGCCCGCCACCTTGCGCCACCGCTCGCGGGTGTGCATGCCGGCCACTTCGGCCTGAAAATCGCCCATCTCGGTCTCGAACCATTCGACGCGGCCGAGCTCTTCGAGCCGGCAGCGCAGCTTATCGCGCAGATCGGGCAAATGCCGCACGTCTTCCAGGGCGTAGTCGATCTGCCGCTCGCTCAAGGGCCGCCGCCGCCAGTCGGTGCGCGTCTCTCCCTTGCGCGGCGTGCGTCCCAACAGGCGCGAAATCAGATTGCCGTAGCCCGCCGGGTATTCCATCCCAATAAAACCCGCCGCAAGCTGCACATCGAACATCCGGGCGGGCGGGCGACCGGTCGCGGCGAGCGAAAACACCAGCTCCTCGCGGCCGGCATGCACGATGGTTTCATGATCGCCATCCGCCAGCGTTTGCCAAAAGGGCGTGAGATCGCCGACGACCAGCGGATCGATCGCCGCCAAATGCCCCTCGATCCCCACTTGCACCAGGCATAGTTGCGGACGGTAGGTGTGTTCCGAGACGAACTCGGTGTCGAAGGCGATCCAGCGGGCGTCCGACAATCGCCGGCAGAGATCGGCCAATTGTCGTTCGGTGGTGATCATCATAGGAAAAAGATCCAGGTCACCAGCCCAAAGATCGGAATCAAGAACACCCCGCTGTAAACCATGTATCCAAAAAAACTAGGCATGCGCACGCCCGATTTCTCGGCGATCGTTTTAACCATAAAGTTCGGACCGTTGCCGATGTAGGTGTTGGCCCCCATAAAAACCGCGCCCAGGCTGATCGCCGCCAGTAGCTTGGCCGGCACCCCGGCGACGTTTGTGGGATCATTGGGCGACAAGGTCTGGGCCGTTTCAAAGAAGACAAGATACGTGGGAGCGTTGTCGAGCACCGATGAAAGCGCACCGGTGATCCAAAAGAACCGCGGCGCGGTGTTGATTCCCAGCGCCCGACCTTCCTCGTGCAGAATCTGCAACGCCGGCTGCATACAGAGAAAAATGCCGATGAACAGCGCGGCCACTTCGATGATGGCGCCATAATTAAAGTTGTTTCCCTGCCGCACCGACTCAGGACCGACCAGCAACGACACGCCGACCAGTGACAACAGCGTGATCTCGCGCAGATAAAGCCACGGATACCACGCGGTGCCGGGCACTTGCTTGCTGGGATCGAGCAGGCCCACCGCCAACACCACTCCCAGCAGCAGCGGCACGTTGGGCCAGATGCCGCCGAATCGCAGCCGGTGAACGCGCGTCTCGTCGGCCGCCACGTCGCGCCGTGTCTCTTTGGGATAGACGCGCAGGCGGTCGTAAAGATAGTAGATCCCCAGCAGCAGGACATTCACCAGTAGCCACTGGCGCCACAGCGACGCCGTCCAGAGAAACGGCACGCCATGCACGTAACCGAGAAACAACGGCGGGTCGCCCAGCGGCAACAAGCAGCCGCCGCAATTGCACACCACAAAGATGTAAAAGACGACCGTGTGCGAGACATAACGCCGCTCGCGGTTGGTCTCCAGCAGCGGCCGGATCAGGAGCATGGCCGCCCCAGTGGTGCCGATGAGGCTGGCCAAGACGCCGCCCACGGCAATGAAACTGGCATTGGTAAGTGGTCGGGCGGGCAGGTCGCCTTCGATCCGAATTCCGCCGCTGATTGTGTACAGGCTGAACAGCAGCACGATGAACGGCACGAAATCTTGAAAGATGGCATTGGCAATGACTGCGGCGGGCAGCGACCACGAGAAGCTGTCGCCGCCGCGATGAACCAGCGCGTGGCCCAAAAAGTGGCGCTCGACCGTCGTCGGGTGCAGACAGGCGTAGTAGAGCAGCGTGAGCAACCCCAGCCCGGCCGCCACAAAAAACTTGTTGTGGTTGTGCTCCCACCAATGTTCGGTGTGTCTGCTGAGCGGCAAGATGGCGATGGCCGCCAACAACGAGACGAAAGGGAGCACCATCCAATGGGGCGGCGGAGGATGCGCCGGGGCCGCCGCTAGCGCGGCGGCTTCCTGCGCCGCGGCGCCAGGTCGCTCATGGCCAACGTCGATGCCACGACGCCGTGCCGGCTCCGCGGCTTCCTCCGCTGCCAGAATCAGCTCGGTGCCGTGTTGCGGCCATCCCCGCGCCAGCGCGACGGCATAAACCAGAAGAATGATGGCAATGCCCGCCAGCACGGCTCTCGAAGCGGCACGTCCCTCAAGCTGTTCATCTGACGGCATCGCTGTTTCTCTGTTTTATCGTGCAACCTACGACAGTATATACTTGATTGCCCGCGACACGTAACCCCGGCACTCACGCGGCACGGCTCTATTTGTTACCATCGATTCCATGCGTGAGACATGGCTGAAGAGTAACGCGCGGGCGGCCTGGCTGGGGGCGATCATCCCCGCAGCGAGTGCGTTGGTGGGCGGGCTGTTGCTCCGCGGAGTGGGCGATCCGTTTCCCTCCGCCGTATTGCGCGCTTTCGGCGTCGTGCTTGCCGCCGCCTCGTTGTTCGTGCTCGTTCTGGTCATTGTGCAAGCCCGTCAGCCGCGGCTCGCGGCCGATTCGCAATATTTATACGTTTATCTGCGCTCGGGTGGCCCGCTGCGCGTGCCGCTCGACGTGGTCGAAGGGTTTTTGCTCGGCCAAGGTCCAAGTTTTCTGCCGGGCAAACGGTTCGCAAACGCCGAAGCCGCCACGCTGATTGTGCGACTGGCCGAGCGCGCCCCGGAGTGGGCGATGATGGAAACCGATCGGCGGCTCGGCGCATGGTGTGGCCATTACATCACCATCAACGGTGCCTGGTGCGAGACGCTAAGCGTCGACGTGGCCAACCGGCTCAACGCACGGCTGGCCGAGTCCAAGCGAGCGTTGCAGGCTGAGGCGGGCGCTCGATGACTCGATTGTTGGTCAGCGTGCGTTCGCTCGATGAAGCACTCGATGCCTTCGAGGCCGGCGCCGACATCATCGACTTGAAAGAGCCTTCGGCGGGGTCATTGGGCCGCGTTCCGCAAGCGGTGGCCGAAGAGGTGGCCGCACGGCTGGCCCAGTCGATTCAGCTTAGTATGGCGATGGGCGAATTGCAGAATGCCAGGAATTCAATTGTACCCGCTCATGGAGACGAGCTGCCCGAGGCAATCGCCTTCGCCAAGCTTGGCCTGGCTGGTTGCGCGAGCGATGGGCAGTGGCCGCGCCATTGGGCGGCGGCGGTCCGCCGGCTGCCTGCAAGCTGCGCGCCGGTGGCGGTTGTTTATGCCGATTGGCAGGCGGCCGAAGCGCCGCCGCCCGCCGATGTGCTTCATTGGGCTGCTAAATTCGGCTGCCGCGCTTTGCTCATCGACACCTGCAACAAGAAACAGGGCAATGTCTTCGATCATTTGCCAATGCCCCAAGCGGCGGAACTTCTCGCAGAAGCTCGCTCGCGACAACTATTGACCGTATTGGCAGGCTCGCTGACGCTGGAAAGCGCCACGGACGCATTGAACTGTGGCCCCGACTATCTGGCGGTACGCGGGGCGGTGTGCGGGGGTTCGCGCCAAGCACGTTTAATGCCCGACAAGGTACGGGTGTGGAAAGATCTCTGTCGATTGCGATCTACGTCTAACATCGACGGATTTTGATGTTTGTGCTGTCATGGCCATTTGCTTGACATTTTCAGTAAATGGCCAAATACTCCACGTGGTGGACTTGTGACGTGGAGGGAGAACTGCCGTGCCAACATCGGTGCTCGAAGCGATCAAGTTAGGCTTTTGGGATTTTGAACCTGAAGAAGTTCGCTCGACCGAGTACGACTCGACCGAGGCGTTACCGGGCACGCGCGCCAAGCTCGATGTGCTCGCCGACCGCGTGCGGCGCGGTCTTCCGCTCTGGCACTCGAACGATCGCGTCGATTGCGAGAATCTGCCCGAAGACCAGATGCCGCGCAATTGATGCGGCTGCATCAGTTGTCTGCGGTCGCCATCGTCAACTGTCGACCGCTCCGCTGATTTGCCGCTCGAAGTGGACAGGCGTAAGATTCTCGACGAAGGGGCATTCGCTCCGGACAGGTCGGCCGCCGGATGATGGCCGATCGTTTCTGTACGCTTCGGTCATGCTTCGATTCAAAGCGAACCGCCGCCGGATACTGAACCGGCGCGATAGGGTAGCCCCGATCCGTGGCGCCCGCGTTGCAAGCCTTAATTCCTGGCAGCAGGCCCGGGCCAACGGGCAATCGCGGTTGGCGCGCCGCGGGGCGGAACGTCTGGAGCTTCGCGCGATGCTCTCCACTGGCGGGGTAACGTATCAAGGCGGACCGCTCATTAATAACGTGGCCGTCGAGACGGTCTTTCTGGGACAAGCCTGGGCGAACAATTCGCAGCTTGTCCAAAACGCGAACGATCTCAACCAGTTCTTTGGCTACGTCACGAACAGCACGTTCCTGGACTTGCTCCATGAATACAGCACTCCCCAGGCCGGCCAGATCGGGCGCGGCTCGTTAGCCGGATCGGTGACGATCGCGCAGAACTTGTGGCCACAGGGAACCATCGACGACCGACAAATTCAAAATCTGCTCAATCAAGAGATCGCCGCCGGCGCCATTGCTCCGCCCGATAGCAATCGGCTGCTCTTCGTGTTTACCCCGCCCAGCGTGGTGGTCACGCAAGGTGGGGCAAGCAGCAACGGCGTACCCACCGGCTTCGCCGGCTATCACAATAGTTTTCTCGACTCGGCGGGTTCGTTGGTACGGTACGCCGTCATTCCTGATCCGATCGGCAACGATCAGGCCGGTCTGTCGCCGTTCGATCAGCAGACGGCTGCCGCATCGCACGAGATGGCCGAGGCAATCACCGATCCCGATGGCACAAGCTGGTGGGACGCCACGAACGACGCCACGTCGGGCTTCGAGATCGGCGACTTTGGCGATTTGAGCACCGACACCGTTTATCTGGGCGGATACGCGGTCGAAGCGACCTGGTCGGACGCCGCGGGCGGACTCGTGGCGCCCGCGGGATACACGCTTACGCCCGTCGGCGGCCAGACACCGCCGGTGAATGTCCCACCGAGCACCGGCAACTCGCCGCCGGTCGCCACACCTGGAGGAGTTCCCTCGGATCTTGGCGATGTGGCGATGTCGCTCACGCACAGCGCGGCTTACGACGTTCGCGTGGTGACGCAAGCGTATGGGCACTACGTCGGCCGTTCGCCCGACGCCGCCGGGCTGAGCTATTGGGTGATCCGGATGGAGTCGGGCCTGACCGACGAACAGCTTACGGCGGCATTGATCAGTTCGCCGGAGTACGTCGAGACGCATGGCGGGAGCGACAGTCTCTGGATCGGCGCGATGTATCAGGATCTACTCGGGCGTAGTGCAGACGTTGCCGGCTGGCAACATTGGCTGAGCGCGCTCGATTCAGGCGTCAGCCGTTATGAGGTGGCGTTGGGCATCGCCACCAGCGCCGAGCACGAGGCGATAGTGGTCACCAACGACTACTTCACCTATCTGGGCCGGGCCGCCAATCCCGCCGACATCGACTATTGGGTCGGGCAGTTCGAGCAAGGCGCGCAGAATGAGGATGTCGTGGCCGGCTTTCTCGCCTCGCCGGAATATTTCAACGGCGCGAACAAGGGGCAAGGCACGGCGGTCGGCTGGCTCGACAGCGTCTATCAAGACCTGTTCGACCGCGCGCCGACGGAAAACGAACTAGCCTTCTGGCTGCCACAAATTGAATAGAGTTCCCGAGGGAGACCAACCAATGCAAACCCAAACACCCGAGCAACTGACCCACAAAAAGTGCCGTCCCTGTGAAGGCGGCGTCGAGCCTTATACGCTCGAAGAATCGAAAGCGCAATTGGCCAAGCTCGCAGGTTGGCGGTTGACGCCCGACGGCCAGCGCATCCGTCGCGACTGGACGGTGAAGAACTTCATGGCCGGCCTCGACTTTTTCAAGCGGGTGGCCGAGGTAGCCGAAGACGACAACCATCATCCCGATTTGCATCTGGAAGGTTATCGCAAGCTCTCGATCGAGCTTTGGACGCACGCGATCGGCGGGCTGTCCGAAAACGATTTTATCTTGGCCGCCAAGATCGATCGGCTGCCGATTGAGCTGAAAGGGTGACGCGAGGGTTCAGGGTTCAGGGTTCAGGGTTCAGCATCTTTGTGCCGCGCCGCTCGTCGGCGCGAAGCTCACCCGCCCGGCGTTAAAATCCTGAACCCTGAACCCTAAACCCTGAACCCTCCGTCACCACCAGTGTCGGCTGGGATTCCACGGCCAATAGACGCGGCGGTCGCCGCCGCCGAAATGAAACTCGACGCCGCCGACGATTTCGATGTTGTTGAGCGTGCGCATCCCGCCGCTGCCCGAGAAGGTCAGGTTGTCGCGAATGTCGGCTCGGAAGGCCAGCCGCGTGCCGTGGCGATACTTGATGCCGCCGCCAAAGGGCAGGTTGAATGCGCCGGGGTGCAAGTTCACTCCGTTGTTGCTGATGATGAAAATATCGGCCAATCCGCCGCCGAGCGCGAGAAACGGCCGAAAGCGCGTGTCGCCCCAAGGATAGATCAGCACGCTGGTGTCGAAATAAAACAGCCGCTGAAAACCGACTTCGGTGCTGCGGGTCTGCGAATCGAGTAGAAACACCTTCGAAAATCCAAAGCGCGTTTCGCCGCCGAAATGCGTGGCATAGTCCCAGCCCAGCCGAAAGCCCGTGAAATAGGCCACCGTGGTGTTGATCTGCGGGCCGATCGGCGGCGTGGCGAAAAGCGCGCCTTCGAAGATGCTCAGATTGAACGGTCGATAAAGCCAGCTTTCGCGCAACATCGGCTGACGGACGGCGGGCAGCGCGGGACCCGACGGCATGTCGTGCAGTAGCCCGCCGGCCGAGGGCGACAGGCTTCCGGAAGCGCTGCCCGGCCCCAGCAGACCGGGCGACAGCAAGTCGGGCGCCCCGCCCGGCGACAAACCCTCGGGGCCGAGCGTCTGGGGCGGCGCAATCATCGGGCCGTCGGGCGTCGAGAGCACATCGGGACCCAAATCGTCCGACAACAGATCGTCGACGGGGGCGGCCGCCCGCGGCGGCGCGAGCAATTCGGGCACGTCGCCTTTCAGCCAATCGGGCCCGATCGGCTGTAAGCTCGATTTCGCGGAGAGCGGCCTGCCCGGCTGCAAAGTCGTATCTTCATCGACGGTTGAGACGAAACGCCGAAGCGGCGAACTCTGCGACGATCGTCGGGAGGGCGCCGCACCCGACGTCAGTACACCGTCGCGCAGCGGGTTCGAGCGGTCGCGCGGCGCCTGGGCCGATGCGGCGACGGGCAACAAAGCCGTCAGCAGCACCGTCCAACGCACGACGACTGCCCAGCGGTCAGCCATTCGACAAGCTTTCGATTCTGCGCGAGATGCACGGGCCGGAGACGCCGCGAAATGGCAACGAGTGCGCAGCGCGAACCGGGCCGCTCTAAGGTGAGGAGGGCGGGATTATGGTAATGGCGGCGGGTGGTGTCAAGCACAACTAGGAAAGCTGCGCGCTCTGCGTCATCGTAAAATGGAATTCATTCCGTTTACTCGTCGCAGCAAGGAATTCATTCCGTTTGCTCGCCGTAGAACGGAATTCATTCCGTTCCGCGTGCCGCACCAGCCATCCTACGGTCAGAAACGGAATGAATTCCGTTCTACATGAGCTTCCGCCAAATTCGCCCGCCGCTCTATAATCGCTGCCCGCGACGTTGCCACCTTTGCGACTGGCGGACGTTCCATATTTACACGGAGGTGACCGCCATGTCGTTCGACTGCAAGCCGCGCTGTTCCATAGCCGTGTTACTGATGGCCCTTCAGTTGGCGCTGGCCGGCGCGGCGATGGCCGATGACGATTCGCCCACCACGACGTCGTCAGCGTCGGACGACAAAGCTGCCCGCGCACCCGAGCACCGCATGAACCAAGCGCTGATCGGCGACCGCCCCGCGCTGGCCCCGCTGGTACGACCGGCGGTTCGTCCCGGCGGTATGCTGACTCGGCTGGACTGTGGCGACGTCGCCTGCCCGTTGTGCGGCCGGGCCTGCCCGACCGAGGACGATGAAGCCCCGAACGACGACGCGGGCGTTTCGCTTTTACACAAGACACCGCTCTTTCAGCGGCTGATCGCCCGCGAGCAAGCGCGCGGCGAAGCCCCGCAGCCCGATGGCAAGCGGGCGGACGGCTTGCGGCCCGGCGAGCCTGCGCAGGTGATTCTCGATCTGAAGCGGCGGTTGGGCGACGATGTCTACGGCGGCACTGAGTTTGGCGGTTCACCCGAGGCGATGATCGAGTGGATTCGCACGCTCGACGAAGAGGACCGGCGTCAACTGGCGAGCCCTGGTGCTATCGAAACACCGGGCAACATCGTAGTCAACTCGCCGCCGACCGACGGCGCCTCGGCGATTGAAATCGATGCGCTCCGTCAGGCGGCCCGCAAGCTGGGCGAAGCCGCCGATCTGCTCGAAGAGCAAAACCTCTTCGATTCGGCCGACGAAGTGCGCGCGGCGGCTGAAGCTCTGCGGTGCAGGGCGCGGGAACGGGTCCATGCCGCGGGGCCCTCCACGGACTCGACACGCTGTCAGGAAGCGCCGCCAATGGAAACAAGCTCGCATCGGCGACTCGGCTGCGAAAACTCGTGGCAGCGCCCGTTCAACTTCTTTATGGGCGGGCAGCGGTAAGCGCGAGCTCTAGGCGCATTCCAACCGCATCGGCATACCGCACTAAAGTTTCAAGGGTTGGATTGGGCCGCTCTTCGGTTTCCAGTTTCAACAGATCAGCGTGGTCCATTCCCGTGCGCTCGCTTACATTGACGAGGCTTAACCCCTTTTCTTCGCGAGCGGCCCTCAGTTGCTTCAGCACGTCATCGACCTTGTCCAAGGCCGCGATGCGCTCGTGATGTCGAGCCAACAATTCCGGCATCTCTTGATCGACCTGCTCTCGAATCGCCTGATATTTAGCTGCTTCCTCAACAGTGAGGCGCTGCTGGCGAACGATGTGTTTCAAGCGTATGCTCCGCCCGAACGCCGCCCTAGTGGTTCAAGATGAACTCATTCGTATTCAGCAGCGCCCACCAGACATCTTGCATCGCCTGAGTCGGATCGCCGCCGCGGGCCATCAAGAGCTGATTGGCAATCGACATCTCTTGCTTGCTCGGTCGCCGCGAAAGGGCCGCCAGATAGAGATAGTCGACCCGGTCCTGCGGCCGACGAGCGCCCGTGGCCAGCTTGTAAAGAAAGCCGCCTTTGTCGAGGCTGGTGGCCTTTTTGATCAGATCGCCGTTGAACATCATCAGCGTCTGCGGAATCGTGCCGTTGAAGGTGGTCGTCTCGTCGCCCTCGTCGGTGCCGAAGGCAATCGTGAACTGCCGTAGCCAGTCGCCCTTGGTCTTTTCTTGCTCTTCGTAGCTGCCCTTGGTCTTGTGCGCCTCGGTGGCCACCAACAGCGATTCATAAAGCTCTTCGGCCTGCATCTGTCGCACATAGAAATGGCTGAAGAGCGGCTTCACGCCCTGGCTCGGATCGTCGAGCTTGTTCTTGGCCGTGCGACCGCCGTACTTGCTCGACAAAGAATACGGCTCGCACAGTGTGATCCAGCGGATCAGCCGCCGCAGATCGTGTCCCTGGGCCGCAAACTGTTTACCAAGGTAATCAAGCAATTCCGGGTGCGAAGGGGCATTGTGCGGGCCGAGATCGTCAATGGGCTTCGTAAAACCATAACCCAAAAAATGTCCCCACATCCGATTGACGATCGCCTTGCCCAGGTATTCCGATTTGGTGACGAGCTTGGCCAGTTCCAGCCGGCGGTTGACTTCATCAGCGTACCCGCTGGTGTTGATCTTCGTCCCATCGACAAACGTGGGATAGGCGACTACCAATACGCCGTTGCGCTGTTCAAAGAAAATCTCAGCGTCGGTGGGGTCGCCACGCTCGCCGGGAAAATCTTCATTCTCCAGCCGCACCGCGACAATCTCTCGCCCCTGGAAGGTGCGCAGGGCCTTCGTCTGGCGGAAGAAAGCGTTCATGCCCCAAAACTGGTCCTGCTTCCAGTCGTTGAACGGATGATTGTGGCACTGCGTGCATTGCACTTGCAAGCCAAGAAAATAGCGCGCCGTCTTGGCAGTAGCCGTCGTGGCGTTCTCTTGCAGGTTGTCGAGCACAAAGTTAACCGCGCCGTTGTAACCCTCTTCGCCGGGCTTATTGGCCCCCGTGGCGCTGATGAGCTCAAACACCATCTTGTCGTAGGGCTTGTTCGTCAAAAACGTCCGCCGCAAATATTGCTGCATGCCGTCGCGGTCGACCAGGTCGCGGGCCTCATCGCGGTCGGACTTGGGCCGGCCGATCAAGATATTCGTCCAGATGGTCGTCCAGTTGCGAGCGTACTCTTCCACGTACTCATCCGAGTCGAGCAGCCGCTCGACCAGCTCGGCCTTGCGGTTTTTGCTTTTCTCTTTCAAAAAGCTTTGCAGCTCGCTCACCGATGGAATGCGGCCGAGGATGTCGAGATAAACTCGGCGGCACCATTCATTGTCGGTGGCCTCGGGGGAAGCCGTGACCTCGGCGTCCTTCCAGCCCTTGCGGATCTGCTCGTTGATATAGGCGATGATGTCGGCGTCGGAGGTGGCGCTCGACGACAGTTTGTCGCTCAATTCGCCGGCTGACGAATCGTTCTTGGCGGCGAGCTTCACCGCGTCTTTTTCGGAGGCGGAAAGCCCAGACCCGCCCGCGGCCAACAGCAGCGCCAGGCCCCAGCTCACGTGCCCGATTTGAAGTAACGAACGGCTCGCGGCGCGCACGGCGCCGACTTGCTGATAGACGACCCGCGTCATGGGACTTGCCTCGCTGGATAGACGGTTCCTGCTGCCCTGTCTATCCATGATAAAAAACGCACCGGGCAAGTCAACGATCGGCTGCCGAAAGGAGCTGGATGGCGAGGTTTTCCGCCTCGCCCCGCCAGCACTGCTCGACACGTAAACCGGCCGACGAGGCCAGCCGCTGGAACTGCCTAAGATCGTAACGATGAAAGCATTCGGTGCGGACGCTTTCTCCCTTGCGGAAGCCAATACGGGCACCGCCCACCGTCACAAGCTGGTCGGCCTGGCTCAACAGGTGCAATTCGACGCGCCGCTCTGGCTCGTTGTAAAACGAATAATGCCAGAACCGCCGGGGTTGAAAGTTGCCCGCGAATCGGCGGTTGGCGTGCGAAAGCACGTTCAGGTTCAGCGCCTTGGTCAGACCCTGCCGATCGTCGAGTGCGCGTTCGAGCCGCCGCGGGTCGGAATTGAGGTCGATTCCGACCAGCACGCCGCCGCGCCGGCCGCAGAGGCGAGCCATGCCGCGCAGCACGTCGGCCGCCTGCGAGGGGGCCAGCGTTCCGAGCGTGGCCGCGGCAAGATAAATGATGGTCCCCGCCGAGCGCCGCTCGGGCGTGGGCAATGCAAACCGCCCCGTGAAGTCGGCGCGGACCGGCAGCACTGGCAATTGGGGAAATTGCCGTTCGAGCCGTCGCAGACCGCGCTTTAATTGTGCCATCGAGCGATCGACCGGCACAAACGCGGCCGGCCGCGGCAGGTGCCGCAGCAGCGCCTGCGTGGTGCGGCAAGCCCCGCTGCCATATTCAACGACGAGCGAGCGGCTCGCGAAACACCGGCCGATTTCGGCTCCGTGTCGGCGGAGCAGCGCGCGTTCGGCCCGGTCGAAATAATAATCGGGCGACCGGCAAAGCCGCTCATAAAGACGCGCTCCTCGCCGATCGTACCAAAGGCACGACGGCAGCTCTTTCGCCGCCTGACGCAGCCCGCGTACAATCTGCTCGCGCAGGCTGGCCGCGGTCGGGCCAAAATTGTACAACCGGACGCCGGGCGCATTTACGGAGCGGATCATAGATCACCGGGGAGATTCCAAGGGAGCTTTCCGAAAGGATCGCCAGCAAGGCTCTTGCAGATAGCAACCGGCGTGCCGCCGAACCGCTTGGCAGCTCCGGCCATGCCGACGTAACAGCCTCTGTCGCCGATCTCGCAAACCGTTGGCTTCGCGGCGGCCGATGCGCTATAAAATGCAACACACCCCCCGTTGAGCCGCTACGTTGCAATCCGCCACGCTGATTGAAGCCGATTCGTTGGCGATGACCTATGCCGGCGGCGTGCAGGCGCTGCGTGGTGTAAGCTTTGCAATCAAGCCGGGCGAATTTGTCTCGTTGGTGGGGCCGTCGGGTTGTGGCAAGTCGACGCTTTTGCGGCTGGTCGCCGGTTTGGTGCCGCCTAGCGCCGGCCGGTTGACGATCGCAGGCAAAAGCCCACGCCAGGCGCGCGATGCGCTGCGAGTCTCATTCGTCTTTCAAGACGCCACGCTCTTGCCGTGGCGATCGGCCGAGCGAAATGTCTCGCTGCCGCTGGAGCTGGCCGGCGTGGGGCGAGATGCACGCCGCCAACGCTCCGTCGCCGGCTTGGGCAGGGTCGGCCTAGGTGACTTTGCCGGGCGGCCGCCTCGCGAATTGTCGGGCGGAATGCGGATGCGCGTCTCACTGGCCCGGGCCTTGGTGACGCAGCCCGAATTATTGCTCTTGGACGAGCCCTTTGGAGCGCTCGACGATCTGACTCGGCAATCGCTTGGCGAAGACCTCTTGGGGCTTTGGAACGAGCGCCAGTGGACGGCGCTGTTCGTCACGCACAACATCGCCGAAGCCGCGTTTCTCAGCACCCGCATCTTGGTGATCAGCCCGCGGCCGGGAACGGTCGTGGCCGACGTGCCCGTGCCGTTTCCACCGCAACGAACGCCCGAGCTGCGATCGCAACCTGACTTCGCTCGATTTGTCGGCGATGTTTCGGCGCACTTGCGCCGGAGGCCCTTATGAAAGATGTGGTGCGCTGGTTGGTGCGGTTTGCCTTGCCGCCGTTGGCACTGCTGGCGCTGGTGCTGGCCGCCTGGCATCTGGCGGTCGTGCTGTTCGGCATCAAACGCTATTTGGTGCCTTTGCCCACGGCGGTGCTGTGGGCTGGTTGGGAACATCGGGCGACGTTATTTTCGGCCGCCACGCTGACGGGTGAGGCCGCCTTGGCCGGGTTCATATGCAGCCTGCTCGCTGGATTCACCGTGGCGTGCGTCTTTGCCCAGTCGCGAATCGTCGAGCGTAGCATCTATCCTTATGCCATTTTTTTGCAGACGGTGCCGATCGTCGCCATCGCTCCGCTGATCGTGCTCTGGTTTGGCTATGGCTTTCGCAGCGTGGTGGTGGTGGCGCTGGTCATCAGCATTTTTCCGATCATCACCAACGCCACCGCCGGACTGACGGCGATCGACCCGAACCTGTTGGAGCTGTTTACGCTGGCCGGCGCGTCGCGTTGGCAGATGCTCATTAAGTTGCGGCTGCCCGGCAGCGTGCCAAACCTGGTGACAGGGGCGCGCATTTCGGCGGGGCTGTCAGTGGTGGGGGCGATCGTGGGCGAGATGTTCGCCGGTTCGTATCAAGACGAGAACGGTCTTGGCTATTTGATTTTTCAGGCCAGCGGGCAATTGTCGGCCGACTTGCTGTTTGCAGCGATTTTCACTTCAGCCTTGTTGGGCATGATCATCTTCGGGGCGGTAAGTCTCGTAGGCGGGATGGCGAACCGTTGGTGGCGCGGCGAACGGCTCTGGATAGGCTAGGCCGCCCGCGGCTTTCGGAGGATGGCCTTCCTAGGCCGTCCGGGACTAAAGCCGCATTGCGCACCGGCCGTAGCCGACTTCGTGAGAAGTCGGGGTGTGGCGGAAGACGACGGCCAGAATTCTCACGAATTCTGCTACACTGGTTGCGGCAGTCCCACCATTTAGCCGTAGCGACCCTGTTCGCGTGGCGGCCTGTTCAAAAGAAATGCCCCAAGACGCTCTTCCAGCTCGCCACGCCCTACAACAATTTCCAGCTCGATCATCAGCGCCCACAGCGGGCGTCCCCCGAGCCGATCAATCCGCAGTTTGACAAAGTCCTTGGAGGTGCAAACGACCATTTCGACGTCAGGCGTGTCGGCCCATTTGGCCAACGCTTCGACGTCGCCACGGCAATAGGAATGATGGTCGGCAAACTCGCGAAACTCGATCACTTGGGCGCCTGCCCGATCGAGCGTGTGCCGGAAGCCCGCCGGATTGCCAATGCCGCAAAACGCCGCCACCCGCCGACCGGCCAACGACTCGATCGGCTCTTCAAGCCCTTCAGCCGACACCAACCGGCAAGGCTGATGGACCACCTCGCACCACAGCGCCCGCGGCGCCAACTGGCGCACGCGCGACTCGATGCGCCGGCGCTCGTCGGCCGTCACCATGTCTGCCCGTGATAGCGCGACCACATCTGCACGCCTCAGCCCGGCCAATGGCTCGCGCAGCGTGCCGCGCGGAAAAACATGCTCGAACCCAAACGGCTCCAGGGCGTCGATCAATACCAGGTCGAGATCGCGCGCCAAGCGGCGGTGCTGAAAACCATCGTCGAGCACGATCAACTGGCACTCGAACTCTTCGATCGCCAACTGGGCGGCGGCGACGCGATCGGCATTTTGCACATGCGGCACGTCGGGCAGCCGCTGCTCCAGTTCGAGCGCCTCGTCGTTGCGAGCGCCTTGTTCGGCGCCATAGCCGCGGCTGACGAGCGTGACGCGCACGCCTCGCGCGCGATACCAGCGCGCCAACCATTCGACCATCGGCGTCTTGCCTGTCCCGCCCAGCGTCAGATTGCCGACGCTGACCACCGGCACCTCGACGCGCACGATTTCGGCCCGGCCCGAATCATACCGCCGATTGCGCCATTGCATGGCGGCCGCATAGCCGACTTCTCCGGCTCGCAGCGCCCCGCGCATTGCAATCGCCGCCACTCCGCGCCGCCGCCCACTGACCAGTTCGCGGAATTCAGAAGGAGAGAACATTCTCAATGCGC
The DNA here is from genome assembly GCA_035252155.1 of Pirellulales bacterium. Lineage (GTDB taxonomy): Bacteria > Planctomycetota > Planctomycetia > Pirellulales > JAICIG01 > JAICLL01. The sequence continues at coordinate 3,689 of DATFDL010000059.1, read as the reverse complement.
CGAAGAAACACTATGTCGCGCGGCGACTCATGAACACGACGGCTTCATAAAGCCCCGACTTGCTTTGCCGTCTGCGCATTCGCTCAATTCCATCAAGGCGAAATCCGAATTGCTTGAAAACCTCGGCTAAAAGCTCATCGCTCGGCAAGGGATTTTCATAAAACTTGCTGTTTCCAATGACATAGGCCAGCCGGGCATTGGGCGAACACACGGCTGCGACTTGTTCGGCGTGAGCGTAAACGTCGTTGAAGTACTTCACGACATAACTCGCCATAAGCGATCCGCCGACCGGCACTCCGGCACGGTATGGCGCAAGCAGTTTCGCGAGGAAGGTGTTCTTTGGTTCAACTCCCTCGGCGAGCACAGAGGTTGCCTTGCCCCAAGTTCCACCAATGGCGTCCGTTTCGAGCGTTCCAACACTCCGCGGATCAGTCACAAAATCGAAAAAGAACAGATGCGGCCTCGTCTCACGGGCGTAGCTAAAGCGATTAGGATACGGGGGCGATGTGATCACCGCCGACGGTTTCTGATTACTTGGGAGCACCTTGGCCAACTCCTTGCTATTCCCGCGAAACACGGTAACGGGGGCGCATCGAATGCCGGCGGCGGTCCGAATATCCGCCAACATGTCGCTGAACTTCTGTGCGAGCACTTGCCAAACGTCGACTTGCGGCTGCGGTTTGTCGGCAAACGTGAGCGAAACATGGTTGTGTTTCGCGTTGCTTACCGGTACGAGGATCGCCAAGATGCCCATTCGGAGAAAATCGAGTTGGACCGAATCATCGACGGCCTCCTCAGTAATTGCCTTGCGGAGGCAGACAAGCTGCATCAGGTTGGGAAGCGACCACCAGCGCTCCGGGTTTTTTATGCGGGGAACATAGGACCAATGATCACGAAGGTATGACCGCGCTCCGCGGGCCGGCGGAAGGCATTCGATTGCCCTCTTCGCGTGTCGAAGGAACGGTTGCACGCACGCCTCCATCAAGTCGGGCATTTCGTACGCTCGATTCTTGACCGTGCTGACAAAATGCAGATACGGATTGATTTCGACGCTCCAAGCCGGAATTCCGCGCAACCGCATGCAAAGCGGCACCGTTCCGACGCCGCTGAACGGATCTAGCACGAGATCGTTCGCCCCTAGGCCGAAATGAGCCGCAATATCGTCGGCCAGTTGCGGCGAGAAACTAGCCGTCAGCCGGTACCAGCGATGGATGGGGCGGCTCAGCTTCCCCTGAAACGTGACGGCTTTTGTCGCACGGTTTCGGAATTGAAACGAGGGACCTGCGTCAAACAGCGTTTGCTGCGTCATTTGGTCAAACTCCGCAAGACTTTCACCACCGGTTGCCTAAACGATTCCTTGTTCCGAACAAGGAAGCCGTGATAGTCGAAACCACTGAGCTCGGAAATCAAGCGATAGCTCTCCATGCCTTCTTTGACTACCCAGACCCCAGCGTAGCGGCTGAGCACCGCGCGATTGCTTTGGCTGCAAAAAAACGGGATCAACGGCAGGATGCCGCTTACAAACAGATGACGGGCCATCGCTAGGTCCGCTCTGGCCCGCTTACTGTCGCCCGTCTGATAGCAATGGCGCACCTCCAAACCGGCCCCGATGAGCTGCAACTTCGGCTGCGCAGTGAGCTTGGTTATTTCGCCTTGGCAGTAGGCTTCAACGCTGGAGCGGATTTGAGGTGAAAGTTTGTCGAAGGGCAGATAGGCGTCGATCGAGCGCGTCTCCGGCTCGTCATCAACGACAATCGTCGCGCTGTAGTGAATGTCTTCCGCCGCGAGTCCAAGTGAGTGGGCGAAGATCGCGGCGACGGAATCCTCGTAAATATCGCCGAGCTTTCGATGAATGCTGGTGATGGTGCCGCCGGACAAGGCCGCTGCTATGTATTCAGCGGAGTCCAGCCCGAAGATGCTGAACACGGGATCCTGCTGGTAGCGTTGCAGCAGCTCCTGCTTGGCCTTTCCCGCCTTCTTTACGGGACCGGGGATGTAGGACTCTAGTTTGGCGAGGTGCTGGATCGTGATGTCGAACAGCGTTTGCTCAAGCGGCGAGCGGATGTCGGGGGCTTGCGACTTCCTTGCCATGCTTTGCTTTCGCCTCGGCACATGCCTTCAATGCAGCCAATATATACATCCGTGCATTATGCTAGCATTTGTGCTCGAAGCGATCAAGTGCCTCCGGCGGCCGCGAGATCAGCGGCAATGATCCGCTCGGCGACTAAGTTTGATCACCTACAGCTTTTTGCAGATCGCTTCGGCCATCTCGCGAGTGCCGACGGCGGTGGGGTCGTCGCGGTGCGGCTTCAGGTCGTAGGTCACGCTTTTGCCTTCGGCGATCACGGCGGCCACCGCGCGTTCCAGCCGGTCGGCGGCGTCCGACTCGCCTAGGTGCCGCAGCATCAACATGCCGGAAAGAATTAAGGCGGTAGGATTCACCTTGTTCTGCCCTTTGTACTTTGGGGCGCTGCCGTGCGTGGCCTCGAAGACCGCGCCGCCCGGCCCGATGTTCGCACCGGGCGCGACGCCGAGTCCACCCACCAGGCCCGCCGCCAGGTCGCTCAGAATGTCGCCATACAGGTTTTCGAGCACGAGCACGTCATACAGTTCGGGCTTTTGCACCAACTGCATGCACATGTTGTCGACGATGCGGTCCTCGAACTCGATCTCCTTATATTCCGTCGCCACCCGCCGGGCCACTTCGAGCCACAGCCCGTCGGTGTGCTTCATGATGTTCGCCTTGTGGACGCAGGTTACCTTCTTGCGGCCATTCTCTCGGGCGTAGTCAAACGCGCACCGCACGATCCGCTCGGTGCCCGACACGCTAATTGGCTTGATCGAAATGCCGGTCTCTTGCGGCCCGGTCTTCACCTTGCGGTCGGGCGAAATCTGGTTGATGAAGTCAATCAGCTTGCCCGTTTCGGGCTTGCCGCGCTCGAACTCGATACCGGCATAGAGATCTTCGGTGTTCTCGCGGACGATGACCACATCGACCGGCACGTCGCTGAAAAATGTGCGGACGCCCTCGTATTGCTTACAGGGGCGAATGCAGGCGAACAGACCCAGGGCTTGCCGCAAGTGGACGTTGATGCTCCGGAAACCCGTGCCCACGGGCGTGGTGATGGGAGCTTTGAGTGCGCACTTGGTGCGGCGGACGCTCTCCATGACGGCCTCGGGCAGGGGCGTGCCGGTGCGCTGCATCACATCGACGCCGGCCTCTTGCACGTCCCACTTGATTTTGACGCCGGTCGCGTCGACGCACCGCCGGGCGGCCTCGGCCAATTCCGGGCCGGTGCCGTCGCCCGTGATCAGCGTCACCTCGTGTGCCATGATGCGAAACCTCTTCACCAGTCGAGGGGATGGGATAAGGTTGCCAAACTAACAAACGCGGCGAACATGGTCAACGACTGATTTGACATGCGATCCCAAAAAAGGGATATTACAGTAATGGAGGATGACCCCGCGCCGAAGATGAAGCCGTTGAGATGGGTCGGCACGTCGAAAGAGGAACTCGATGGCTTTCCCGCTCCGGCACGCCGCACCTCGGGCTACGCACTTTACTTGGCACAGATTGGCATGAAGGCCGTCAAGGCAAAGCCGCTTAAGGGATTCGACACCAAAAGCTGATCTAAAGATCATCAGACAGCGGCTTCGGCTGGTCGCCGAGCACCAGCGAGAACGGGAGA
>DATFDL010000058.1:0-8258 GCA_035252155.1 Pirellulales bacterium | reverse complement strand
GTCTTGGCTTGTGGTGGCGGAGGTGGTGGCGGCTGCGGTATGGGCGGCGGTGGCTACGGATACGGTGGCGGCCGAGCGGTGGCCAGCGGCAAAGTGTCTGGACGCGCCCCGATGCTCGCTCAAGCCGCGCCGCGGCCCGGTTCCCCAGCGACAGCGCTCGCCGCCGCGACTAAGCGGGCCGCGTCACCGGCCGTGCGCACGGTCGCTGCCAGGGCGAAAGCCCCCGCCGCGCCGATCTACACCTGTCCGATGCACCCGCAAGTGCAATGGACCAAGCCGACCGATTGCCCCATCTGCGGCATGAAGCTCAAGCTCAAGCCGACGAAGGCCGATGCCACGAAGCGCGCCCCACCGGCGGATGAACACGCCGGCATGGATACGGATGAGATGGGCGATATGCCGAACATGGGACACGACGGGATGAGCGGCATGGACGACATGCAGATGTGTCCCGGTTGCAGGATGAACATGGGCGGCATGTCGGACATGAACGGTAAGCGGACGCCCGCCGCCTCGCAAAAAGCGTCCGGTGGGAGCATGCGCATGGCCGGTATGGGGTGCGGCTGTTGAAACCATGACCCGAAGCCCGGTCGGCGGGCACGCCCGCCGGCCGGACTCCTTCATTGCGTGACCTGCGCAACGATTGAAGATCCGTTGCCACTCGACGCGTGAAATGTGCTGAACACGAACAACAAAAGGACATGAAACGATGCAACGATTACTGACCGGACTGGCCATCGCCGGCTCGCTGATGCTCATCCACCGCGCGATTGCGGCCCCGGAACTAAGTGCTCGTGCCGATCGCAAAATCACCGGCAATCTCTACCTGCCGCACTCGGCGTCGGCCTATCAAAGCTCGGCGAGGGAGCACGCACGGGTGCTGAACTATTACGGCCAGAACTACAAGGCGGTGCCGAAGGAGATCACCCAACAACACACGGATGAAATCAAACGCAACGTCGCCGCCGCCAAGAAGGAGTTGGCCAAACTGAAGCCTGAGGCAGCCAAAGACAAGAAACTGCAAAAGCCGTTGGCGGCCATCGAGGAGCATCTGGCCAAGTGCGATGAATACTGCCAGATGCTGACCGACGAAGCGGGCAAAGGCGACGGCTCCGACAGCGAGATGATCTGTGATTGCTGCCAGAAGATCGAGAGCGAGCTTGAGGCAGCCGAAGCGGAAAACACCAAACTTAAAGAACAGTTGGGCGTTGGAAAGAAGAACTAACGGTTGACCGCCATCGGCGATGGCGGCCGCACATGGGCTGGAGGGTTAGCACCACTGGCCGGCTTGTGTCGCGGCCGCCTTCGCTGGGCAGGTTCCCGGCTCATTGAACTTTAACACTGCGAAACGATTCGTAACATGAACGACCGATTTAACCACCGTTCACGACTGGCATTCGAAGAACCCGAGTTGATCGACGAGGGGGGACTGCGTGCCCCGCCTGGCCTCACCGGCTGGCGAAAAGCCTGGTGGTGGTTTGATTTCATCATCCTGGTCAAGCTGGCCAGGCTGCGGTTCATCGGCATCCTGGCGCTGATCGGCGTTGTGATTACGCAGTGGGATTTGCTGATGGCGTACTACGATCGCTTCACGCGGTCGACCGAAACGGCCACGGTCGCGTCGAGCGACGTCGAGTGGTTTTGCCCCATGCACCCCGCGGTGGTGCGCGACAACAGCAAAGAGAAGTGCCCGATCTGCTTCATGCCGCTCTCGAAGCGCAAAAAAGGGGGGAGCCACGAAGCAGCCCTGCCGCCCGGCGTGGTCAACCGCGTGCAGCTTTCGCCCTATCGCGTGGTGCTGGCCGGCGTCGAAACCTGGAGCACTGGCTACGTGCCGCTGACCAAGCAGGTGAACGCCGTGGGCTTCATCGAGTTCAACGAGCGCGAAGAGCGGAAAGTGAGCGCGTGGGTGGGCGGGCGCATCGATAAGATGTACGTGAACGAGACGGGCACCACCGTCGACGCCGGCGAGGTGCTGGCCGATCTCTACAGCCCCGACCTTTATAGCGGCATGCGCGAGCTCGTGACGGCAGTGCAGAGCGGCTCGCGGCAGCTCGCCGCCAGCAGCCGCGAACGGCTGCGGCTGTTGGGCATCAGCGACGATCAACTCGACGACCTGGTCAAAACCGGCAAGGCCAACACGCACCTCAAAATTCGCTCGCCCATCACCGGGCACGTCATCCAGAAGTACGTCGTCGAGGGGCAATACGTCGAGACGGGCACGCCGCTGTATGACGTGGCCGACCTGTCGACCGTTTGGATTCAGGCCCAAGTCTACGAAGAAGATTTTCCCTTTTTGCCGCAGGCTAACCTTCACAAACCGCTGGCGTCCGACGATCCCAACGCCCTGCCGGTGACGGCCACCACGCGCGCGTTCGCTGGCGAACGGTTTCACGGCAAGCTGGCGTTCGTCTATCCACACGTCGACGAAGCGACGCGCACCGTGACGATCCGTTGCGAACTGCCCAACCCCGGCCACAAGCTGCGTCCCGGCACGACGGCGACCATAACTATCGAAGTGCCGCCGCGCGACGTGGAGATGCTCCGCGACGCCGTGGTCGACAATTCCGATCGGCAGGCGAAGCTCGACGAAGGGCTGGTGCTGGCCGTGCCCGAAAGCGCGGTGATTGATACCGGCAAGCAGCGGATCGTCTATCGCGAGAGTTTGCCGAACGTGTTCGAGGGGGTGCAGGTCGAGTTGGGGCCGCGCATGAACGGCCCCGCGGGCGCCATGTTTTACCCGGTGCTGTCGGGACTCAAGCCGGGTGAGTTGGTGGTGACGACGGGCTCGTTTCTGGTCGATGCGGAAACGCGGCTCAATCCGGCGGCCGGTTCGATCTATTTCGGCGGCAGCGGCGGCGGGTCGAAGAGCGGTTCCAGCGTGACCACCGTGCGACCGTCGACGCCTGAAGACCCCGACGCCAAGATCGAGGCCGCGCTGGCCAGCCTTTCGCCGGAAGACCGGCGAACCGCCGAGTCGCAAAAGTTTTGCCCGATCTTGAAGAACAACCGGCTCGGTTCGATGGGCGTACCGGTCAAGCTCGACGTGGCCGGGCAAACGGTGTTCGTCTGCTGCGAGGGGTGCAAGGAACAGGCTATGGAAGAGCCGGAGAAGACGTTGGCCCAATTGGCCAAGACGCGCGGCGAGAACGGTGCGGTTGGCGATACGGCGAAAAGCGTGACGCCGGCCGCGCCCAAACCGGCCAAGAAAGATCCCGACGCGCGCATCAAGGCGGCCTTGGCCAAGCTTCCGCCCGAAAACCGCAAGCTGGCCGAGGCCCAGCGTTTTTGCGCGGTGCTGGAAGACAGCCGACTGGGCTCGATGGGCACGCCCGTCAAGTTGACAATCGGCGGCGAGACGGTGTTCGTGTGTTGCGCGGGATGCACGGAGGACGCCCAGGCGGACGCCAAGCGCACGTTGGACAAGCTGAAAGAACTCAAGCGAGAGAACGTTCGGAGAGAGGGGCGCTAGTTTCCTATTTCGCCGTCGCGAGACGGCATCCATCCTATCTCACGGAAAGGAGATACTTCATGAGGCAATTACTTCCGTTTTCTGTGGCGGCTTTGCTACTGATGCCGTTTGCCATAAGCGACAATGTCTCGGCGTCGGCCGCAGAGAAAGCCAAAGACGCCGAGGCGGAAATTCGCGACGCGCTGGCGGAGCTTCCCTCGGCAGACCGGGCAGCGGCCGTTGCGCAGCGCTATTGCGCCGTTCAAACGGGGCATCGGCTCGGCTCGATGGGCGCTCCGGCCAAGGTCATGGTCGCCGGCCAACCGGTGTTTGTCTGCTGCCGCGGTTGCAACAAGAAGGCGGCGGCGGACCCCAAGGCGACCTTGGCTGCGGTCAAAAAGCTGAAGAAGATCGCCGCCTCGCTCGCCAAATTGTCGGACGAAGACCGCAAGCTTGCCGAAGCCCAGCGCTTTTGCGCCGTTGCCGAGAAGAACCGCCTGGGGTCGATGGGCAAGCCGGTGAAGCTCATGATCGGCGGCGAGCCCGTCTTTCTCTGCTGCGCCGGCTGTGCGGACGAGGCCAAAGCCCATCCGCGCGAGACGTTGGCCAAAGCCAAGGAGCTGAAAGAAGCGAAATAAGTGACAAACCTCGTGTTCCAACGGTGAGCGCAGATTTGCGCTCACCGTTGGCTCGTTCCCCGACGGTGCGGTGGCGTCGCGCGTGCTAATGCTATGAGCGGAAAATGATTGAAAAGATTATCGAAGCCTCGATCCGCAATCGCTTCCTGGTGCTGATTCTCGGTGCGGCGCTGACCGTGGCGGGCGTTTATGCCATGCTCCAAACGCCGGTCGATGCCATTCCCGACCTGAGCGAAAACCAAGTCATCGTCTTCACCGACTGGATGGGCCGCAGCCCGTGGGAAATCGAAGATCAGGTCACCTATCCATTGTCGCTCAAACTGAAGGGGTTGGCTGGCATGCGGGCCGTGCGCTCGTCGAGCGAGTTCAACTTCTCGATGATTACGCTGATCTTCGAGGAGGACATCGACTTTTATTTCGCCCGGCAGCGCGTGACCGAGAAGCTGGCCGAGGCGGCCACGTTTCTGCCGCCGGGCGTGTTGCCCTATATGGCGCCCGATGCCACGGCGTTGGGCCAAGTTTTCTGGTACACGGTCGAAGACAGTCCTTTGAACCCAATCGATTCGGGACGGCTTTGGGCGCTCAACAAGTTTTACATCGCCCCGCAGCTCAACGCGGCGGCCGGTGCGGCCGACGTGGCCGACGTGGGCGGCACGCCGCTGGAATATCAGATCGACGTGCGGCCCGAAGCCCTGCGGGCCTACGGCATCACCCTGGGCGAGCTCTATGCGGCGGTTGCCAAGAGCAACATGCCGGCCGGGGGCGGCGTGGTGCAAAAGAACAATGCCGAATACATCGTCCGCGGACTGGGCTGGATCAAAGACAAAGGCGACATCGAAAACACCGTCGTCAAGGAGGTCAACCGCGTTCCGATCTACGTCAAGACCATCGCCAAAGTGCAGTTGGGCACGCAGTTTCGCCGCAGTGTGTATGAAAAAGACGGCAACGACGTGGTCGGCGGCGTCGTGCTCATGCGGCACGAAGAAAACCCGCTGGCCGTGACCGAACGGGTCAAGCAGAAGATTCAGGAGATTCAGCCGGGCTTGCCCGAAGGCGTTCATATCGTGCCGGCCTACGACCGCACGCGGCTGATTGACGGGGCGATTCACACGCTGAGCGAAGTGATGTGGCACGAGATGCTGATCGCCTCGGTGGCCATCCTGCTGATCCTCTCGCACTTCCGCAGCGTCTTTGTGATCTGCATCACGTTGCCGCTGGCGGTGCTCTTCTCATTCCTCACGATGTGGCTCTTGCGGACGTTCGGCATCATCGACATTCAGGCCAACATCATGTCGCTGGCCGGCATCACGATTTCGATCGGCATTCTGGTCGACCAGGCCATCGTGATGGTCGAGAATGCCACGCACGCGTTGAAGGACCACTTCGGCGACCGCAAGGTGACGGGCGACATCCGCGAGTTGGTCATCCCCGCCTGCCGCACGGTGGGCAGGCCGATTTTCTTTTCGGTGATGATCATGCTCATCTCGTTCATCCCCGTTTTCATGCTCAGCGGGCGGGAAGGAAAGTATTTTCACCCGCTGGCTTTCACCAAGAGCTTCGCCTTGTTCGGCGTGGCGTTGATCTCGATCACGCTGGTACCGGCGTTGATTCCGACTTTCATTAAGGGTCGGTTGCGGAGCGAGGAAGAGAACTGGATCGTCCGCAGCTTCATCAACATCTACAAGCCGCTGCTCACCTGGGCGCTGCCGCGGCGAAACCTGGTGATGTGGATGTTCGCGGTGCTGCTGATTCTCGCGGCGGGCATGTTTCCCTTGCAGGCTATCATCGGTCAGGGAGCATCGGAAATTGCTTGGCGGCAGACGTTTTTGGGCGTGTTTGCGCTCGTGACATCGTTGACCGTGCTCGCCATCACGGGCAAGCGCGGACCGGACTTGAAGGCGTTTCTCGGTGATTGTGGGTTGGCCCTCGGCGCGCTACTGCTAATGGCGGCCTCGGCCGCAATTATCTACGCCGGTATGTGGCTGGGGCACTTCAGCTTTCTCTTGGGGCCTTTCTGGCTATGGGGCACGGTGAACCTTTACACGGTGGCGAAGTGGTCAGCCATCACCGCCGCCGCCATCCCGCTCGGGATCATGTTCTTCATTGGCTTCCGTACTCAGCGCGTCCTGCTCTGGCGAACGATCACGCTGAGCAGCCTTATTGTGATCGGACTCTGGGCTTATGGGTTCAATAAGATCGGCGTGGCGTTCATGCCCGCCCTTGATGAGGGCACGACGCTCGACATGCCGATCACGGTGCCGCGGGCCAGCGTTACGCAGTCGGGCGACGATCTGAAGGCCCGCGATGCGCTCCTGCGCGGCTTCCCCGAGGTCGAGTCGGTGATCGGCAAGGCGGGCCGGGCAAACACGCCGACCGACCCCTCGCCGCTCGACATGGTCGAGACGTTCGTCAACTTCCGCCCGAAGGAGCTGTGGCCCAAGCGCGTGCTGAAGTTCAACGACGCTTGGAAACAGGTCGAAGTGGTGGTTCGCTCGCTCGAAAAGCGGGGCTACCTGTTGGATCCCGAATCGCTGGATCCGGGCCTGCGGCCCGAGGCAGAGAGCGATCGCCAGGGCCTGATCAACGACGCCGCGCAGAAGACGCTCGAGCGGTTCGACGAAACGCTGCGCGAGCTGGCCTTGTTGCGCTACGTGGAGTTCGAGGAGTCGCTGAGCGACGAACTGACGCGCTACGCGGTAGGCGAGGTGGTTCGCCGCATCGGCTCCGCCGGCAAGCTGCACTGGCCGGAACACGCCGAAGGCGAGGTTACGGAAGACAGTTTTGTCGAGCGCCTCAGCGTGGAGCTTACACCGAAGTACGGCGTGTGGCTGGCCAAAAGCCCGGCACTGGAAGACGCCGCGCAGCTCAGCCGCGACGTGGCCGAAAAACTGCACGCCAACCGTGCGATCGACAACATTGTCGGCGCCTTGGATCTCGACGCATCGTGGCTGGGCGGCCTGGTGGAGGCTGTGGCCGAGGCGCTGGGGAGCGAGCATCGCACGTTCGCCGGCGAACTCTTGTCGGAGATCGAGCGCAGGCGCATGGAGCTGTGGCGCGACCGCGTCAAGCACGTCAACTGGGAGCTGTTTGACGAAGGCTCGCGAGAGTTCTGCTGGTACGCCCTGGAAGAGGTGATGAAGGCGGCCAAGAACGCGGGACAGCTTGCCGGGGCCGAGCACGCGGCGGTAGCGGAAAAATTCGCTGCCGCGGCGCTCAACGAGCAGCTTGGCAAACCGTTCGATACCGACGCCCTACGTCCCTTCGTCGCCCTGCGCGAGGAACTGGAGGGCGACTTCAAGAAGCGCGCCTTCTTCTGGCCGCGGCAGACCGGCCCCAAGGGCGACCTGGTCGACGACGAAATGGGCCGCGTGCTGCAGGTGCCCGGCTGGAGCAACATCTTCACGCAACCGATCATCAACCGCATCGAGATGCTTTCGACCGGTGTGCGGACCGATATCGGCGTCAAGGTGTTCGGTCCCGATCTCGATACGATCGACCGCGTGTGCAAGGAAGTGGAGGCGGCGCTTAAGCCGATCAACGGCGCACGCGACGTGATTGCCGCGCCCTTTATGGGCAAGGGTTACCTGGAGGTCGACATCGACCGCGAGGCTGCGGCGCGTTACGGGATCTCCGTGGAGGATATTGAGAACGAGATCGAAGTGGCCCTGGCGGGCAAGGCCATCACCTATACGGTCGAGGCCCGCGATCGCTTCCCGGTGCGCGTCCGTTATGCACGCAGCGAACGCGAGGACGAAGAGAGCGTGCGGCGCTTGCTGGTCAGTCCTGGCAGCATGGCGACCGGCGGAGACGCGGGCGGTGACTCGTCGATGGCGTCAACTGCCGGTTCCACCGGCGGGGCGATGAATACCACAGGCCAGAGCGTCGGGCACACAGCGTCGCCCGGTCATGCGGCCCGCGGCAAGCCGTTGATTCCGCTGAGCGCGGTGGCCGACGTGCGGGTGGCCGGTGGACCGGCCATGATCAAGAGTGAAAACAGCCAGCTCTTGAACTACGTGACGCTCATGGTGCGCGGCCGCGACGTGGTCGGCTTCGTCGACGAGGCGCAGCGCGTCGTCGCTCAAAAGGTCAAGCTGCCCGAAGGCGTTCACATTGAATGGAGCGGTGAGTTCGAGCATCAGGTTCGAGCCGCCCGAACGCTCCGCTTCGTC
>DATFDL010000057.1:0-2201 GCA_035252155.1 Pirellulales bacterium | reverse complement strand
GCCCGTGCTGCTGCTGCCGTCGCCCCATTCGATGGTGGCGGTAAAATCGCCGGCTACGTTATTGGTATTGCTGGTGGCGAAGGTGGCCAGCGTTCCGGTGAACGTGCTATCTTGCGTCGCGGTGGTCGACACCGGGGTGCCGGTGACGGTCAACGTATCGGCCTCGGCCACCGTGGCCGTGCTCGTCGCGCTGCCGGTGCCCGGATCCGAGCTGTTGGTGTCGGTGATCGTTACCTTGACGGTGTCCGTTCCCTCATCGGCATAGGTGTGGGTGCCGGTGATGGTGAACGGGCTCGCTGCGCCGCTGATGCCTGACCCGCTGCTCACACTTGTCGTGGTGCCATCGCCCCAGTCGATATCTGCAGTAAAAGGTCCGCTGTCCGGCGATGTAAACGTGGCTACCTCGCCGGTGAACGCCGTGCCCTCGACCGGAGCGATTGGCAAGCCGGTAGCCGTGGTGATCGACAACAGTGCCCGCATTTCCAGAGATTCAAATCGCGGCTGGAACGTCGGCCAACGGCGTTTGGCCACCATCTTTTTTCGAGCGTTTTTCTTTCGTTTCGAGTTCTTCACGACATTGCTCCTTAAAGCCGGAGGTCGGGCGAAGATCTCGCGCTAGCCTAGTAAAACCTGGAGGTTTGGGCAAGATACCGAGAAAAAACAGATTCATCCCCGCAGTTCGCGGGGAAAGGTCCGGCGGCCAGAATCGACGTTCGAGCTAGCACTAAAATGCTGAACTCTGAACTCTGAACTATGAACCCTGAACCCTGAACCCTGAACCCTGAACCCTGAACCCTGAACCCTCAGGGTGCGGCGGCCGGACCGCCCGTAGCCGCTTGCGCGGGCGTTGAACCGCCGGCGGGCGGCTCGCCGCGCAGGGCCGCGGCCAGATCGCTCTCGAGATTGTCGACGTCGGCTGGGTTGAGAAAGCGAATCACGATTTCGCGCGTGTCGTCGAAGAGCTTGTCGATTTTTTTCTGAATCCGCGGATCGTCCGAGGCGGCCCGCTGCTTCTCGTTGCGAATCTCGTTCAAAAAATCGTCCTGGCGAGGCAGCTTACGCAGCTCGTCCATCTTTTTCTGGGCGGCCTCCAGATTGCGTTGCTCCAGAGCCGCCCGAACCTGCTTGACCAACTGCGCCCGCCGGGCGATGGTATCGACAAACTTTTCTTGGATGCCGATGATCACGCCTTCGGCCACCAGCCGCTGATCGTCGTCGGGTATTTCCGCCCGAATTTCCGGCTCGAGCCCCGGCATCATCGGCAGCCGCGCGAGCGTATCGGCGCCGTGCTTGACCATCAAGATTCGCAAAGGCGTGTCGTCGGGCGGAATCGTCAAGCGGCCGTCGCCGTCGGTCCGGCCGATGAGCACCGTGCGCGGGGAACCGGCCGGGTGTGAATAGATGGCATAGCCCGACATCGGCCGGCTGGTGGTGGGGTCGCCCGCCAACATCCGCGATCGCAGCAGCAACCGGGTCGATTCGCCGGTCGGCCGAACCAGCAACGCGAGCGACTCGACTTTCCCGCGGCGCCGGCCGGTCAACGGGCTGCGCAGGCCGCTGTAGAGCGTGCAGCTTAGCTCGGCCGCATTAACTTGGTCGACGGTGAGAAACGTCCACTCGAGCGTGTTGACGCGTTTGAGCGTGCCGTCGCGCTCATTGAAACGCATGACCGGCCGAAAGACGTCGCCCGCATGCGCCCAGGCGATCGTGGGGTCGATGGGCGGCAGCGAGGCCGCCCGCAGCCGCAGCACGACCTTTGTCTCCTTGGTTTCTTTGATTTCTTCGACGTTCTCAATCTTCGCCAGCGGCGCGAATGCCGTGTACAAGGCCTGAAAGAACTGGCTAGGTAGTTGCTCTCGCTGCGGCGCCGCGAGCTTCACGGGCGAGCCGGCCAGCCGCGAATGCAGATCGTAGTCGCGGGCTTCGATCATGTAGCCGCCGGCGGCGGAGCGCACCGACGCCAGCATCAGTTTGTCGAAGTCGGCCGCGTCGTCGAGCAGCCCCTCCGGCAATGCGTCGAGGGCGAGGTTCGCCAGGCCGCCGCGCACGGGGCGCAGCAGTTCGGGCGGCGCTGCCGCGATCTGGAGGTCCCAGGCGGCGCCGACCGCCGTATCGGCCCGTTCGCCAGTCCAAGCGTACATTTGCTCGATCAGCCGCGGCGTCAGCTCGGGGCGCGGCTCGACATCGACGAGCACGCGGAT
>DATFDL010000056.1:0-13976 GCA_035252155.1 Pirellulales bacterium | reverse complement strand
TGCCAGTCCGATTACGAAAATCGCCGCCGTCCGGCCGCTATCGCTATGTGCGGCGACGTTGGCGCGTGCTGTTCACCGTTGTCGATGCGGTCGGCGAGACGTTGGCGCGATTGCTTGCGCGCCCTCCAGAAAAACAGCGATCGGATGAGGCACCGGTTCGCTCCATTTTGCTGGTGCAACTCGACCATCTGGGTGACGCCCTGCTGACTTCGGCCGTTTTGCCCGATCTGCGGCGACGCTTTCCCAACGCGCGGCTCGAAGTGTTGGCCGCGCCTTGGAACCGCGAAGTGTTCGAGGCCTCGCGGCATGTCGATCGCGTTCACGTTTCGCGGTGGAATCGCTTCGCCGGGGGTTGGCGGCCTGGTTGGTTGCCCGCGACGCTCGCCTGGGGCTGGCGATTCCGACGTCGGTTTGACGTGGCGATCGACATGCGGGGCGAATTTCCCCAGGCCGCGCTCGTTTGGCTGACCGGCGCACGAAGGCGGGTAGGATGGGACTGCGGCGGCGGAGGATTTTTATTGACCGATCGTGCTGCTTATGCGCCCAGTCGTCCCGAAATCGAGTCGCGCTTGGCGCTGCTGGCGTTGCTCGGTGTCGAGCCAAGCCGGCGACTGCAATCGAGGCGTCGTTGGTTCAATCCGGGCAAGAAGGCGCGGCGACGCTCGCGCCGTCGTTTACAAGCGCTCGGCCCTTGCGGCACGCCAGTGGTGGTGTTGCACATCGGTGGCGGCAGTCAGGCCAAACGCTGGCCAGCGGCTCATTGGCAAGAGTTACTCGGCCGTCTTACTGTTGAGTACGGCGCTCGAATCGTCTTGGTCGGTTCGCAGTCGGAGCGGATCATCTCGCGTGCCGTCAGGGGTGGCCGCAACTGGCCTGCGTTGGCCGATCTGACAGGCGAGCTTAGCTTACGCGAAACAGCGGCCCTCTTGGAACAGGCCGATCTATTGATCGGCGCCGATTCGGGGCCCGCGCATCTGGCGGCGGCGGTCGGCACGGCGGCGATTGCGCTCTTTAGCGGTACGAATCGCGTGCGACAATGGCGGCCCTGGGGACGACGCGTGCTCGTCGCTCGACACCGTGTGCCTTGCTCGCCCTGCCATCTTCGCCAGTGTCCGCTGGCCGATCATCCCTGCATGACCGGGCTGACGCCGGAGGCCGTGATGCGCAAGGTGCGCCAGGTGCTAAGACCGGCGCGAATGCCAGACCAGACCGTGGATTGTAGGACGCCCTACGATGAGCCGATCGTCGCATCAATGCTTGCGCCGATCATAACCTTTACTCACGAACCACTATGATCGCACCCTTGAAAACTGAACCGGACGAGCGCTCATTCTCGACGCGGCGGCGGCTGCGCGCGGCCCGCCGCGTGATTGCCTCGGTGCTGCTGACTGGCGATGACCTTCGCCCATCGTCCCTGGCGCGCTGGAAGGCATGGCTGCTCGTGGGCTGGGTGGCGGTGGCGGTAGGGGTCTATGCGCTAATGATGTCGGGCTTCGCTGGAAAGCTCGGCGCCCTGATCGGTTTCGACCTCTAACGTCGGTGCCTTGGCTGGAAAAACGCCGCCACGATCCGGGCTTGCCCCGGGTCCGGCTAGCGGTCAATCATCGCTCCGCCGGGGCAAGCCCGGGCGGTGGCGTCAGTTCATTCCGACTTCGAAAATTAAACCCTCTCAGAGACGTTTTCAAAAACGTGAGTGTCGAAACCGACTAGCGAACCGCATGCTTGCCTCGTTCCTCTCGCTGTTGACTTTAGCCACGATCGCGTCGGCCGCGTTTGGCGTCGGCCGGCCGCTAATCCGCGCGCTGGGCGTGGCGGAAGATGATGCGCTGACCGTCGGCGTCTTTGGCGTCGCCGCCGGCCTGGTCGCGGCCGGAACGTTCATTAGCGCCTTGGGATTTGTGGGGTTACTTTACAAAGAGATGATCGGCGTTCTTACGCTAGGCGCGGCGTTTTACGGCATCGCTTTGCTTGGACGTGCTTGCCGGCGCCGCCAGAAGACTGCGGAAACCGAAGGCTCGCAGTCTCTCAAGTCCGCCGCAGCCCCGCCCAGCGCACCGCTGCGCCAGGGCATCGGGTACCTGGCGATCATTGCCGCGGCGGGTTCGCTGATCGCAGCGTTGGCGCCGCCCACGGCGGGCGACGCCCTCTGCTACCATCTGGAACTACCAAAACGGTTTCTTTTGGAACATTCGGTGGTCTACTTGCCTGACACCGATAACTCGACGTATCCGCTGCTGGCCGAGATGTGGTATCTGTGGGCATTGGCGCTCGACGGGCCGGTGGCCGCGCAACTGCTCCATTGGGGGCTGGGAGTGTTGCTGGCGCTGAGCACCGTCGTTTTGGCGACTGCGATCGTCGGCCGACCGTGGGCCTGGTGTGTCGGCGGGGTGGTATTGCTGGTGCCCAGCGTCAGCAATCAAATGACCGCGCCGCTCAACGACGTCGCCTTGGCGGCGATGACGACACTGGCTTTGGCCGCCGCCTGGCGCGCGGCGATCGATCATGAGCATCGAGGCTGGTATGTGTTGGCCGGCTGGCTTGCCGGCGGGGCGTTGGCCATTAAGTACCTGGCAATTGCCTACTTCGCCGCGGCCGCCGTGGTGCTGCTGGGCGTGGCGGCAGGCCGTGGGCAAAGGCGCTCGCTCCTCACCGGCGGCGCGGCGGCGGCCGTCGTTGCCCTTGCCATCGCCGGACCGTGGTACGTGCGGTCAACGTGGTACACCGGAAACCCAGTGCATCCGTTCTTCGACGACGTGTTTGCCCGGTTGGCCCCAGCCCTAAGTGTGTCTGACGGAACCGCTCCATCTCGCATCCCGCATTCCGCATTCCGCACTTCTTCCACCGCTCCGCGGACCGTGCTCGCCTGTGCACTCGCTCCCTGGCAGCTCACCATGCATCCCGAAAACTTCGGCGGTCGCGGGCACCAATTGGGCGTGCTGTTTCTGGCTACGTTGCCCGGGCTATTGTTTTGTCGGCGATTGCGGGGCCTACGCACGCTTCTCTCGATCGGTTTGTTGTATTTTGTCGCCTGGTATCTGCTACGGCCGAACGCGCGGTTTTTGTTGCCCGTCGTCCCGCTTTTGTGTATCGCGGTGATTTGGGTCTGGATGGAATGGCGTTGGCTGCCGGTGGCTCCGCGGCGGTGCCTGGCCTGCGCGACGGGGCTAGTACTGCTGGCGGGCGCGGCCGTGGCGCCGCTGCGCGCGCGCGACCGGCTGCCGGTGGCGCTGGGAATCGAGAGTCGCGAAAGTTTTCTGATGCGACGTGAGCCGAGCTACCCGGCCGCGGCCTGGGCCAACGCTCTCGTGACGCCGGAAATGCGTATCTTGAGCCAGGAGCAACGGGCGTTTTACTTCCACGCGCGGGTCACGCGAGAAAACGTTTATCGCCGGCGACACTCGTACGATCGCCGCCTGGAGTCGCCCGACGAGCTGAGCCGAACGTTGCAGGCGGAAGGTTTCACGCATTTGTTGCTGGCCGAATCGTCGGGCGGCATCCATTACAACCCAACGCTCAGCCGCCTGGCCGACGAAGCGCTGACCGCGGGACGCCAATCGTTGGAGTGCTTGATCGAATACACGACCGAAGACGCCGACGGCGGGACGCGGCGATATCGCCTCATGGCGCTGCGGTAGAAATATCGCGAAGGCAAAGCTGGAGTTTCGAGGGTGCCACGGCATCCACCGCGGCGCTCTCGAAGTGGTCTCGACGCGCGGCGCAGTCGCCGCGGTGGACGCCGTGCGGAGCCACCTTACTTAGCCGGGCCGTAGAACGAAACCGCACGGCGTCCGTCGCAGCGACCGCGCTTCTTGTCGATTGCCACATCACTCGCGCTGCGACGGATGCCGTGGCACCCCGACGGACTCCTTTGGCACCAACTGGGAGCCCATGGACGAAGGACTCCCCAAATTGCGCAAGCCATAAAATCCTCATGTTCGGCCGACCCGCCTGCCGATGCTCTTTGGCGGAGGAGCCGCGGTATGAAGCTGCACTTGGCGCAAATCGGCCGTGCCGAATCAGCCCACTGCTATGTACGAGCGGTCGCCGGTCCCCCGCCCGGATCCTCCGAGTTTCGCCGCCGCATGAACGCGGTAGGCGATGCATTGCGCGCCCGCCGGGTGGCGGCTATTTTCCTGGTTCAGAGCTCGTTTGCCGCCTGGGATGCGCGATACCTTCTCTTGGAGCTGGCTCGTCGTTGGCCCGCTGGCAGCAGCTTGCTCCGCCAGGCGGCGGACCAGATCGTCGACGGCTGTTTACACGAGGCGGGAGATTACACTCCGCGCTACGTTGAGATCTTGGAGCGGGCTCTCGCAGGCCAGGGCGACGAGACTCCAGTGCGGCTGGTCCACTGGTCGGGCGAAAACCATCATCTAGGACGCGCCGATGCCGCCGTGCGGCTGATCGAGGAACTGGCCGCGCTCGAACTTCCGCCCGACAAGCGAGTGATGATCTGGGGGCACGGTCAGGCCGGCAACGTGC
Organism: Pirellulales bacterium; assembly: GCA_035252155.1. Classification (GTDB taxonomy): domain Bacteria; phylum Planctomycetota; class Planctomycetia; order Pirellulales; family JAICIG01; genus JAICLL01. The sequence continues at coordinate 9,497 of DATFDL010000056.1, read as the reverse complement.
TGGCCTTGGCCAGCGGATTATTGTCGGGCGACAAGGAAGCCATCGCGGCTTTTTTTGCCGCCGCACAGATTTATTATCGCCTGCCGGTGGCGGGCGTGATCGACATCCCACTCTGGCAGCGCGTGCGGCAGATGCTGTGCAACCGTCGCCAGCCGCTTGCGCGGCGGTCGCTGGACTTGGTCACGTTTGGCACGCCCTGCCGCTATGTCTGGACGCAGCGATCGGACGACACCTTGCTGCATTTCATCAACCATCGGCCCGCCACCGATACGGGTAAACATCTTGCCCCGCCTCCTCCCAGCATCGACGAACTTCATCAGGCGGCCGCGGGTGACTACTTGCAGCAATTCGCTGTGGCTGGGGCTGACACGCCGCCCAGCCCGCTCGCCTGGCGTTCGTGGCTTGCCAATCGCAGGCTGGCGAGATTCCTCGAAGCCGATGCCGACCGGACTCGCATCGCCGACCGGCTGGCAGCGGGCGTGCGTGCGCCCGATGCAGGCACGACGTTGCTGGTCGATTATGGCCCGGCCGCGGGACCGTTGTCGCAACACCTGGCCGGGCATGCCGTCTACACTCGACGCGAATGGCTTTTGTTCCACGCCGAGCAAGTGGTCGAGCAACTGGGCGGTCAGGCGTCGACCGCGGCCCGCGCCGCGTAAAAACTGCCTTCCGGGGCGCGCTCTTCCCATATTTTCGCCATTGACGATACTGGTGATATTGCGCGTTGAATCAACCAAAGCAACTATCGCCGGAGCCTGGTCTTGCCTACCGTATTGGTCATCGATGACGATCGGTCTGTTCTGCATGTCGTCCAAAAGATCTTCGACGATCCCGAATTCAAGGTCGTCACCGCCCGCACTGCCGGCGAGGGTGTCGAGCTGCTGCCCGGTTGCCAGCCCGACGTCGTGATTCTCGACATCATGCTGCCCGACCGCTCGGGTCTCGAAACGTTCCAAGAGATTCACCGGCACGACTCAAAGCTGCCGGTGATTTTCATCACGGCGGGTGGCACTAGCGAGACGGCCATCGAGGCGATGAAGCTGGGAGCATATGACTACCTGGTCAAACCGCTGGACGTGGCGCTGGTGCGCGACCTCGTGCATCGGGCGTTGGAAATCCGCCGGGCGATGCACGTGCCGGTGCAAATGCCCGAAAGCGGACCGGCGACGGATGGCTCCGACCTGTTCATCGGCCGCTGCCCGGCCATGCAGGACGTGTTTAAGAAGATCGGCCGGGTGGCGCCGCACAATGTGACCGTGCTGATCCGCGGCGAGACCGGCACCGGCAAGGAGCTGGTGGCGCGGGCCATCTACCAGCACAGCCCGCGGGCCCATGGCCGTTTTTTGCCGGTCAACATGGCGGCCATTCCCGACACTCTGCTCGAAAGTGAATTGTTCGGCCACGAAAAAGGCTCGTTCACCGGCGCCGAGAATCGCCGCATCGGCCGTTTCGAACAATGTTCGGGCGGAACGCTCTTTCTCGACGAAATCGGCGACCTGAGCCCGATGGTGCAGAGCAAGCTGTTGCGGCTGTTGCAAGAGCAGCGCTTCGAGCGGGTCGGCGGCGGCGAGACCATCCGCACCGATGTCCGCGTGATCGCGGCCACCAACCGCGACCTGGAAAAAATGGTCGAAGACGGAGATTTTCGCGCCGACCTTTATTACCGCCTGAACGGTTTCACCATTCAGTTGCCGCCGCTTCGCGAACGGGGCGACGACCTGATCGTGTTGATCGGCCAGTTCATCGCCCGCTACGGCAAGGAGCTGGGCAAGGACGTCAGCGGCGTCTCGCCCGAGGCGATGCAGTTGCTGATGCGTTATCCGTGGCCGGGCAATATCCGCGAGCTGCAGAGCGCCGTGCGGCAATCGCTGCTGCACGCCACCGGCCAGGTGCTGTTGCCCGAGTTCTTGCCCGAAGAAGTGCGGCTGGGCCGCAAGCCGGTGTCGGCGGCGGCATCGGGCAATTCGAAATCGTCCGGCATGAAACTCGAAGCATTCATCGACGAGGCCCTGGATAATGGCACCGAGGGATTGCACGCCGCCTCGATCGCCGTGATGGAGCGCTACCTGGTGGCACGGGTGTTGGAACGGACGGCCGGCAATCAATCGCAGGCCGCCAAGATTTTGGGCATCACTCGCGGCAGCTTGCGCAACAAGCTCAAGCAGCACCGCATTGCCATCGGCGCCGTCGTGGCCCCCGACGACAGCGAACCAGACGACGAGACCGACGCCGAGTGACTCCAACGGCCAAAGAGAGCGAAGGCAAAAAATTTAGAGCAAAAAATGAGAAGCAAAGATAAGACTGGCAGGCGGCGCTGCTAATTTCCCCTATTTCAACGCTTCATTTTTTTGCCCTCAATTTTTTTGCCTTCCGATTCGAGCGTTCTGGGCTTGGGTTGAATAAGAACTCAGGTTTGGCCGTCCGCCGGGTTCGGCTATAATCCCCCGCGCATTTCGCCTAGCCGGCGTTCGCCCGTCCCACCGTGTTTGCCCAGCCTCGCTGGTCTGCGATGTTTCGTTTGCTTGCCCGTTTGCTCGGACTCTCGCTGTACTTGGCGGTCGCAGGTTGCGGCACCACCAAGTGGTCCGATACTCCGCGCACGGCCACCGAGCAGTTGATTATTTCGACCGCCATCGATCGGGCGATCAACAACATCGATTTCAAGCCGCTGGCGGGCAAGACCGTATACTTCGACGCGACGTACCTCACCGGCGTCGTCGACATGAATTATGTCATCAGCTCGATGCGGCAGCGGATGCTGGCTCAGGGCTGTGTTTTGAAGGTGAACAAAGACGAAGCCGACTACGTCGTCGAGGCGCGGGCCGGCGCCGTCGGCACCAACCAGCACAACGTGCTGATCGGCATTCCAGCGATCAGTGTGCCCACCGCCGGACTGATGCCGGGCGTGCCCTCGGCGATCCCCGAGATTCCGTTTGCCAAGACGACCGACCAGAAGGGCGTGGCCAAGATCGCGGCCTTCGCGTACAACCAGCACACGGGGCAGGCCGTTTGGCAGTCGGGCACCTTCCCGGTGGTGAGTAATGCCAAAGACACCTGGTTCCTCGGAACGGGGCCGTTCCAGCGCGGCTCGATCTACGACGGCACGCACTTCGCCGGCAGCCGCTTTCTCTTTTCGCGGCGTAGAAAGCGCCAGGTTGCGCCGGTCGATCCCGACGTCCCTGTCACCGCCGAGGCAATATTTCAAGAGCGGCCTGTGCTAGTTAAGCGTCCGACGAACAAGGTGAGCCAGGCTGGCGGAAGTTCGCCGCCGGCCAGCACTGCGTCCGCCGCCAAGCCGCCCGCGCCGGGAGCACCCGTGCCGGTGCCGGCCAACTCGGCAAACTCCGGCGAATCAAGCGGCTCGATGGCTGCGCAGGTTGTGCTGCCGTCGCTTTCGACCGGAGCAAAAAGCGCGTCGCCTGCTCCCAAGCCGGCGCCAGCCGCCACGCCAAGCCCTGCGCCAAGCAGTGCGCCATCGAGCACCACCAGCGGCACGTCGGGCGGACTCACCTTCGATCCCGCCGGCTGGATGCGGCTCAAGTAACGCACCCGCCGAATGTCGCCTTTCGCTCCGCGAAAGTATACTTCGCGCGGTCATCTGTGCGACATGGCGTCGCCATCGAAATCGGCATGTGGCCCAGCCGCCCTCGGCTGGGTGGCGGTCGCCAAAGGCGACCGGAGACAGCCGAGGGCGGCTGTCCCACATATTGCTGCGAAGCCCCGCGCCAAATCTCTCATGGCGGGCCGCGTGAAGCATACCGTTCTTTGACTTACCGAACGTCAGGTGGTCAACCGCACCAGCCAGTCGGCCAATCGCGGAGAAAGCTGCATCAATGCAAAGAACCAGCGGGCCGAGCGCGGGTAGATCAACTCGCTCCGTCGGCGCTCGCAGGCCCGGACAATCTGCCGCGCGAGCCAATCGGGTTGCAACGCCCGCACCCGCACGCCAGCGCCTGGGCGATAAGCTTCGTCGGGCAGGCCGGTGAGATCGTCGCCGCGGGCCGCGCGCTCGTCCTCGCCGCGGGGCTCATCGCGGGTGATCGGACCAGGACACACCAGCAGCACGTGCAATCCGCGCGGCCCAAGCTCCAGCCGTAGTTGCTGCGAATACGCGGTCACCGCGAACTTGGTCGCTGGGTAGGCGCCTACGTAACGCGCGGCCGACTTTCCTGCCAACGAACCGATGTTGACGAGGTGCCCCTGCCGCGCCAGCAGGTGCGGTAGCGCCGCTTGCGTCACGCTTACCAGTGCGATCAAGTTCAACTCCATCAACTCGCGGAAGTCGGCGGGCGTGGTGTCGGCCACGGCGCGGCGCATCGAGCGTCCCGCGTTATTGACCAGCACGTCGAGCCGGCCATACGCCTCGACGGTCCGCGCGATCAACCGTTCGACGTCGTCGGGCCGCGTGATATCGGCCGGCACGCCGAGCACTTCGTGTCCGCGGCGGCGCATATCCTCGGCGGCGGCAGTCAGAGCGTCGGCGTTGCGGGCGGCGATCACCATGCGTGCCCCGGCCGCGGCGAACGCCTCGGCAATTGCTCGGCCCAGCCCTGCCGAGCCGCCGGTGACCAACGCCACTTTGTCGTGCCAGAAATTCATACGTCGTCGAACGAAATCAATTTCACTTCCCCTACGTAGAACGGAATTTATTCCGTTTCTCGCCTCACCTTACCGCCCGCACTATCTCGCGACTCCGCGCTTCCAAACGGAATAAATTCCGTTCTACGACGCGCGTTGCGCGGTTCATTCATGGTCCACCATCGTGAACTCCGTCACCCGCCAGCGCATTTGCGACGCGGGACTGAGAATCACGCGTTCGTACTCCGCGGGAAAACCCCGCTCGGCATCGAATCGCGCCCGCAGAATCACCGCGCTGCCGGGATGGGCGCCGAAACCACGCGCGGGATCGTCGACATAACGCAGATCGTGATCGAGCACGCCCAGCAAGCCATCGATCGTCCAGTATTGCCAAGAGGCGCGCCGTTTGACGGGCAGCCCGTTGCCGTATCTCACGGCTGTTGGGCGTCCTCCGCGAACTTCGACGCGGTAGATCTCTGACTGGCTACCCGTGACGACGATGTTCATTTGATAATCTTTCAAGCCGCGCTGTTTCCAAAGCTCGTGCGCCGATTGCAACGCCTCGGACGTGAGCAGCGGCAATGCGTCGCGGCGGGCGCGCAGCACGAAGCCGATGACGAGAACCAATCCGGCCACACCCCCGACCGCCACACCGGCCAATAATGAGCTGACCCGCAACGGGCGCACGGCCGGTCGCGGGGGCAAGTCGTCGTTTTGGCGCGGTGGCGGCGATTCTTCCACTGGTCAGACAGAATCAGGGACGATAGAAACTAGGCACGGAGCACGGAATGATTCCCGTTCTACAGAGGCAAACGGAGTCGAGCAATGACGGAGACCGCCCTGAACCCCGACTTTTATCGCGTCCGCACCAAAACCATTGCCACGGTCGGCCCCGCCTGCCGGCAAGAGCACCAGCTTGCCGAACTGGCGGCTGCCGGCGCTGACGTGTTTCGGTTGAATATGGCGCACGGCGGGATCGACCAGCACCAAGAAACTCTGGCCGCCATCCGCCGCGTCAGCCGCAACCAGGGCCGGCCGATCGGCGTGCTGGCCGACCTGGGCGGACCCAAAATCCGCCTGGGCGAGCTGCTGGGCGGACAAGTCGAATGCCGCCCGGATGCCCAATTGCGGTTTGTCCGCGGCGACGCGGCCTCGCATCCCGACGAACTGGTGAGCAATTATTCCCGGCTGATCGACGAGCTGAAAGCGGGCGACCGCGTGATGTTGGCCGACGGCACCGTCTGTCTGGCGGTCGAAGAGTGCGGCGCCGACACGGCGGTTTGTCGCGTCACGCAGTCGGGCCTGGTGCGCAGCCGCCAAGGCATCAATCTGCCCGGCGTCAAGCTCGGTCTGCCGGCCATGACCGAAGAAGATTGCACACACGCCATTTGGGCCGCCCAGCACGGCGTCGACTTCGTCGGCATGAGCTTCGTGCGCTCGCCCGACGAAGTGCTGGCGCTCAAGGCCGTGGTGCGGGCGCATGGCTCGCGAGCGATGATTATCGCCAAAATCGAAAAGCCCGAAGCCCTCGATCGGCTCGAAGAGATCGTGGCGGCAGCCGACGGCGTAATGGTGGCCCGCGGCGATCTGGGAGTCGAGATCGATGTGGCCCGCATGCCGGTGGCCCAAAAACAGATCGTCGCTGTTTGCAACCGCCATCGTAAGCCGGTGATCATCGCCACTCAGATGCTCGACAGCATGCAGCACTCGCGGCAGCCGACGCGGGCCGAAGTGACCGATGTGGCCAACGCCATTCTCGACGGCTGCGACGCCTGTATGCTGTCGGGCGAGACGGCGGTGGGCGAACATCCGCAACCGGCGGTCGAGATGATGAACCGCATCGCCTTGGCCACCGAGCCGCTGCTGCGCGATCGCCCGCCGCAGCCGCTTTCCGACGTGCGCATCGAAGACTTGCACCGCGTGACCGAGGCGGTGGTTTACGGCGTGCAGTTCATTGCCTCGCGGCTCGACGCCAAGCTAATCGTCGTGGCCACGCACAGCGGAGCTACGGCGCTGGCTCTCTCAAAGCTCCGCAGTCATGTGCCGATTGTGGCGGTTTCGGACTGCGAAGAAGTCTCGCGGCAGATGTGTTTATATTGGGGCGTGACGCCGCTCGAGGGCGCCCCGATGCGCGACAGCGATCAGCTCATCAAGCACATCGAGGCCTGGGGCCAGCGCACGGGCACGCTTTCGACGGGCGATCATTTGGTGCTTGTCAGCGGCATCGGCCTGGTGGCCCACGGGCACAACATGCTGGTGGTGCACGAGGTCGGGTGAGCGCGGAAGGGGGGATCCTCTGCAAAACGGTCTGTAGGGAACGGACTCCGTGCCATTCCGTGAAGGGCGGCGCGGGGCCGGATCGCAGACCGTAGGGTGGGCCGAGCTTGCGAGTTCCACCTTTCCCAACTGAATCTATCACGAGGGGCACCACGGCTCAACGCTGGCACCGCGGACGCGGCCGCGAACCTGCGTCTTGCGGGTGGTGTCCGCAACGATGAGAATAGCCCCTAACTAGGTGAAGTACGCTTCCTCTTCTCTCTGTTCGCATGACGACGTTAACAGAGAAGAGTCGGTCGGCCGTATCACGAACAGGTTGATTAATACACCATGGCAAAGTTTTGTCCGTGGAAGAAGACTGCCACGGACAACTATCGGTGCGATTTCACCAACTGCCGCAGATCCGCCGCGACGACTTGATTCTGCCCGCCAACCGGCCCGACATTATCGAGCCGGCGCTGGCGTCGCGGCCCGGGCGCATCGACCAGGCAATCAAAGTGCCTCCGCCCGATGCCGCCTGCCGTCGCAGGCTGTTCGAGCTATACGGCCGCGGGCTTGAGTTAAAGCTCACCGATATGGATCGCCTGATCGAACGTACTGAGGGAGTCAGCGGCGCGTTCATTCGCGAGCTGCTCCGCAAGGCGGCCGTGTTTGCCGCGGAGGAGAATGGTGAGTCGCCGCTGGTGCTCCAAGATCGCCACGTCGATGAAGCGCTGGGCGAGCTGCTCGCCGCCGGGGGGGTGCTGACCCAGAGCTTGCTGGGGGCGGCGAACGTGGCCGATTCTACGTCGAGCTAAGCGGGCAGAGGGCGAGCGCATGAGGAGTCGATCTCAATTCAGGTTCGATGGCCTCTCGGCAGTAATCGTTGCGATCGCCATTGCGATTGGATTCTGCATCGTTCGAGATGAAACACGTCCTGCAATTGCACGGTGGATTTTCTTTCCATTGTCGCTTCCGTTGCCAGTCGTCCTTTTACTGATTCCGGCCTGTTGGTTCGGCAATAAACTGGCGCGGAGCTTGCTGGACCGTTTGCCGCCAAATAGGCTCGACGACGCAGAACCGATACGGTTCGACGGGCCACGTGCAGTTGACGATGACGCCAGCGATAAGTGATCGCTGTTGCCTCTTGTCGGCGGTGTCAGGGGCTATCAGAATGCTAGGACAATCCGACCGAATAACGGAGGAAAGCGATGACCAACCGACGACAATTCTTGGCAGGCGCCGCCGCGCTTGGCGCCTTTTCGATCGTGCCGCGACATGTGTTGGGCGGCGCGGGATTCAAAGCGCCGAGCGAAAAACTGAATATCGCGGGCATCGGCGTGGGTGGCATGGGCGCGGCCGACCTGCGCGAAATGGAGGGCGAGCAGATCGTCGCTCTGTGCGATGTCGACGACAAGCAAGCCGCCGACACGTTCAAGCGCAATCCGCAAGCCCGGCGATACAAAGATTTTCGCGAGATGCTCGCCACCGAAAAAGATCTCGACGCCGTCGTGGTCGCCACGCCCGATCATGTGCACGCGGTAGCGGCCATGGCGGCCATCAAAGCGGGCAAGCACGTCTATTGCGAGAAACCGTTGTCGCATACTCTCTACGAAGCCCGGCAGCTTACCGAGGCGGCGCGGGCCGCCGGCGTCGCCACGCAAATGGGAAACCAGGGACACGCCTCCGAAAGCATTCGGCGACTGTGCGAATGGATCTGGGACGGGGCCATCGGCGACGTGCACGAAGTCCACGCCTGGACGCCGCACCCCGTGTGGCCACAGGGAATCGATCGTCCGAAGGACATGCCCGCCGTGCCCGACACGCTGGCTTGGGACTTGTGGCTCGGCCCCGCGCCCTATCGGCCGTATCATCCCGCGTATCTGCCGGCCATGTGGCGGGGCTGGTGGGATTTTGGCACCGGCGGCCTGGGTGACATGGGTTGCCATGTGCTCGATCATGTCGTCTGGTCGCTGAAGCTGGGCCCGCCCAAATCGGTTGAGGCCAGCCATTCGACGTTTGTTCCGACAGGTTTGAACTGGAACAAGCCGAAGAACATCGAAACATATCCCCGGGCCTCCATGGTCACCTATCGTTTCCCGGCCCGCGAAGGCTTTCCGCCGCTCACGCTGGTTTGGTACGACGGCGGCTTGCTGCCGGCGCGCCCCGAGGAGCTGCCCGACGGCGAACCGATGGGTGACGCGTACGGCGGGGCGATTTATATCGGCACCAAGGGCAAAATTGTCTGCGGTTCGCACGGGGCCAACGGGGCCAAGATCATTCCGCCTGAAAAAATGAAGGCTTACAAGCAGCCGCCCGCTACGCTGCCGCGGTCGATCGGGCATCGGCAAGAATGGCTGCAAGCCTGCCGCGGCGGCGAGAAGCCGGGGTCGAACTTCGACTTCGCCGGCCCTCTGACCGAGACGGTCTTGCTCGGAAACATCGCCCTGCGCACCGGCAAGAAGCTGTATTGGGATGCCGAGAAGTTTGAGTTCACCGGCGACGCCGAAGCCAGCAAGTTGTTGCACCGCCAGTATCGAGAAGGCTGGTCGTTGTGAAGCGCCCGCAGGGCGAAACAGCCGTAGGCCGCAAGTGAAACGTCTGTAGGGAACGCCCTCCGTGGCGTTCCGCGAAGGGCGAGTTGACGTCCAGAGCGCAGTTCG
>DATFDL010000055.1:0-13143 GCA_035252155.1 Pirellulales bacterium | reverse complement strand
TGGCCCGCGGCTACCTCGAATCGGGCCGCTTTTATTGGAACTCGGGCATCTTTGTGTGGAAGGCGGCCACCATCTTGCAAGCCCTGGCGACGCACCAGCCCGAAATGTACGTGCATTTGCGGCGGATCGCCGACGCGTTCGGGACGCCCGATTATCAATCGGTCTTGGAGAGCGAATTCGCGGCGATCCGCGGAGTTTCCATCGATTACGCCGTGATGGAGCACGCTCGCGACGTGGTGGTCATCGAAGCGTCTTACCAGTGGGACGATGTGGGTAGCTGGCAGGCCCTGGCTCGGCTGCACGGCAGCGACACGCACGGCAACACGATTGTGGGCAAGCATCTAGGTGTAAACACGTCGGGCACAATTGTCCGCGGCCCGGACGATCACCTGATTGTGACGCTTGGCTTGCGCGACTGCGTGATCGTCCACACTCCCGACGCCACACTGGTGGCCAACAAGCACGACGAAGAGTCAATCCGTCAGGTGGTCAAACTGCTCCAAGAAAAGGGCTGGCGCGACTACTTGTAGACGTAGGGGGGCCGACCCATCGGATCGGCCCGCCGCTCTTGCCTTTGACTGGTTTTGAAAGTCGATACGGTGCTGGTCTTATGCCAGCTCGTCGAGCATCCGATCGAGCGCGACGTTCAGCTTGTCGGACGTCTCGTAGGTGCCGTTGGCGATCTGAGCGCGAATGGCGTCGACGCGATCTTGACGCACGGCGGGCAGGCCGTTGGCCAGATCCATCAACCGGCCGGCGTCGGAAATCTGCACGACGTCTTGCGGCGAAGCCGCGGCACCGGTCGGCTCGACCGGCTGGTTGCGAAGGTGCGGCGAATTGATCGCTTGCGGACCGTGTAACTGTGTGGGACCGTAGATCTGCATGATGGTACTCCCCAGGCTAGACTGGTAGCCGGACGATGTGACTCCGTTCAGGCCAATGTAGTCAACCGTCGTCGGCGCCGCATTCCATGTCTTGGGAGCGACCTTGCGGGCGCGAACTCCGCAAGCGTGTCATCGACCAACGCCCGGCGACGATTGAACGATTCCTTTCAGCTAGGTCTTGTGCCGCAAACCAAGGCCCCGAACAGCTATAACGCTTGTGCCGGCGGCGGTGTCGCCGCCGTGCGACCGGGCTGTTCCGGCATGTTGGCCAAACGCAACACCCGCTGCACCAAGACAGCGCCCTTTCGCTCGGGGCAACTGTCAACCGGCACCATGCACGGCTGAGTCTAGTACGGTCGACCGACCTGACGGGTTCGGCGGGTGGGTTCGATTTTCGTCGGAAAAAGCGCGGTCGCGATTATAGGGGCCTGCGGTATTCTGGACAAGGCGGAACTTTCTGCCCGGTCGGAGGTTTCATCCCTGGGGATACAATTCGACCTCATACGATCAAGGGACGCTCAGATGACCAGGCGGTTTTGCACGTTGGCGGTGGCCGGGTGGTTGGCGGCGTTTGCGTGGCGGGTCGGCGCGGATGAAGGCGTAGCATCGGCCGACCCCGCCGCGATCTTCAAGCAGCTCGACGCCAACGGCGACGGCCAGTTGACCGACGACGAAGCGCCCGCCGCCCGCCGGAAGTTAATCAAGCGGCTGCTGCGCCGGGCCGACGCCAACGGCGACGGCAAACTGAGCGAGGCCGAGTTCACGGCGGGTATGAAAGAAGACCGGCCCGATCTGCCCGCGGAACCGCCTGCCGGCAGCGGCCAGCCCTACGCCCAATTCTTGCAGGCCGACAGCGGCGAGGTCTTCAAGCGGCTCGACGCCAATGGCGACGGCAAGATCGAGCAGAACGAGCTGCCCGAACCGGCCCGCGCGCGTCTCGGGCCATTCTTTGAAAACTTTGATGTCAACCGCGACAAAACGCTCACGCGCGAGGAATTCGACAAGGGGCATGCGATGTTGCGGGCACAAGCGGGCGCCGGGCAAGCGGGGCCGGGCCCAGTTGCGGCGGGGCTGTTGCGTGCGCTCGATCACGACGGCGACGGCCAGCTCTCGAAGGAAGAGATCGCGGCGGCCTCGGCCTCGCTGTTGGCGCTCGACAAGGACGGCGACGGCGCGCTGAACCGAGTCGAATTGATGGCTGGCCCGGCGAGCACACCGCCGCCGGCGGCCGAGGCGGGCGCCAAGAAAAAAGCCAAGGCGAAAGCCGCCGCTGCCAAGTTGCCCGATCCCGAACGCCTGATGGCCCGGCTGAACAAGATGGACGCCAACGGCGACGGCAAGTGGAGCGAGAGCGAGCTGCCGCCTTTCTTAAAGAAGCAATTCAGCAAGATCGACGCCAACGGCGACGGCCAGGTCGACGCCGACGAAATCAAGCAGGCCCTCGAAGTGATGCGTCGCCGGGCCGAAAAGCGCGCCGCCAAGGCGGGAAAGTCGTAGCAACCGGTTCTCTCCATCAGGCTTCATTGCAGTTCGTCCACTCGCAAGTCGAAGCAGCTTGATGAAAGACGGGCCGAAGCGATCGCCCAACTGGTGCTGTACGCTCTCCGAACGCCGCGAGGGCGTAATTGCTCGTTTTGATTGTCAAAACCGATGAGACGACGCCGGCATCGGACATGTAGCCAGTCGGCCGCGCGACTTTATCACCAGCGCGGACCGACTTTCCAGTCGTGAAACCAGCGCAGCGAGCGAAGCCCGTCGTGGAACAGACGCAGGCGTTCCAAGAGATGATCGGCGTAGCTCGCGATTTCGTGCCGCTCGGTTTCCGCGAGCCGCTCAAGCTCGCCGACCGCCTGCGCGAGCAAATGCCCCACGCGCGGCAGGCCGGCCTCGGCTTCCGCCGCCGTCGGCGGCGGCGCGACGTTTAAAGCCGGCTGGTCCGTGGGCTCGGTCGGGGCGGTCGGCGCGAGACCCGTTTCTGGCGCGGCCAGCCGTTTGGGGCGGTTGGCGCGTCCGTCGCTGCACGATAAGCCCGCCATCATGCGTTCCACCTGGCGTCTGCTGACATCGGCTGCGCGCAGCCGATCACCCCCGAGGTGGTGCCAATGCAGGGCGAGCCGCAGATAGGCTCGGGCGGTCCGCTGCGAGCCTTGGAAGTTCGCGGCCAGCCATTTTCCCCACGTTCCCGCGGGGCAGATCTGTTTGGCCGTCAGCAGCGCCTGGCCCGCCGCCAAGGCGTGCTCGAGGGCGCCCTTCGCCGCGGCCAACGCTTGGGCGTGGGCCTGGTTGGCGCGGTGGGCGATTTGTTCGAGAGATTGAGTGGTTTCGACGTTCATGTGCTGTGGCCTGGAAAGTTCGTGACGCATCGTTCGGGCCTCCGTCCCTCTGGGACAACTTTTGAGAAGGTGTGTCGCCGACGTTCGGCGAGCGATGTGTGAAGTGTACATATGAACATTTAGCGAGTCAATATGTAAAATAAAAAAATTGTATCCACGAACACTTGCAGACTCGGTAAGCGACCGCGCTTGCCGCACGGCTTGTCGCCCGTGGCCGGCGGCCTAAACTAAAGGTACGAGAGGGCGTTTGCGCTGTAGGGAACGCCCTCCGTGGCGTTCCGCGAGGGGCGGCGCAGGGCCGAATCGCAGATCGCGGAACGGCACGGAGTCCGTTCCCTACAGACGTTTGGGACTCGCGTCCCTCGGCCTACCCTACCACTCGCTTCGCTCGGCCCAATCCGACACCACAACCACCAATCACCAACCAACCAGTGCCCATGTCTCTGCCCGCAGATTCCGCCACGATCGGCAAACTGAACGAAGCCCGCGAAAAAATCCAGGACCAACTGGCCCAGGTCATCGTGGGCCAGGCCCACGTGGTCGAAGAGCTGCTGATCTCGCTGTTTAGCCGTGGGCATTGCTTGCTCGAAGGCGTGCCGGGCCTGGCCAAAACGCTGATGATCAGCACGCTGGCCCGCACGCTCAATCTGTCGTTCAGCCGCGTGCAGTTCACGCCCGACCTGATGCCGGCCGACATCACCGGCACCGAGATCCTGGCCGAGAACCGCGAGACCGGGCAGCGGGAGTTTCGCTTTCTCGAAGGGCCGCTGTTCGCCAATGTCGTGCTGGCCGACGAGATCAATCGCACGCCGCCCAAGACCCAGTCCGCCCTGCTCGAAGCCATGCAAGAGCGACAGATCACCGTGGGCCGCGTGCGGCACCCGCTGGCCGATCCGTTCTTCGTGTTGGCCACGCAAAATCCCATCGAGCAAGAAGGCACCTACCCGCTGCCCGAAGCCCAGCAAGACCGCTTCATGTTCAAAGTGTTCGTGCGCTATCCGAACTTCGACGAAGAGTTCGAGATCGCCCGCCGCACCACGACGGTGGTTTCCGACCACATCGTGCCGGTGCTGGCGGCCGAAGAAATCGTCCACTTGCAGCGAATCGTGCGCGAGGTGCCCGTCTCCGATCACGTGATTCGCTATGTACTGTCGCTGGTGCGGCAGACGCGGGTGGGCGAGCCGGGCGTGCCCGACTTCATCGCCGAGCAACTGCAATGGGGCGCGGGGCCGCGGGCTATGCAAAACCTGATTCTGGGAGGCAAGGCGCGGGCCTTGCTGCACGGGCGGACTTACGTCTCGACCGACGACATTCAGGCCCTGGCCAAGCCGGTGCTGCGGCATCGGCTGGTCATCAATTTTGCCGCCGAAAGCGAGGGCGTGACCGCCGACCGCGTTGTCGACCGCCTGCTCGAAGCCACGCCCACCAAAGAAGACGAACTGACGCGCGATGCCCGATTCCAAAAGATTTTTGCATCCTGAGGCGATCAAGCGGATCGCCCGGCTCGACTTGCGGGCTCGCTATATCGTCGAAGGATTTTTGTCGGGCGCGCACCGCAGTCCCTATTTCGGGCAGTCGGTCGAGTTTCGCGAGCACCGCGAATACTCGCGCGGCGATGACCTGCGGCACATCGACTGGAAGGTGTGGGCCAAGCAAGACCGCTATTACGTCAAGCGCTACGAAGAAGACACCAACCTGCGCTGCACGCTGCTGGTCGACGTGTCGGGCAGCATGCGGTACGGCTCTGGTGCGCTCAATAAATATGAGTACGCTTGCACTCTGGCCGTGTCGCTGGCTTATTTGCTGTTGCGACAGCAAGACGCCGTGGGATGCGTGGCGTTCGACGAATCGGCCCGCGGCGTAGTGCCGCTGCGCACGAAGCGCAATCACCTGCAAACGCTGATCGCGGCCCTCGACGTCAACCAGCCGAAGCAGAAGACCGACGTCTACCGGGTGATGCGCTCGGTGGCCGAGAGCTATCCGCGGCGCGGGATGATTCTGGTTTTTTCTGACCTGCTGACCGATCGGACCAGCCTGTTTCGCGGCCTGCAATTGCTGCGGCAACGCGGCCACGACGTAATGGTGTTTCACGTGCTGGACGACGATGAGCTGGATTTTCCCTTCAACGGGCCGACGCGATTCGAAGGGCTGGAATTGCCCGAACATCTCACGTGCAACCCGCGGGCGCTGCGCGAGGGGTATCTCAAGTCGCTGGGCGTGTTCCTTGAAGAGATCCGTCGCGGCTGCATGAGGCAGGTGATCGACTATTCGTTGCTACGCACCAGCCAGCCGCTCGACGCGGCGCTGGCCACGTTTTTGAGTTATCGGATGCGGGTACGGAGCCGGAGTTAGCGGCAAGGTCTTTTGCAGAAGCCGGGTTTGCGGGCAAAATGAAGAAATGAGGTTAGCGTCATGGCGGCGCGGGTAGTTCTGCATGAAACGGGACGCTTTGAACAGCGAGAGGTCGACTGCGTTGAAGTCTATCTCCCGAAGAGATTAAAACACCTCGCGGAACTTTATGCCTTCTTGAGAGCGAAGGTTTCCGATCGTCTTGGCGAGACCGTCCTCGACGGGTTTTCAATTTATGAGGTTGATGGCGTGTTTTACGGCAGAGAGCAGCTTTGGGACGAGCGTACGCTCGTGGTTCGACTGCTCTTGGTGCGAGCTTCAAAATCGCCGCACGCCCGACACGCCGTGGAAGCCTCGGTGCAAAGGCGGATCAAAGATCTTGGTAGGGAGCTCTCGGGCAAAGTTGCTATTGATGAAGAGGAAATCTGGATTTGCAGTTATCCGCAGCAGGTGACCGTGTTTTATCCTCGCAAAATCATTACAGAAGGAACCTGACGATGAGGCTGATGATTAAGAAATACCAAGATGGCGGCGAGTACTGCTATGAAACTACGAATGACGGCAGTGAATTGCTCCGAGAGATCAAGGACGATCGCGGTTCAACCGACTGGACCTCCGCCTTCGTCGAGGTCTTGTGTGACGAAACCGGTAAAGGCGCCGATCGCGCGCTCGATGCGCTAAGTTGGTTGAGACAGGAAGTCGTCAAGCGCAAAGCAGCATGGCACTCCGATAACAATCGGACTCAGCCAAGTTCGCGCCGGCAAGCCGTAAGTTAGGAGCTGAACATGAGATTTATCCTGAAGAAATATGGAAGTGGCCGGGAGTCGTTCTACGAAACGAGCGTCGATGGCGGTGATTTTGTCCGGCAGCTTCGAGGGAAGCATGAAGTCGGTGCACGCATCTCCGTACTGATCGAAGCGAGTTGGGCGGAGACGGACCAGGGCGCCGACCGTCTGCTGGAAGCGATCGATTGGTTATCCGACGAAATCCGCAAACGCAAAGCGAACTGGTCGCCCCGGAAGAAAACCAAGAAGAAGGCGGCGCGCAAGCCAGCGCGGGGGCGAAAAGCTGGCTAGATTCTTGCGGCGGTCGCGCTGCCGCTATCGCCTGTCATCAATCGCTTGCGCGGCAGAACGGTCGTCGCCATCGCCTAATGTTTAACTTCATCAACCCAAACCTGGCCCTGTGGGGCTCGCTGCTCGTGGCGCTGCCGGTGTTGATCCACCTGATCAACCTGCTACGCCATCGCCGCGTGCCGTGGGCGGCCATGGAGTTTCTCCTCGAAAGCCAACGCCGCAATAGCACCTGGATCAGGCTCAAGCAACTGCTGTTGCTTCTGCTGCGGATGGCGGCGGTGGCCGGTGTGGTGCTGCTGGTGGCCCAGCCGCTGGGCTGCAATGAATTGGGCAGGCTGCTGGGCGGGCAAAAGTCGCAACACATCGTGCTTCTGGACGATAGCTTCTCGATGTCGGACCGCTGGTCGAACACGAGCGCTTTCGACGAGGCCAAAGCGGTCGTCGCCCGAATTGGCGAAGAGCTTTCGCGGCAGCCGCTGGGGCAGTCGTTTACGCTGTTGCGGTTTTCGCGCGCCGGCCGTTCGAGCGATGCCGCACCCGCCGACTTCTTGCAAGAAAAGGTCACCACCGACTTCGGCCAGCGGCTGCAAGACGCCTTGCGCTCGATGCGCCCGTCGCAGCAGGCAATGGGTCCAAATGCGGCGGTGCGAGCGGTCGAAAGTTGGTCGGAACGTCACGCCGATGAAGAACGCGTGGTCTATCTGGTCTCCGATTTTCGCGCGAACGATTGGGACGAGCCCGATGACCTCGCCAAAACGCTCGCAAGGCTCGATCGCTCAGGCGTGCAACTGCGGCTGATCGACTGTGTCGACGCCGCCCGCGGCAATCTCAGCATCGCTGGGCTGGAGCCGCTGCGGGGCACCCGCGCCGCCGGCGTGCCGTTTTATATGGCCGCCACCGTGACCAACTATGGCAGCGAGCCAGCCGAGGGCGTGACGGTGCTGTTGCAAGAGGACGGTCAGGCCCGGCCGGCGGTCTCGATCGACCGCATCGCGCCGGGCCAGCGCGAGACGCGGCGGTTCAGCGTCTTTTTTCCCACCGCCGGCGAGCACACCATCGCCGCCAGCCTGGCCAGCGACTCGGTGGCCGCCGACAACCTGCGGTTCGCCGTGGTCGACCTGCCGCCCTCCGTGCCCGTGCTACTGGTTGACGGCAGTGCCGACACGGCCGGCGCTCGTTACCTGGCCGCGGCGTTGGCACCGGGCGGCGCGGTGAAGACGGGCATCGACCCGCAGATCGAGCCGCCCAGTTATCTCAATCGCAAGCCGCTCGAAAAGTTTCAGGCGGTTTATCTGCTCGACGTTGGGCACCTCGATGCGCCGGCGGTCGAAGCGCTCGAAGCCTACGTGCGCCAGGGCGGCGGGCTAGGCGTGTTTCTGGGTGACGCCTGCCGGGCCGGATTTTACAACGAGGCGTTGTATCGCGATGGCGAAGGCGTCATCCCGATGCCGCTGGGGGCCAAGACGCAGCTTCTGGTCGATCGCCTGGAAAAAGGCGCCGATTTTGAAATCACCGACCATCCGATTTTTCGCGTCTTCGCAGGCGAGCGCAACAGTTATCTGACGGCTGTGATGATCGACTGGTACATGGCGGTGCCCAAGACATGGTCGCCGCCGGCCGATTCGAGCACGCGGGTGCTGGCCCGGCTGCGCAACGGCGCTCCGCTGGCGGTCGAGCGGAAGTTCGGCGAGGGCCGCGTGGTCGCGTTCACCACCACCGCCTCGCCCACGTGGAACAACTGGGGCCGCAATCCGAGCTTTGTGGTCGCCATGCTCGAAATGCAGTCGTATCTGGCCTCGCCCGCCACCACTGATGTGCAGCGACTGGTGGGCACGCCAATCGAGCTGGAGCTTGACCCCGGCCGCTATCAGAGCGAGGTGCGCTTGCTGGTTCCTCCCGACGAAGTCGAAAAGAACGTGGCCGGCAAAGCCTCGGCCGACGGAGGCTTGGTGGCCGCCAGTGCGGTCCCAGACGACGATGGCGCTGAGCTTCGAGCGTCGTTCACCGAGACTCCCACCAGCGGCGTCTATCAAGTGGAACTGACCACCGTCGAAGGGACGCCGGAGGTTCGCCGGCTGGCGGTCAATGTCGAAGCCGCCGAAGGCAATCTGGCCACCGTGGCGGGCGATGAGTTGGCGAGCAAGCTGGAAGGCGTACACTTTGAATATAGTGCGGCCAGGCAGTTTCAGATGGCGACGCACGAACTGGGCGGCGCGAACTTGAGTCCATGGATTATTTATTGTCTGGTCGGGCTGCTGGTGGGAGAGCAACTGCTGGCCTATTCGGCGGGGTATCACACGAAGGGTTCACCAGAGGGTTCAGGGTTCAGGGTTCAGGGTTCAGTATTTTCGTGAATGTCACTCGGTCGGCGCCGCCCCGAGACGCGACAGGAGGGTTCAGGGTTCAGGGTTCAGTATTTTCGTGAATGTCACTCGGTCGGCGCCGCACCGAAACGCGACAGGAGGGTTCAGGGTTCAGTACTTTGGTGAACCCTTGGCAGGTCGGCGCCGCACCGAAACGCCTTGCATAAAAATGCTGAACCCTGAACCCTGAACCCTGAACCCTCGTGTTACCCTGAACCCTAAACGCCGAACGAAGCTTTTCGCCTCATAACTTAACAAACGATGCAACCGGACCAACTACTGCTAGCCGAAGCGACGTCGCGGACCATTTTCGAATGGGGCCGCGTGCAGTCGCCGGTCGATTTGCTGGCGCCCTTGGCGGCGACCGCGGTGGTGCTCGCGCTGGTGGTTTATCTCTACCGGCGCGACGGCGTCGAGCTGCGCGGACCGGTGCGTTGGCTCTTGACCGCCCTGCGGATGGCGGCCTTTCTGGCGTTGTTGGCTATCTATCTGCAACCGCAATGGCGCAACGAAGTCGACCAGGTGCAAAACTCGCGGGTGGTGGTTCTGGCCGATACCAGCATCAGCATGGGACTGCACGACGTTGAGGAGACGCCGGTCCCCGCCGAGCCAAGCCGGGCACAGCGACTGGCGGCGGCCTTGGGCCGGGGCAACTGGCTCGACCGGCTGCGCCGCAAGCACGATGTGGTGCTGGCCCGCTTCGATCAGGAGTCGCCGCGACTGCTGTCGCTCAATAAGCGCGCCGATGAATCGACCACTTCCTCGCAAACAGCCGACGACGAAAAGTTAGACTTCGAAGAAGCCCTCGCTCCCCGAGGCGCCGAGACCCGGCTCGGCCATGCCTTGAAGCAATGGATCGACGCCGAGCGGACGTCGCCTCTTTCGGGCGTCGTCGTCTTTACCGATGGCCAGCACAACGCTGGCCTCGACCCCGCCGCGGCCGTCGAACAGGCCCGCGAGGCCCGTGTGCCGATCTACGCCGTCGGCATCGGCTCGCTGACGCAGCCGGTGAACGTGCGGATCAGCGACTTACAATCGCCGCCGCGGGCGTATCCGGGCGATCGCTACACAGTCACCGGCTTCTTGCAGGCCCAGGGCCTGGCAGGCAAATCGGTGACGGTCGAGCTGGAATCGCGCGACGCTACGGAAAAAGCAGCCGCCGAAGGCAAGCTCGAAGCCACGCAAGAGGTGACGCTGGGTGGCGACGGCGAAGTCGTGCCGGTGCGGTTCGAGCTGACGCCCACCGAAGCCGGACGGCGCACGCTCAAGCTGCGTGTCCGCCCACCCGCCGCCGACCGCAACCCCAGCGACAACCAGCAAGAGGCCGACGTCGAGATCGTCGATCGCAAGACGCGCGTGCTCTTGTTCGCGGGCGGTCCGACACGCGAGTATCAGTTCTTGCGCAACCAATTGCGGCGCGATCGCGATGTGGTGGTCGATGTGTTCTTGCAGAGCGGCGCGGCGGGCATTTCGCAAGACGCCCATACCATTTTGGACGCATTCCCCACAACGCCGGAGGCGCTGTTCGAATACGACGCGCTCGTGGCTTTCGACCCCGACTGGCGACAGCTTTCCGCGACTCAGCAAGAACTGGTCGAGCGCTGGGTGTCGGACCAGGCTGGCGGATTGATCGTCATTGCCGGGCCGGTCTACACCGACCATTGGGCTCAAGACGCCGCGCTGGGCAAGATCCGCGGACTCTACCCGGTCGAGTTCCACCGCCGGCTCACCTTGCTGGGCGACAGCCGGCACGAAGCCGACGAGCCTTGGCCGATCGAATTCACCCGCGATGGCGCCGAGGCCGAATTTCTGTGGATCGAAGATTCGCTCAGCGCCAGCGTGCGGGCGTGGGCCGACTTTCCGGGCGTCTATGGACATTACTCCGTGCGCGGCGCGAAGCCGGCCGCGACCGTGTATGCCTACTTTGCCGATCCCCGTGCAGCGGAAGCCGGGCAAAAGCCTGTCTATCTGGTCGGGCAGTTCTTTGGGGCCGGCCGCGTTTTTTATCTGGGCAGCGGCGAAATGTGGCGGCTGCGTGCCAAGGACGACGCCTATTTCGAGCGGTTTTATACCAAGCTCCTTCGCCACGTTTCGCAAGGCCGGTTGCTGCGCGGCTCGCAGCGCGGCGTGCTGCTGGTCGAGCGCGACCGGTATTTTTTGGGAGGCACCGTCGACGTCCGGGCGCAACTGGCCGACAGTCGCCTGGCCCCGCTCGAGCTTCCCCGCGTGCCACTGGAGATCACGCTGCCCGACACCACGCACCAGAGCATTCAACTGCTGGCCGATCCCACCAAGAAGGGCGGCTACCGCGGGCAGTTTACCGTTCGTAAGGAGGGCACCTATCTGCTTGAGCTACCGGTGCCCGATAGCGACGAACGCCTTTCGCGGCGCGTTCAAGTCAAGATGCCCGAACTGGAGCGCGAACACCCGCAGCGAAATGATGCGTTGCTCAGCGAAATCGCCCGGCAGACGGGCGGTCTCTATTACGTCGGCCTCGAAGCGGCCTTGGGCGAGAACCGGGGGCCATCGGCCTCAAAGCCCTTGATCGAGGTCTTGCGCGACGCCAGCCGCACCGTGACGACGATTTCTACGCCGACGCCGCTTTGGTCGAACGCCTGGACCATGTGTGCCCTCTGCGGCCTGCTTTGTCTGGAGTGGCTAATCCGCCGGCTGGCAAAATTGGCGTGAGCTCTTGATGCTTCGGCCGGTAGCTGGCTTCGTGAGAAGTCAGGCGGCCACGGCGATTGCCAGCCAGTCCCGGCGCGCCGGGACACGAATTCTGCTACTACGAGCCAAGCACGAAGCGCGTGCCAGAAACATCCGAGCGTTGCACCGACGCCGCCTCGCTTACGCTTCGGGTTTGTGTTCGTGCTCCCTGAACCCCGACCCCTGAATCCCGACCCCTGCCCAGGGGTGGGCGGTGGGGCCACCATTTGTTATCTTTTGGAGAAGATCCTCCAGCGAAAGGAGTTGAACATGGCCTCTGCCCTCAAAAGCCTGATTTCCACCGGCACCAAGCTGTGGCTCGATTCGATCGATCCCGACCTGGTGAAAAAAAACCGCGCCCTGGGCGCCACCGGAGCGACCTCGAACCCGATCATCATCTCCGACCTGATCAAGACCGGGCGGTTCGATGACGAACTGGAACAGTTGATGCGCGACGGACTGAGCGACGAAGACATCGCCTGGCACACCACCGACAACCTGGTAAAGCACGCCCAGGAGGTCTTTTTCCCGGTTTGGGAGCAAACGGCCGGCGACGACGGCTACGTCAGCTTCGAGCTCGATCCGCTGTTGGAAGACCTGCAGCAAGGCCCACCGCACAAAGACCGCGTGGCCCGCTATATCGAACTGGGCAAGCATTGGTCGGCGGGACACAAGAATCGGATGATTAAGGTGCCCGCCACGCCCGCCGGGTTGGCGGCCTTGGAAGAGCTGGCCGCTTCGGGCGTGACGCTGAACGTGACGTTGATTTTCTCATCGCGGCAGTACCACGAGGCCCGCGACGCCATCTGGCGCGGCGCGCAGCGGCGCAAAGCCGGGCTGAAGCATTTCAAGAGCGTCTACAGCATTTTTGTCTCGCGGCTCGACGTCTATACCGAGAAGGCGGTGCCGCAGCTTTCGCCCGCCGCGCAGGGCATGGTCGGCATCGTCAACGCCAAGCGCATCTGGCGCGAGAACCGCGATTTTTGGACCGATAAGAAGACGCCGCTCAAGCAAGAGATGATCTTCGCCAGCACCGGCACCAAGAAGAAAGAAGATCCGCCCTGGAAATATGTCGAGGCCTTCGCCGGCAGCGACATCGAGACCAACCCGCCGGCCACCAACGACGCCGTCGAGAAAAGCGGACGCACCATCACGCGGCAGGTCGACCAACTGCCGCCGCAGGCGGTGTTGGACGAGATCGACCGGCTGGTCGACGTCAAGAAGCTCGAAGAGACGCTCATGGCCGAAGGACTGAAAAAGTTCGCCGACCCAATGAAAGCTCTCTTAAAGCTGATTGACGAAAAGCGCAGCGCGCTGGCGCCGAGCTAAGTGACGAGTTGCTTCTGAACGGTATCTGATATTCGAAACCGGTGGTTCAGACGTTCGACGTCTGTAGGGAACGGACTCCGTGCCGTTCCGCGAGGGGCGGTGC
>DATFDL010000054.1:0-4572 GCA_035252155.1 Pirellulales bacterium | reverse complement strand
GTCCCCTTTGTGCGCCGTGAGGAAGGCGTAACAGTTTAGTTCCCTGACCGTGCGCGAACGGCTCATCAATCCGCGCGGCCGTGGCCGCGGTTCGTCGGCGGAGCGCCACACGGTCGCGTGGCAAGAGGGAATAAGAGTGGCACCCAAGGCTGTGTGCGCTCGCTGACCTCCGTTGCGGCGCAGCGGTGAACGCCTCGATGTCGAAACCGACGCGAGGTGCGCGTTGGCGTTATAATGCGGTACTTCGGCCAGATCGCTCTAGGCGCCTGGGGGCGGCATGCGATCGGCCCTGTCGACCGCTCGCGCCACGGGAAGTTTATGGCCCGCTGTAGAGATGCCGTAAAGAACGTGACGTCGAATGCGTCTGCAGAAAGTAGAAGAAGTCGCTCGCCTTGTGACGGTGCGCCTTGGCGGTCTCCTGGACCGTCATGATCTTGGCCATGCGCTTGGCTCCGGCCTCCGTGCGATGGCCAAACGTGATCTTCCGCAGCACGACCAACGGCCGCAGCTTGCGCTCGGCCAGATTGTTCGTGGGAGGAACACGCGGGTCCTCCACAAACACCAACCACTCGTTGTGATGTCGCTGCAGGCGCGCTTGCAGAGTCAACGCCTTTTCATGGGACAGCGGACAAGCTTCCAGCCGCGTTAATTCGGCGCGCAGCCAGGCGGCTTCACTCGTCAACTTCCGCGGCGACAACTCCTTCAGCGCGCGTCGCCGATGAAACTCACAACCGCGTTTGACCCATTGCTTCACGTCCTCGAAGAAAAGGAAATCGGCGGAGCCGGCCGCCGTCAATGGTTGCCATTCATGGGCCCGTCGCGCCACATGAGCCAGGCACTTTTGCTTTGCACCCGCGTGATGCGCGTGGTAGCCGGAATAGCAATCGGTGACCAGCGTGCCCGTGAAATCATCGCCCAGCACGTTGCGCGAGACCTGGCCGGCGCGCGAGGAATCAAACTGAAAATGGACGTACTGAGTGGTGGCGTGCAGCCAGTAATAGGCCCGTTCGCCGTTGAGTGTCCAGTAGGTTTCGTCGGCATGCACCGCGCCCTCACTGCTGCCGATTTTTTTGGCAATGTCGTCAACAAGGGGTTCCGCCAAACCGGCGAGAACCTTCTCAAACGCGATCAACGAGGCGGGAACAAAAGAGAATCCGAACAGCTCTTGCAGCGCCTGCGGCACTTTGCGGTAGCTGATGCCGATGGTGTTTCGCAGATACATGGCCGCGCCCCGCATTCGCGGGCCGATACGGCTGCCGAGGATTTCACCCGCGCCGGCTTGCTGCACCCAGCGGCGGCATTCGCGGCAGCGTCCGGGAGTATGACGATAGAGCACGACCTGGTGCACGTTGCCTAGCACGTCTTCTTGAAGGTGGTCGTGCGGCTCGCAATTCGGGAAGCTCCGCACTTCGCCCCCGCAGTGCGGGCATTTAGCAGGGGCGGCGACGAGAATCATCTCGTCGTACTGTGTAGGTGTGGGGCGGAACCAGCCGGGGTGCCCGACTGGAGCTCCTCGCTTGCCTGCTGTCTTGCCGTTAGCGCCACGCGTTGGCGACGTTTCTGCCTGGTCGTCTTGGGATTCGCGCCCGCAGGCGAACTTGCATTGCCGCTCCAGCTTCAGTTCCAGGCGGACTTGTGCCAACTGCCGCTTGAGCTCCTCGTTTTCGGCGAGCAGTTTGCTAATTTGCTGACGTTCGAAGTCCAATTGGCCATGCAGCATTTCCAGGTATTGACCTTGGTCGCTGGCCGCATCAACGAGGGTTGATAGCGCGGCTCCGCCCAGGTGTGGGCAATGCCCAACCTGAGGACACGCATATTCATGCTGAGGATAAAAGCAAAAATCCACCGGCATCCTTCCTTGGACGCCGCTAACCTAGCCCGACTGCCGCCCGATTCCCAAGACCAGTTTTCGCCCGGTCGCCGTTTGCGGCTGCCTCGCGCGACGAGCGTGCCGCTAAGGTGCGGGTCGGTCAGAGAACTAAACTGTTACGCCTTCCTGTAACAGTTTAGTCCCATGACCGTGGGTCGGGGCGGTCTCGGCACTTCGGGCGAGGCCGCCGCGAAGAGCAACGTGGGGAAAAACTGGCCTTGGGAATCGGGCGGCAGATGGGCTAGGTTGACGTCATCCAAGGACGGATGCCGATGGACTTCTGCTTCTATCCTCGCCATGAGTTTGCTTGTCCGCAAATCGGACATTGTCCGCACCTCGGCGGCGCGGCGCTTTCGACGCTCGTCGATGCTGCCAGCGAACAAGGCCAGTATCTGGATATGCTTCATGGCCAGTTGGACTTTGAACGCCAGCGGTCTAGCAAATTGGTCGCGGAGAACGAGGAGCTCAAGCGGCAATTGGCACAAGTCCGCCTGGAGCTGAAGCTGGAGCGGCAACGTAAGTTCGCCTGCGGTCGCGACGCCAAAGACGCTCCGACAGAAGACGCGCCAGCCCGTCGCGCTAACGACAAAACACCTGGCAAGCGAGGAGCTCCAGTCGGGCATCCCGGCTGGTTCCGTCCCACGCCGACACACTACGACGAGCTCATTCCCGTCGACGCCCCTGCCAAATGCCCGCACTGCGGAGGCCAAGTGCGGAGCTTCCCGAATTTCGAGCCGCACGACCACCTTCAAGAAGACATGGTGGACAATGTGCATCAGGTCGTGCTCTATCGTCATGCGGCCGGACGCTGCCGCGCCTGCCGGCGCTGGGTGCAGCAAGCCGGCGCAGGGGAAATCTTGGGCAGCCGCCTTGGGCCGCGAATGCGGGCCGCGGCCATGTATCTGCGAAACACGATCGGCATCAGCTACCGCAAAGTGCCGCGGGCACTGGAAGAGTTGTTCGCGTTCTCGTTTGTGCCCGCCTCCTTGATCGCCTTTGAGAAGGCCCTGGCTGGTTTGTCCGAACCACTGGCCGATGACATCGCCAAAAAGATCGGCAGCAGTGATGGCGCCGTGCACGCCGACGAAACCTATTGGACCCTCAACGGCGAACGCGCATATTACTGGTTGCACGCCACCACCGAATACGTCCATTTTCAGTTTGATTCCTCGCGCGCCGGCGAGGTCTCACGCAACGTGCTGGGCGACGATTTCACGGGCACGCTGGTCACCGATTGCTATTCGGGTTACCACGCACATCAAGCGGGGGCAAAGCAAAAGTGCCTGGCTCACGTGGCGCGACGAGCCCATGAATGGCAGCCGCTCACGTCCCCCGGCACCGCGGACCACACCTTCTTTGAGGATGTCAAGCAGTGGGTGAAGCGCGGTTGCGAGCTTCATCGGCGACGCGCGCTCAAGGAGTTGTCGCCGCGGAAGTTGACCACGGAAGCCGCTTGGCTGCGCGACGAGTTGTCGCGGTTGGAAAATTGCCCGCTGGCGCATGAAAAGGCGCTGACTCTGCAAGCCCGCCTGCAACGACATCACGACGAGTGGTTGGTGTTTGTGGACGATCCGCGTGTTCCCCCGACGAACAATCTGGCCGAGCGCAAGCTGCGGCCGTTAGTCGTACTGCGGAAGGTCACGTTTGGCCATCGCACCGAGGCCGGCGCCAAGCGGATGGCCAAGATCATGACGGTGCAAGAGACCGCCAAGGCCCACGGACACAAGGCGAGCGACTTCTTCTACTATCTGCAAACGCATTCAACGGCGCGCTCATTACGGCATCTTTACAGCGGGCCGTAACTCTAAGGCCACGCTGAAGCAATCAAGGAGCGGCGCGTGCTCCGTCGGCCGACGCGCAGTGGCATCCGCGCGTCGAACCAATCTGATTTCGAAGCCGTTCGCCGCTGCGCGTGGATGGCGATAAATGGCATGCGCTTGTGCTCGAGTGCACTGCACTCCATCGCGAGCCGCGCCCATCGTTCGATATCCGGCTGCTTCCCGGACTAGCCGCCTCGCGCCACCTGACGCCCCACGCGGACGGTCATGGAACTAAACTGTTACAACGATTACCAGGCATGTAAACGGGACGGGTCCAATTATTACGATTCGCTCACGCTTTGCCAGTCATCGGCGACGCGGCAGGTGACCTCTACAACAACGGCACGCCCAATGTGCCGCATGTGGTGCTGGCGAGCGGCTATGACCTGGCGGGCGACCGCACCAACAACTGGGCCTCGATCGGCCTGACAAAAGATTTTGCGAACAGCTACACGTTCGACAACGACCAGCGGCTGACGATGGTCCAGCAGCAACAGCAGACCGGCGGCAACGGCGTGGCGCCCAAGGAGATCGACCTGGCCTATAACGGCCTGGGATTGTTCACCGGGACGGTCGACTACAACTACATCGGCGTTGGGCCGCGGACCGACATCGCCACCGGCGCGTATTCTTACGACACCGGCAATCGCTTGACGGGCCTGAACTACACGGCCAACGGCGGGTCGACGCAGATCGACGGCTACACGTGGGGCTTCGATAACGCCAATCGCATCACCAGCATGACGACGACCGCCGACGGCAGCGCGACTTTTGGTTATGACAGTGTCAATGAGTTGACGAGCGCCACGTACACGGGCCAGAACCAGCCGGCCAACGAAGTTTACAGCTTCGACCACAACGGCTACCGCAATACGAGCGGCT
>DATFDL010000053.1:0-2364 GCA_035252155.1 Pirellulales bacterium | reverse complement strand
CGTCGCGGCGGAAATCCATGTGAGCTATTCGGCGCCGCGCCCGCCGCGTCGGATGCCGTGGCACCCCGAGTGGACGGGCTGCCCTACGCTTGCCACCCAAGGCCGTCGTCATTACAACAGAGCAAATCATTCGCTCAAGAGTTCGGAGAACGATTCACATGACGCCCCCGCTGCCCGAGGCCAATCAGCGCGTGCTCGAAACCCCCCACGGCCAGGCGATCGGTGCAAGTTACCGCTGGCCGGGAGGACAATATTGCGCCATCCATACCTCGCGCGGCATCGTCGGTTGCGGAATCTTCGATGTGCATGTCGCCGGAGAGTTTGGCATGGCCGTGGCGATCGCCAAAGGCACGCCCGCCAAACCGCTGGTCGAGCCTGAAGATCTCTTTCCGGCCAAGATCGTGGCCGTCAGCGAGCCGGCCAAGAAGCTGGGCATCGAACCCGGCATGACCGGTCAGGAAGCGCTGGCCAAGCTGCTGGCGTCAGCGGACGGCCATTAAGTTGTATACGACGAGTAACCCACCATGAATTCATTGATTGTCGATATCAACGCCCGGCAGATCCTCGACAGCCGCGGCAATCCCACGGTCGAGGTTGATGTGCGGCTGGCCGATGGTTCGTTCGGCCGCGCGGCCGTGCCCAGCGGCGCCAGCACCGGGGTTCACGAAGCTTGGGAGCTGCGCGACGGCGACGCCGGCCGGTTCTTGGGCAAGGGCGTCTCCAAGGCCGTTCACAACGTCAACGAGAAGATCGCCGAAGAACTGATTGGCCAGGACGCGCTCGATCAGTCAGGCATCGACCGCCGGATGATCGAGCTCGACGGCAGCCCAAACAAAAAAAACCTGGGCGCAAACGCCATCTTGGGCGTGTCGCTGGCGGCGGCCCACGCCGGGGCCGACTATTGCGGGTTGCCGCTGTTTCGCTATCTGGGCGGGGCTGGTGCGAAGCTGCTGCCGGCACCCATGATGAACATTGTCAACGGCGGCGCCCACGCCGACAACAAGGTCGACGTGCAAGAGTTCATGGTGATGCCGTTGGGCTTCGATACCTTTAGCGACGCGCTGCGGTGCGGCGTCGAGATTTTTCATCAGCTTAAAAAAGTCCTGCAGAGCAAGGGCTACAAAACGGCCGTGGGCGACGAAGGCGGTTTTGCCCCCGACTTGCAGAGCAACGCCGAGGCGCTCGACCTGATTGTCGAAGCGACCGGCAAGGCGGGCTACAAGATCGGCCGCGGCGAGCAAGTGGGCATCGCGCTCGACGTGGCCGCCACCGAACTGTTCGACTCGAAGAAAAAAGTCTATTCGATGGATGGTCGCTCGCTCGACGCGGCGGCGATGGTCGATCTCTTGGCCGGCTGGGTGAAAGACTATCCCATCTGCTCGATCGAAGACGGCTGCAGCGAAGACGATTGGGACGGCTGGAAGCTGCTCACCGATCGGCTTGGCTCGCAGGTGCAGTTGGTCGGCGACGATCTGTTCGTCACCAACACGCAGCGGCTGCAAGAGGGCATCGACCGCGGCATCGCCAACAGCATTTTGATCAAGGTCAACCAGATCGGCACGCTCACCGAGACGATCGACGCGATTCAGCTTGCCCGGCGAAACGGCTACACCAGCATTTCGAGTCATCGCAGTGGCGAGACCGAAGACGCCACGATCGCCGACCTGGCGGTGGCCCTCTCGACCGGGCAGATCAAGACCGGCTCGCTATCGCGGACCGATCGCACGGCCAAGTACAATCAGTTGCTGCGCATCGAAGAGATGCTGGGCGACTCGGCGGTCTATGGCGGACGATTATTCCCCAATTGGGCGAAGAGTTAACACTTTCCAAGAGGAGCTTCTCACGATGAAAGCGTTCGCAACAAGAACCTGGCTCGGCGGTGTGGTGGCGGGGATGGCGGTGGCCGCGGTCGCGATGATCGCCGCCGGCCCGCAAGACGCCGCCAGCGCCGACAAACCCAAAGGACAAACGATGATGCTCGCCCACAACGTCTTTTTCACGCTCCGCGAATCGAACGAGAAAAACCGCCGCAAGCTGGTCGATGCTTGCAACAAGTATCTATCGGACCATCCGGGCACGGTCTTTTACGCGGCGGGCACGGTTTCGGACCTCGATCGCGAGGTGAACGACCGCGACTTCGACGTGGGGCTGCACATCATCTTCAAAGACCGCGCCGCGCACGACACCTATCAAGACGCCGCTAAGCACCAGCAGTTCATCCAAGAGAACAAAGCCGATTGGGCCAAGGTGCGGGTGTTTGACAGCGACGTGACCAGCCCGAAAAAGTAGAGTCGTCTTTCGCTCCGCGAAAGTGCCGCCGTGCGCTTGGAGGATGGCCTTCCAGGCCGTCACCCTTGGGAGTGG
>DATFDL010000052.1:0-5342 GCA_035252155.1 Pirellulales bacterium | reverse complement strand
GACCCGCACTCCTAGTATGCCACGCCGAGGCCAAACGCTTCCAACCCGTCGGATGACGACTGGCGACGATCGCCGCTTCGCTCAGCCGTGGCTGCGTGCAAAGTGGCCAAAAGCGGAAGGATGCCAGCTTTACGCCTGCGGCATGGGCAGCGGCTGAGAGACAATCGTCTTCAGCGTGTTGACGCTGGTTTCGCTGACGCCGCCCGGCAGGAAGGTGGTCTTGGTCACGTCGCGGCCGGTCAGCGTTTTATAAAACACCAGCGCCGCCAAATAGCTGCCCGCCACGCTCGGGTGAGTCGCGTCGGCTTCATACAGCTCGATCTCTGGATGCTCGTTTAACACGCGCCACCAATAGATGCCCACGTCCGCCGTCGACGCGCCGCTGCGCCGCGCGAGGGCGTAGGTTTCATCGATGAAGCGATGCAGCATGTAATCCGGGCTGCGCAGGAACGCCGTCTGGTCGTCGGTGTACCAATGGCTGCCGGGCTTCCTGGGCCAAGTGAGGTAAAGTATCGTCTTGGCGCCGTACTGGCGAGCCAGCTTGTCGAAGCGACCGATATAATCGGTGCTGCTCTCGACGTCGGTGATTGCCCACCAACTGTGCTGCTGAATCACCACAAAGTCCCAATGGCTGCCGCGGATGGCATCGGCGGCCTGGCCGTCGTCCCAGAGGTCTTTCAGCACGCCGCCGCCGCGCGTGACCGACTGCACGAAAAACTGCGTCGGATTGCCCGGATCGGATGAGGCAATGGCGGTCATCTGCCTCGGGATGTCGTGGACCGAGGTATAGCTGTTGCCGACGAACAAGACGTGCACCGCTTGTCGGGGCGTGCCCTGGACGGTGGAAACGTGCAGCGGCGAAACGCCTTCCGTTCCCCAGGATATGACGCTTGAGCCGGCGGAGGATTCTACGGCACCGCCCGTACTGCCGTGGCGCGAGTAATTGATCCACCCGCTCGCCCCGACGACGATCAGAACACCGAGCAACGTCAGGAAGGAACGGTTCATAGGGCATCCGCCCATCAGGGGCCTCGAATGGGTTTCCCAATTCTAGAACCTTTTTTTGCGCGCGAGGCCGCCCACGGCTGTCCCCAAGAAAATGGGAACGGAGAAAGGTCGAAATGCACAGCGGAGCGGGAATCATCGCTCAAGCGGCAATAGGCAGTGCTGTCGCCGCAGCTATTGGCAATCAAGAGGGCGACCGCCGCTAATCGTATTCGCGAATTCGCCGCCCGATCGCTTCGCCGAGCGCCTCGCGCACGCTTTCGATGGTGATGCGGTCGAAGACCTGCTGGAAGAAACCGGCCACGATCATGCGGATCGCCTCGTTGCGAGTCAGCCCGCGGCAGCGGGCGTAAAAGATCTGCTGATCGTCCACACGGCCTGCCGTCGCGCCGTGCGTGCAGATGACGTCGTCGGCCTCAATCTCGAGGCCGGGAATCGAGTCGGCCCGCGCGTGCTCCGAGAGCATCAGGTTGTCGTCGCGCTGATAGCCGTTGGTTTTTTGGGCGTCGCGATCGACCTTGATCATGCCGCGCCAGACCAGTTGCGAATGGTCTTGCAACGCCCCTTTATAAAGCAGATCGCTGGTGCCGTGGGCGGCCTGGTGGTGCTGCAGCGTGTGATACGAGAGATGCTGCTTGCCCTCGGTGAACATCACGCCGTTGACCTGCACGTCGGCGCCCTCGCCCACCAGCGCCACGTGCTGGTTGACCTTGGCCAGCCGACTGCCCAAGGCGCCGATGGTCCATTGCAGCGCGCCGTCGCCGTGAACCACGCCGCGCTGGTGGGCGAAATGCCAGGTGCCGGTGCCCCAGTTTTGCAGGTTCACGTAACGCAGCCGCGCGCCGCGGCCCACCACAATCTCGATCGAGCCGCAATGCAGGCTGGCCTGGTCGTCGCCGGCGGTCTCGGCCAACACGGTGGCGTCGGCGCCGTCTTCGAGCACAATCAGCGTATGGCCAAGATCGACGCCGCCGGTCGTGAGGGCCGAAAAAATATGGAATGGCTTCTCGACTTTCACGCCCCGCGGCACATAGACCAGCGCTCCGCCCGACCAGCAGGCCGCGTGCAAGGCCGCGAACTTGTCGGCCCGGCCATCGACCACCTGAAAGAGATGCCGCCGCAACCGCTCGCCGTGTACGGCCACCAGTTCGTCGAGGCTGCCGAACAACACGCCCTGCCGGGCAAGCTCGGCATCGAGCCGGCTTTCGGCCGGGCGGCTGTTGAGCGACGAGACCTGCCCGGCCAGATCGACGCCCTTGGTAAGCAGCGGCTCGGGCAGCTTGAGGCCAGGCGCCAATTCGCCGGGCAGGCCGAACCGATCGAGCTTCAAGAGGCGGATGTCGGTGCGCATCCACTCTTCTTCACGGCGCGAGGGGAGCGGCAGATTTTCAAACGCTTCCCAGGCTTCGCTGCGCAGCTCGGTAAGCCAGCCCGGCTCGCGCCGCGCGCTGAGGAACGCATCGAAGGCCTCGCGGGTGAAACCGGCGGTGAGGGTGCTTTCGGTCATTTCCGATGAATTCCGTCTATCGCGTGAATCAGTAGGGAACGCCCTCTGTGGCGTTCCGTGAAATGCGATTCGACGTCAACCCGCCCCCGGCGGAACGCCACAGAGGGCGTTCCCTACAGACGTCGAATCTTGTAAGCGCCGTAGGGTGGGACGAGCTTGCGAGTCCCACCATTCACGCCGGCGCTGGCGTTGGTCGTTGTTCTGGCCGACGGTGGGACTCGCGTCGCTCGGCCCACCCTACAGGACCTCCGCCACGGAGTGTCGGAGCTACTGTGGCGGCTTACGCCGCGTTCGAAACGGCACCCCGAGGTTCCCTACGCTCTGGTTCCCGGCGCCGACTTCGTCGGCGATGCACAGCCGAGGGCGGCTGTGCCACATTCCGGTTCCCGCCATTTCCGATTTCGAATGTCAAAACCAATGTTCGGGGCGATTGCTATCCCACCGAACCTTCCATCTGCAACTCGATGAGCCGGTTCATCTCGACGGCGTACTCCATTGGCAGCTCTTTGACGAGCGGCTCAATAAAACCACTGACGATCATTGTGCTGGCCTCGGCTTCCGAGAGTCCGCGGCTTTGCAGATAGAAGAGCTGCTCTTCGCCGATCCGCGAGACGCTCGCCTCGTGGCCGATCGAGACGTCCTGCTCGTCGATTTCGATATAAGGGTAGGTGTCGCTGCGGCTGCGCGAGTCGAGAATCAAAGCGTCGCACACCACGTTCGATTTCGATTTCTTGGCGTCGGCCTCGACCTTGACCAGGCCGCGGTAGCTTGCCCGGCCGCCGTTTTTGGAGATCGACTTCGAGATGATGCGGCCCGACGTATTGGGTGCTGCATGGACCAGCTTGGCGCCGGCGTCTTGATGCTGCCCGGCTGACGCGAAGGCAATTGACAAAATTTCACCGCGCGCGCCCGGCTCGAGCATGTAGACGGCCGGATATTTCATCGTCAGCCGGCTGCCCAGATTGCCGTCGATCCACTCCATCGTGGCGTTCTCGTAGGCCACGGCCCGCTTGGTCACCAGGTTGTAGATGTTGTTGGCCCAGTTCTGGATGGTGGTGTAGCGGCAACGGGCGTGCTTGTGGACCACGATCTCAACCACCGCCGAGTGCAGGCTTTCGGTGGTGTACATCGGCGCGGTGCAGCCCTCGACGTAATGCACCTGGGCGCCTTCGTCGACGATGATCAGCGTCCGCTCAAACTGCCCCATGTTCTCGGCGTTGATGCGGAAATACGCCTGCAACGGAAAGTCGATCTTCACGCCCTTGGGCACGTAGATGAACGACCCGCCCGACCAGACCGCCGAGTTGAGCGCCGCGAACTTGTTGTCGGTCGGCGGAATGATGGTGGCGAAATACTTGCGCACCAGGTCGGGATGCTCGCGCACGGCGGAATCGGTGTCGGTGAAAATCACCCCTTTTTTGGAGAGATCTTCGCGGAGTGAGCCATAGACCACTTCGCTTTCAAACTGGGCCTTCACGCCCGAAAGAAACTTCTTCTCGGCTTCGGGAATGCCCAGCCGGTCGAAGGTCTTTTTGATTTCGTCGGGCACTTCGTCCCAGGTGCGGCCCTGCCGGTCGGAGGGCTTGATGTAGTAAAAGATGTCCTGAAAATTCAGGTCGATCTTGCCGCCCCAGCGAGGCATGGGCTTCGAGTTGAAGATCTCCAGTCCTTGCAGGCGGAAATCGCGCATCCAGCGCGGCTCGTTTTTCATCTCCGAAATCTGTTCCACGATTTCGGCGTCGAGTCCCTTGCGGCTCTTGAAGACGTATTTTTCGTCGGTGTGGAAATCGTATTTATTGATTTCGCTGAAGCCGACATCGGATTTCAGATCGGTTGCCATGATGATGATTAAGGATTATTGGTGTTCGGTGTACGGAGGATGGCCTTCCAGGCCGTCGCCCTCGGCCCTGGACGGCCTGGAAGGCCATCCTCCAAAAGGTTCACACAACTTGCTCCACCGCGTCGGGGTGGCGGGTCATCGCGTCTTCGTCGGCGGCAGCCTCGGGGTGAGCGGCCCGGATGCGGTCGTAGCCTTGCTGGTGCAGCTCATTGGCCAGCTCGGGGCCGCTGCGCTCGTGGCCTGGTCCGCCTGTCTCGACGATCCGCCCGCCCAACATGACGTGCGTATAGTCGGGAGTGTTGTGCTCCAGCAGCTTGTCGTGGTGCGTGATGATCAAAATGCCCATCTCGGCCCCGCCGATCTCGGCGATGCTCTGGCTGGCCAACCGCACCGCGTCGACATCGAGGCCGCTATCCGTTTCGTCGAGAATGGCGAACTTCGGCCGCAGCATGGCCATCTGCAGAATTTCGGCCCGTTTCATCTCGCCGCCCGAAAAGCCGTCGTTCACATAACGGCGTGCAAATTCGGGGTCCATCCGCAGTTGCTCCATTTTGCTCTTAAGCTCTTTGCGGAAGTCGCGCATCGCGATCAGCTCTTCGCCTTCCTTGCGGTCTGGGCGGCGGACATTGGTTGCGGCGTGCCGCAGAAAGTCGGCCATCTTCACGCCGGGGATCGCCATCGGCCGCTGAAAGGCCAAAAAAATGCCGGCGCGGGCCCGGTCGTTCGGCTCCATCGCCAGCACGTCTTGATCGTTGAGCGTGATCGAGCCGCCGGTGACCTCGTAGCCCGGATGCCCCATGATGGCAAAGCCCAGCGTGCTTTTGCCCGAGCCGTTGGGTCCCATCAGGGCGTGCGTCTCGCCGCGGCGAATGGTCAGGTTGACGCCGCGCAAGATCGGCTTGCCTTCGACGGCCACGTGCAGGTCGGTGATGGTGAGTGTATCGTTCACAAGTCGTCAACAATCAGTCATAGGGTGAGACAAGCTTGCGA
>DATFDL010000051.1:0-5351 GCA_035252155.1 Pirellulales bacterium | reverse complement strand
TCTGCCCCGGATCGCCGATTTCCGGGATCGTGAGGTCCCGATGGCACTCGGGACACGAAGAAATGCTGGGCATGCATGCCCTCCGACGGCGACTTCGCCCATCTCAATGTACCACCCCCGCGCCGATGGTCCTAGGGCAATCAAATGCCGTACAGCGGCCCCAACTTGCCGCGCAGATGGCCGAGCAGCGGCCGGTGCGAGAGCGGCCCGCCGGTCACCCGCTCGACAAGCTGGGCGGCTGTGTAACGCTGCCCGTGCCGGTGCAATTTGTCGACCAGCCACTCACGCAACGCGTCAAACTCGCCGCGGGAAAACTGTTCGGGCAAATCGCCCAAATCACGGCCGGCTTGCTCAAAGAACTGTGCCGCATAAAGATTGCCCAGCGAGTAAGTGGGAAAATAACCAAACAGCCCGGCCGGCCAGTGAATGTCCTGAAGAACGCCCTCGGCGTCGTTGGGCGGCTCGATGCCCAGGTACGATCGGTATTTCGCATTCCAGGCCTGCGGCAAATCCGCGACCGCTAGCGCGTCGTTGATTAAGTCCTGCTCCAGCTCGAAGCGGATCAAAATGTGCAGATTGTAGGTCGCTTCGTCCGCCTCGACGCGGATGAGCGATGGCCGGACGTCGTTGATCGCGAAATAAAAATCATCGAGCGGAGCATCACCCAGCGCGTCGGAAAAACACTGCTGCGCGAGCGGATAGAAGTATTGCCAGAAGCTGCGGTGGCGGCCGACCAGGTTCTCCCACAGCCGCGACTGCGATTCGTGAATGCCCATCGACACCGCCTCGCCCGGCGGCAGCCCGAACCACTCGGAAGGCAGCCCTTGGTCGTAGATGCCGTGACCCGCCTCGTGCAACGTGCCGAAGAAAGCGCCGTTGAAGTAACGCTCTTCGTAGCGCGTCGTAATGCGGCAGTCGTGCGGACCCGGCGCCGTGCAGAACGGATGGGCGGTCACATCGAGCCGGCCGCGTGAAAAATCGAAGCCGATTTTTTCCGCCGCCTCTCGGGCAAACCGCTCTTGCGCATGCACCGGATAGCGCCGATGCAGGATTTCGATCTTCGGCGATTTTCGGGCGTGGCGGATCGAAGCGACCAGCGGCACCAGTTCGTCGCGCAGGCCGGCGAGCACGCGGGCCACGTTCGAGGTCAGCTCGTGCGGCTCGTAGTCGTCCAACAGCGCGTCGTAGGCGCACTCGCGATAGCCGACGGCCTGGGCCTGCTCGCGCTTGAGCCGCACGGTTTTTTCCAAGAGCGGCGCCAACGCGGCGAAGTCGTTCTCGCGGCGAGCGGTCTGCCACACCTGCTGGCCCAGCACCGCGGTGCGCGTCAGCTCTTCGACCAGCGACTTGGGCAGCCTGGTCTTCTTGTCGTATTGTCGCTTGACTTGGCGGATGGTGGCGCCGGTGTCGCTGGCCGCGTCGCCGGCCAACGGGCTGCGGATCAGTTCGTCGAGCCACTCGCCCAACCGCGGGTCGGTCTGGCGTTCGTGGATCATGCCGGCGATCAGCGTCATCTGCTCGGCGCGGTATTCGCCGGCGGCGTGCGGCAACAGGCAGCGTTCGTCCCAGCCCAGCAGCGCGTCGATCGAATGCAACACCGCCGTGTCGCGCACGTGGCGGCGGAGCTTTTCGTAGGTGGCTTGCGACATGCCGGCTTGGCGTTACTTCTTGGCGGCGGCGTAACGCTCGGCGACGGCCGGCCACAGGACCACATTCCAGAACGCCGCCAGATAATCAGCCCGGCGGTTCTGATACTTCAGATAGTAGGCGTGCTCCCAAACGTCGCAACCCAAGAGCGGCTTGTTGCCGTGCATCAACGGATTGTCCTGGTTGGGCGTGCTCTCGACGACCAGCTTCTTTTGCTTGTCGAGGCTGAGCCAGGCCCACCCGCTGCCGAAGCGGCTCATGCCGGCCTTGTTGAACGCCTCTTTGAAGGCGTCGAAGCCGCCCAGCTCTGACTTGATCGCGTCGGCCAGCGGCCCACTGGGCGTGCCGCCGCCGCCCGGCCCCATGATGGTCCAGAACAGCGAGTGATTGGCATGCCCGCCGCCGTTGTTCCGCACCGCCGTGCGGATGTTTTCGGGCACTTTTTCAATGCTGGCACACAGCGACTCGATCGTCTGGTTGCCCAGGTCGGTGTTGGCGATGGCGTTGTTCAGGTTGGTGACGTAGGCGGCATGATGCTTGTCGTGATGGATCTCCATCGTCTTGGCATCGATGTGGGGCTCCAGCGCGTCGAAGGCATAGGGCAAGGGAGGAACGGTGTAAGCCATGGCATTCGTCTCCTGGGGATGTAGGCGTTTTGGTCGGTCGGGTTTTCCAGCCTGTGGTCTGTAGGGAACGCCCTCTGTGGCGTTCCGTGAAGGGCGGTTCGACGTCGATCTGCCATCGGCGGAACGGCACGGAGTCCGTTCCCTACAGACTCGTTCAGCTGACTGCAGACGTTGCAGTCAAGACGAGTCAGGCTCGAAAGCC
Organism: Pirellulales bacterium; assembly: GCA_035252155.1. Lineage (GTDB taxonomy): Bacteria > Planctomycetota > Planctomycetia > Pirellulales > JAICIG01 > JAICLL01. Next base: position 2,876 of record DATFDL010000051.1, on the reverse strand, counting down.
TGACCTACGCGCGTCAGCATAGCCGATTGGCTGAAAACCCGCAATTAGCCCAGACCGTGACGTGCAACTGCGAACCATTCGCAGTTGGCCAGCGCGCGGCGGCATTCGGCGGTCGAGCGTTACTAGGCAAGTAGGGACACGAGAGCAAGGAACAGATAGAGGAGGAGCAGATGCGGAGAACAGGAAGCGGCCCAGGCGATCGTTCTGGCAATATTTATCTCGAATGCTTTGGGCTGGCAGTGGCGATGCTGCTGGTGTTGCAGCTTGCCTTCGCCTATCGCACAAGCGAGCATCCCGGCAATCTTCTTGCCGACTCATGGTATGAAAAAGATTGGAGGATGTGGTTCCAGGCCCAACAGTTGTATCGCCGCAGCCCGGAAGAATTGAGCCGCGCGGAGTTCGACAACGTAAGGCGATGGTGCGACTGCTTAACGCTTATTGCCAAGCACGAAACGGACGGCATCCAAAGCCTGACCGAGGACGAATGTCAGTTTGTGGTCGATGCGTTAGACGATCTCTGCCCGAACTTATCGCAGCGCAGCGGTTACTTGCCGATTTATCAAGCCTGCCGCCGGCGTCTGCAGGGCGAAGGTCGGTCGCTCGCGTGATTGCCGCTATGCGTTCAACTCCGCGGCGGCCCAGGCGGCCAGCTTCTCGCGAAAGATTTTGGCGTTGTGCCGGATGTCGACCGGGAACGGCGAAAACAGCAAAAAATCGTCGATCTGCTGCGTCAGCCGATGCGCGCTCGCCGCGGCCCGCATTTCGGCCACCAGCGCCGCGCGATCGGCGGCGGTCAGCGGCATCTGCTCGACCAACGGCTCGATGACGATCACCGGCCGCTGACGCCCGGCCGGACCGACGCCCACCAGCGCCGAGCGAAAAACCGCCGGATGCTGATTGAAGATCGCCTCGCAGCATTCGGTGTACATGACGCCGCGGTCGGTAAGCACCCGTTGCGAGAGCCGCCCGCAATACCAAAACCGCTGCTGTTCATCCAGATAGCCGACGTCACCCATGCGATGCCAGCAGCCGTCGCCGTCGGCGATCTTGGCCAGCGCGTTCCACTCGGTGCGCGTAACGTACTCGCGCGTGACCACCGGGCCGCGGACGATCAACTCGCCGATCTCACCTTGTGGCAGCGTTTTGGCGTCGTCGATATGTTCGATTGGCCCATCGACGGCGCGCACCACTCGCCACTCGATGCCGGGAAAGCGGCGGCCCACGCAGGTGCCGGCACCTTGCCGCGTGCGCTCGGCCGTTTCGTTCAAAACTTCGTCGGCCGAGATCGAGGCCACCGGCAGAGCCTCGGTGGCGCCGTAAGGCGTGTCCACCTGGCCGTCGTCGGCGATGCACTCCTTCATCCGTTCGAGCACATACGCCGGCACCGCCGCGCCGGCCGACATCACCCGCCGCAGCGTAGGCAAGCGAATGTTGTGGACCGCGCAGTAGGGCCCCACCCGGTTCCAAACGGCGGGCGAGGCAAATGCCTGCGTCACACCGCAGTCTCGCACCGCCTCGACAATGTTGGCCGGATCGGTCGTCGCCGGGCGCGAGGCGTCCATGTCGGGCACTACGGTGGTGGCGCCCATCGCGCAGTTGAACAATCCGAACAGCGGAAAGCCGGCCAGATCGACGCCGCCCGGCTCGATGCCGTAAAAATCCCGGATCTCAGTCACCTGCCGATCGAAATTGCCATGCCGATAGAGTACGCCTTTGGGCGGGCCGGTGCTGCCTGTGGTAAAGATAATTGCCGCTGGGTCGTCGGCTGTGGTGGGCGCCAATTCCGGTCCGCTCCACGGGCCGCCGCGCAGCTCGTCGATGGTTTTGCCGCCCCAAAACCAACGACGTCCGACCGTGATATTCAAGTGGGCGCTGCGAAAGCGTGGCAGCAGGCAGCGGACGGCCTGCACCGGCGAAATCGCGACAAAGCCTTCCGGCTTGGCATCGTGCAGACAACGGAGCAGATTTTTTCGGCCCATGCCGGGATCGATAAGAATGGTTATCGCGCCGGCTTTGAACAGGGCGAACACCAGCGAGATGAAGTCGATGCCGGGTTTGACCAACAAGGCGAGCCGCGTGCCCCGCGTGACGCCCAGCTCGCGCAGACCGCGCGCCAGCCGGTCGCTGTCGCGGTCGAGTTCGGCGAACGTGATCGAGCGATAACGCCGTCGGCCGTCAGCGTCGCGACTGGTCGGCACAACGACCGCCGCCTGATCCGGCATTGTCCGCGCAAACTCCGCCAGATGCGCGGCGACGTTGACGATTTGGCTGGCTTCGGCCGCGGCGGGTTGAGTCATCACGAAATTACGACGTTCGAAGTCTTAGCCAACTTCGACGATTAACCGATTTCGGTGCATTGTAGGGTGCCACGGCATCCGTCGCGGCGCACTCGGCTTCGATGTTCTCGCAAGCGTTGCCGCCGCGACGGACGCCGTGCTGCGTTGCCACCTCGAGCGGCCGGTGCAGCCCTACACGGCGTCCGCCGCGGCGGGTTGCGTCGCGCCTGAGATCGTTGCCATATGCGCCGCAGCGGATGCCGTGGCACCCAGTTGACGGCTTACCCAAATTAAATGTCAAAACCGATCAGACCCGAAAACGGCTAACGGCACAGTATAACTCGCCGCTGGGCTGGTTACCGCACCAGCCCCCGCTTGCGCAGATAACTGGCGATAAGCTGATCGACGGGCACCTGGTTGTTGGCCAACAGGTACGACATGCCCCGCCGCGTGCAAAATTCACGGGCACTGTCGATGAACGCCGCCAAGGTTTGCTTATAGCGTTTCAAAAGCGGCGCGCTGACGGTGATCTCGGCCACGTCGGCGTCTTCGCAATCGATCAGCCGCAGATCGCCCTTCACGTCCGGCTCGATCTCTTCT
>DATFDL010000050.1:0-11172 GCA_035252155.1 Pirellulales bacterium | reverse complement strand
GAGACGCTCGTGAAAGCCGACTGGGGATACGCCATGATTTCGCCCGCCAGCATTCAGGCCGACAACGGCGCTGGGCTGACGCGCGGCATCATCGGTCTGACCAACCACGGGCAGCCGCGCAAGCCCGACGACTGGGGTTCGTTGAGGGCCTGGGCGTGGGGCGCCTCGCGCGGGCTCGATTATCTGGAGACCGACCCGACGGTCGACGCGCGGCGCGTGGGCATCGAGGGCGTCTCGCGGTATGGCAAGGCGGCGTTGGTGGCAATGGCCTTCGAGCCGCGGTTTGCAATGGTGCTGGTCGGCTCGTCGGGCGAGGGCGGCGCCAAGCTGCACCGCCGTAATTTTGGCGAGGCGGTCGAGAACCTCACCGGTTCGGGCGAGTATCATTGGATGGCCGGCAACTTTCTGAAGTACGGCGCGTCCGAAGCGGGCTTCGGCTCGAAAACGGCCGGCGACCTGCCGGTCGATTCGCACGAGTTGATCGCCCTGTGCGCGCCACGGCTGACGTTTATCAGCTACGGCATTCCCGAGAAGGGCGACGCCAACTGGCTCGACCAGCGCGGCAGCTTCATGGCCGCGGTCGCCGCCGGCCCGGTCTTTCGGCTGCTCGGTGCGAACGACCTGGGCACACCCGACGATTACATGAACGCCAAGATGCCCGCCGTGAACGAGGGTCTTTTAGACGGCCAGCTTGCCTGGCGTCAGCACGATGGCGGACACACCGACGCCCCCAACATCGAGACCTTTATCACTTGGGCGAACCGGCACTTGGGCGACAAGCCCGCGGCGAGTGACGAATAATGGAGCTTGCTACGATTGATATCACTGGTCTTCGACAAGAACGACCTGCGGCATTCGGAAAAGCTACGAGACAATCGGTTCAGATGGTTGTCAGAGCTTGGCGCCACCGAGGTTTCCGAGGCCGCCCACGACGCCGCGGGATTTTTGTTCGGCTACGAGAACGGCGACGAGCCGTACCGCAATTTGGTCGCTAACCGGCCCAATCTGCGCGACCGTCCCGAAGAACGGCAAGAGCTGGTCCGCCTCGACCGTATCTTGCAACGTTTAGCGGCGCGCGGTGTTGAATTGCCGATGCCGAGAACGTGGATCATCGGAGTCGACGACCCTCCGCCGCACGATTTGAAGTTCCCGCTCTTTGTGCGGACGCCAAAATCTTCCTGGAAACGGGGCGGCGACCAATCGCGAGTTAATAATCTCCGGCAGCTCAATGATGAGATCGAGCTGCTGCGCCGTGCCTTTGGCTGGGACGCACCTATTTTGGCTCGGCAATGGATCGATGTGGCCGTTGCGGGCCAATGGATGTTTGGCGACGCGCCGCAAGAAATTCGCGTCTGGATCGTCGACGCGGCGCCGGTGGCGTGGTCGTTTCACTATCTCCATGTTGTTCAGTCGCCCGCCGGCTTCCCGCCGACGCCGCACGACTTATCGCTCTTGGCCGAGCTGGCGGGCAAGATCGGCGCGGCGTTCAACGCGCGGCTTATTGCCGCCGACTTTCTGCGAGACCGCTGCGGCGGATGGCACTTCGTCGAGGCCGGCCCTGGCGCGGTTTCGGGAACCGCACACGAATCGGTCTTCAAATTCGTCGCAGAAAAATTGCGAGGCGGACAAGCTGAGCTTCACGCCGATCGGGTGGGCGGGCAGTTGTGAAAGTGCTTAACCCGGCTCGTGCAGGTCAATGGTGAGATACAATCCCGCACGGCAGCAGCCTTTGGATTTTTGGAGACATGAGCTCGGGCGTTCAACGGGTGCAGACCGTGGGATCGCCGACTTCTAGCGCACCATTGAACGCCCGAGAAATGCCTTACAAAATCCAACCGTCGCCCGTGCCGGGCGGCTCAGCGATCGATTGCGACCTTTTGGGCAATCGCGGCGTCGGCGGGTAGATAGACTCGCTCGTCAGGCGTCAGCAATTCGCCGTCCCGCCTCGACGTGGCATTGGCCCGCTGCGCGGCAACGAACTCGGTCAGGTCGATGACCTCTAGGATTTCGCGTTTGCCGAAGTTCTCCAACGCCTGGCCTCGCAAACCGAGTTGAATAGCGCGGCGCTGACATGGCTCGCCCGTCGGCGTGTGATCCGGATCCCATTGCATTCGGATATTAGATCGCTCGACGGCCTTTTGCCAGGCTTCGCGGCTCTCGAAGGATGCTGTGGAGAACGTCGAGGGCACCGCCGCGGCCAGCAACGAGTCGAAAAAGCTTCGCCGTAGCCTCAGAGCCAACACGACCTCCTGCCCCTCGGCGGTTCCCCAACTGCTGCGATACATCATCCAGAGAAAGTTCGGCTTGATCCAACTCATGCGGCTGTATTTGAAGTCGCCCCCGAAGCAGCCGTTCTCAAGAGCGAAGCGGCCGATCGACGGGCGATACGCCTGATAGACGATAATTGATCGATCATCGTATTGCGCAAGGATGTGTTGCCCTGCCTTCGGCCATCGTTTGATCTGCTCGGCGTAATTCGCTACTTGAACATTCATTGCCAACACGACTCAATCCCCTTGCCCGGCGGTTGCTTCGATCACCGCCAGTGGCTGGCCAACTCGCAGCGGCTCGTCGTCGTCGACCAACGTCTCGACGAGCACGCCGCTGGCGGGCGAGGGCAAGTCGATGGTCACCTCGCCCGAGAGGACTTCGAGCAGCCGGTCGCCGGCGGTTACTTCGCTGCCAGGCTCGACCAGCCAGAGACTAGCCACCACCTCGCGGTCGCCCAAGCCCAGCTCGGGCAAAACCAGCAAGTGACGCTCGCGCGGCATCTCAACCGGCCTCCGCCATGTCACGGGCGTGATAGCTGGAACGGACGAACGGACCACTGGCCACCTGCTGAAAACCGAGCCACTGTGCCTGCCGGCCCAACTCGTCGAACTCTTCCGGCGGCACGTAACGCTCGACCGGCAGATGTTCGGGCGAGGGCTGCAAATACTGGCCGAGCGTGAGCAGGTCGCATCCCGCCTCGCGCAAGTCGGCCAAGACGTCGAAGAACTCGCCGCGCGTCTCACCAAGCCCCAGCATCAGCCCGCTCTTGGTTTTGATGGCCGGGTTGAGGCGCTTGACCCGGGCGAGCAGCTCCAGCGTCCAACGATAGTCGCTCTTGCGGCCGCGCACCCGGCGGTACAGCCGCGGCACGGTCTCGGTGTTGTGATTGAAGACTTCGGGGGCGCTGGCCACCACCCGCTCGATCGCCCCCGGCTTGCCCAAAAAGTCGGGCGTGAGCACCTCGACGGCCGCCCCCGTTTTTTCACGCACCGCCAGCACGCAACGATAAAAATGCTCAGCGCCGCCGTCGGGCAGGTCGTCGCGCGTGACCGAAGTAATCACGACGTGCCGCAAGCCCAGCCGCCGGCTGGCCTCGGCCAGCCGCCCAGGCTCATCGGCCTCGACCGCTTGCGTGCGGCCCTTGTCCACCGCGCAAAACCCGCAAGGCCGCGTGCAGACATTGCCCAGCACCATGAAGGTCGCCGTCTTCTGCGAATAGCACTCCATGCGGTTGGGGCATTTGGCGTTGTCGCAGACCGTCTCCAACCGCAGCTCTTCGAGCAGCCGGGCGGTAAAGTGGTTGGCGTTGCCCAGCGGCACGTTGCGCTTCAGCCAGCGCGGCAGACGCGCGGGCGGCGCGGCGGGCGTCGTCGGACGATCCACAACGTTCAATGCGTACATATTCTTATTTGCCAATGCCGAAGCATATCTCTTCCGAGGCGAACGACAAAGCCAGCGGCCGGCCCAACGCCGCTTCCAGCATAGCACCCGCCAGGTTTTGGCGGCAGAGCGCGCGTAGGCCCAGATAGGAAGTGGTCAACCGCGGATTGATCTCGATCACCACGTCGTCGCTGCCATCGGCATCGTGACCGAGAACCAGATCGACGCCTAGATAACCCAGCGGCTTGTCGAGTGTGGCGACGGCGCGCTCGGCCAGCCGCGCCGCACGCTTGGCGTAAGGCGGAGGCAACGGCACGCTGCCGCCAAGGTATCGCAGTCGGCCGTCGTCGCTGATCTGCTGCCTGCAAGCCGGCAACGCGGTACATCCCGCCGGCCCGCAAACCAGCGCGACGCTGGCCGGAAGGCCGGGGCGGAATTCTTCGAGCCGCCCGGCACGCCCGGCCGGCGGCCGCGCGGGACTATGCCAATCATCGACCACGACGATGTCGACCGAGCCAGCGCCGTCGCGCGGCTTCCACACGGCCGGGTACGTGAAATCGCGCGGCCAGGCATCGCCCGAAGCGAACGGCCGGCCGCGCGGCACGCTCACGCCTGCGGCTTGCAGGCGCTCGGCGGTGCGCTGCTTGTCGCTGGCCAGCGCGATCAGGTCGAGCGGCGGGCCCAGCAACCGGCCGCCGACTTCGCTCACACGGCGGCAGCGGTCGAGCAAGATGCCGTCGATCTCCGGGGCGATCACCACGGTCCAATCGGCCGCGGCCGCGAAGCGATCGAACTCGCGGCGATGCTCCTCGGCGCTGTTCACTTCAACGACGCGGCAACCCGGCAAGCACCAGCTCTTGAGGCGTCTGTCGCGCAGGATCGTGACGGCGACACCGCCGAGCCTGGCAAAATCGGCCGCCAGCGCCGCGATCATCGTCTGCCCTTCGGCGGCCAGCGACTGCCAGGCAGCGTCGCCCGCCCACGGCATGCCACCGCCGGTCAGATGTTCGTAGAGGAACAACTGCATGGCCGTCAATGCTCAGCCCGCGCGCCTGAAGTCTCGCCCGGCTGAAACGACGAATCGCGAGTATCCCAAAGAAACCGCAGCGCCTGCTTGAACTCAGGCCTGAAGTGCCAATGCAGATGCTTCGCCCAGGCAGGCCGCGGTTCGTCGCGGAACCAGGCCAAATGCGCCAGCGCGTAGGCGTACATTGGCGCGGTCATGTATTCGGGCTTGTTGAGCGTGGTGCCCGGCCATTTCGACAACTGACCCCGCCACGCGCGCGGCGAGTTGGCGAGAAAAATCCCCAGGCCCATGAAGACCACCGTCAGATCGGTCAGCAGCTCATTGTCAAACACGCTCGGCTTGATGCGCCGCTCGCCCAACAGGCGATGGTGCGCCAGCTCATGGGCCATCGTGCCCACCAGGTCCATGGGCCGGTCGAGCTCGGTCACATCAAGTGTGATTTTGACGTTTTCACCTACCTGCCGATAGGTTCCCACCGCGCCGGGCATTTGGTGGCCGGAGTTGTTCACCAACTCCACTTTGCCCAGCCTTGAGACAATTTTGAGCAACACCTGATCGGGATCGACCTCCATATAATGACAGACCCGATTGAGCATCCGCCGAACGGCCGCTTCCGAGCCATCGTAACTATCGGGAAAAAAGTGGCTGGTGGGCAGCACCACGGGCAGGCCGCTGAAGGCGCTGTCCTCGAATTGCTCGCTCAGCCAGCGCAGCCGCTTTTCGATCCACGTTTTGGCCGCGGAATCGCACGGGCAAGAAGGCCGAAACAAGCCGAACATGAAATTACCCACCGGAGTACTTTCAGGCGCGTCCAATTATCGGTTCCTTGCCAAGAGGATGCAATTCCCGATGAGCGATTACTGACGAATCGAGGACGAATTTCACCTCTCATTCGCCCGTTTCGTGGCCAACGGAACCGGCGGCGGGTGGGGCGAAGCCGCGGCGCATCGTGTTCTCGGTGATCGTGCGAGGAATCAGAAATTGCAAGAGATAGTCGTGGCCGCCGGCCTTGCTGCCGATGCCCGACATCTTGAAGCCGCCAAACGGCTGCCGGCCGACCAAGGCGCCGGTGATGCCGCGGTTGAGATAGAGATTGCCCACCAGCAACTCGCGGCGGGCCCGCTCGAGGTTCGCCGGGCTGCGCGAAAAAATGCCGCCGGTCAGCGCATACTGCGTGTCGTTGAAGACGCGAAACGCTTCATCAAGATTCTTGACGCGAATCACCGCCAGCACGGGTCCGAAGATTTCTTCTTGCGCCAGCCGCGATTGAGGCGAAACCTCGGTAAAGATGTGTGGCCCGACGAAAAAACCTTGCTGCGCCAGCGGCCCCGCATCGATCGCCAGCGCCTCGCGCCCTTCACGCCGACCTAGCTCGATGTATTGTCGCACGCGCTCGAAGGCCTCGCCATCGATCACCGGGCCGATGCTGGTGGCGGGGTCTTCGGCCGGGCCGACTTGCAGGCTGCGGGCGGCTTCGACCAGCCGCTGCACAAACAGATCGTAGACGCCGTCGAGCACGATCGCCCGCGAGCAGGCCGAACACTTTTGGCCCTGATAGCCGAACGCACTTTTGACGACCGCCAGCACCGCCTCGTCCAGGTCGGCGTCGTCGTCGATGATGAGGGCGTTCTTGCCGCCCATCTCGGCGATCACGCGCTTGACGTAGCCGATGCCCGAGGCGGAGACTTCGGCGGCCCGGCGGTTGATCGCCAATCCCACCGTACGCGAGCCGGTAAAGGCGATCACCGCCGTGTCGGGATGCTCGACAAGCGCCGCTCCCGCCGTTTCGCCGGTGCCCGGCAAGTAATTCAGCACGCCTTGTGGAAGACCCAGCGCATGAAAAACCTCCATCAGTCGGGCGGCGATGATCGGCGATTGCTCGGCCGGTTTCATCACCACCGTATTGCCGGCGACCAGCGCGGCGGTGGTCATGCCGGTGAGAATAGCCAAGGGAAAATTCCATGGCGCGATTACGGCCGTTACGCCGCGGGGCAGATAGACGAAGCGGTTTTCCTCGCCTGGCACGTCGACGCCCTGCGGCGACAAAAGCGCCACGGCCTCGCGCGCATAGAACTCGCAGAAGTCGATCGCCTCGCAAATGTCGGCGTCGGCCTCGCGCCAGCCTTTGCCGCACTCGAAGATCTCCCATGCCGCCAGCTCGAAGCGGCGGCGGCGCAGCTCGGCGGCCGCCCGAATCAGAAAGTCGGCCCGCGCTTCGACGCCCAGGGCGTTCCACGCCGGCAGCGCCCGCCTGGCCGCGGCCACCGCCCGCTCGACATGTTCGCCGCTGGCCGACGCGGCCATGCCCACCAGTCGATCACGACGCGACGGATCGCGCGACTCAATCCGCTCGTTGCTTTCGATCGCTTGTCCATCGATCCAGAGCGGATCGTGCCGGCCAAGCTGCCCGCGAACCTGAGCTAGCGCGTCGAGCATTGCCTGGCGATTTTCGGCCCGGGCAAAATCGGCGATCGGTTCGTTCTGGAAGGCAGGCAATTCACAGCCGAGGGCGGCTGTGCCACTACCACCACAGCCGAGGGCGGCTGTGCCACATTCGCCGAGGGCGGCTGTGGCAGATTCGTCTTGCCGACGGTGTTCGAGCGGATTCATTAGCAGTTTCTCCGGCGAAACAGACTCGCTAAAACTGGCCCTTAAGAACGAATCGTTCGAGGTATTTTCCAACAGGCGGCGCACCAGGTAGGCCATGCCCGGTATTAGCTCGCCGTAGGGCATGTAGATTCGCATCCGGCAACCCAGGTCGACCAGGGCCTGTTTTTCCGGGTCGCCCATGCCGTAGAGCATTTGCAGCTCGTAGGCGGTGTTAGCCAATCCCAGGTGCCGGGCCGCCGCGATGCCGTGGGCAAGCGAACGGATGTTGTGGCTGCCCAGCGCCGGCCGCAGCACGTCGTGTTGCCGCATCAAGTACCGGCTGAGGTGCTCGAAGTTGGCGTCCGATTGCCATTTTTGCTGATAGACCGGAATCGGCCAGCCCTGCGACTGCGCGTGGACCGTTTCGTAGTCCCAATAGGCTCCCTTGACCAGCCGCACCCAGACGGGCGTGCCGCGGCGGCGCGCCCAATGGGCCAGCCCGGCCAGGTCGGCCGCCGAGTCGCGCAAATACGCCTGGATGACAATGCCCACGTCGGGCCAATCGCGAAACTCCGCCTCCATCAAAATCTCTTGAAAGATCGAGAGCGTGAGCGACTTGGCCTGGTACGACTCCATGTCGACGTGTACGTGGGCGTGATGCCAGCGGGCGGCCCGCAGCAGCCGCCGCAGCCGCTCGCCCACGCGGCGCGTGGTGCCGGCCGGGTCGATCGCGTCGAAGCGGCTGTCGAGCGCCGACAATTTGACCGAGACGTTCACGCGGGGCAGTTCGACCAGCCCGGCCCGGTCGATCTGCGGCACTTCGGGCCAACGGTTGACGGTGGGGGCGATGCCTTCGAGCAGGTCGAGATAAAGCTGCAGATAGCGCTCGGCCTCGACTTCGCTGGTGACGGCCTCGCCCAGAATATCGAGCGTGAAGGCCCGCCGCAGTTTGCGTTCGCGCATGGCGGCGGCCAATACTTCGGCGGTGTTCGTGCCGGCGATGAACCGCCGGGCGTGGCCCATGGCGTTGCGCCGCGCGGCGATGGCCAGCGCCCTGCCCGCGATCGAGTGGGGCGTGGCCACGGCCAGTCCCAGCCGGGCGGCGCGGGGCAGGTGCCGCTGCACGTCGTGAAAATACTCTTGCAGGTGGCCCACGGTGGCCTCGGTGTTGCCGAGCATGGGAAGCACGTCGATGAAGCGAAACATCTGCACCTTGACCGATTCATCTTGCATGGCCCAGGCCATGATGCGGTCGTCCCACCAGCGCCGTTCGAAGACGCTCGGCTGGCGGTGGGCCAGGTGGTCGAACAGGTACTGGCCGACTTCGCGCGTCGTGCGTTCGATGGCGTCCAGCTCGCGCGGGATGAAGTCGTCAAGTTGGCGAAAGTCGTCAGACACGCTTGGCGGTGGTTGGGACGGCGGCATTAGAGACGCCGACAGTATAGCGGACCTGGGCGGGCGACGACGAAGGCAAAAAAATGGAGGGCAAAAAAATGGAGACGATCATTCCGTCGCTTCTTCGACGACAAGAGTGAGATCGTGCTTGCCGTCGCCATCGAAATCGCGTCCATTCGTTAAGTCGTCATAGACGATCTCCCAGCGTAGTCCTTTCGCCGGTTCGGGCAGCATGACGCGACGGAAATGCCCCTTCAGGGATGCGGCATCTCGAACCAGTTCAAATGCGTCGCCTGATTGCGGCGCCAAATCCTTGATCGACACATGGACGATTCCGTCGAGGCGAACGTCGCCGGTTACAAACAGGCCCGCATCGGGATTTGGGCCGCTGATCTCCACCGACAGCAAATCGCCTGAGCCTTGCTCAAAAAAACCGTCGATCGTGAATCTTCCGCTGCAAATCATATTACCGGGATTGCTGACATCACCGATAACCCTGCCGTTACCACTTAAAATTCCGCCCCATACTCGCGGCGGATCGGCCTCGACGAGCAACTCCCACGGAGGTGGCGACTTGCCGACGACGGTCACCACAACCTTCGATTCACCATTGCGAAGCACGTCGAGCGCTATTTCTTTGCCGGCCCCGAATGAAGTAATCGCCCTCCATGCATCCGAGGCGTCAACGATTGGCGAGCCGTCGATGCCCAGAATTCGGTCATCGACTCGCAAGCCGGCCTTGCTGGCGGGGCTGTCCACGACAATCGCCGCCACCCGTGCGCCGTTCGCCTTTTGAGCTCGGCCACCTGGGCGATGGTGCCAGGCGTCGTCCAAATAAGCTCCGATCTTCAAGCTCGCCTGAATCGTTCGCTGCAACGTGGCAAGCTCCGCGTCCTTTGGTCGCGCGGTGAGCACGACAAACGCCGATTGTTCTTCGCCAGCGCGTCGGAACCTTAGCTCGGCCCTTGCTCCTGGCTTATGTGATTTGACCGCATTAATCAGGTCGGCCGAATGTGTGATTTGCTGTTTGTCGAATTCAATGATTTGATCGTCAATTTGAAGCCCGGCCGACTCCGCTGGGCTGTTTTCGACAATTGAAGCCACGGCGACACCGTCTCCGTTCCCGTCATTCGTGTCACGAAGAATGGTTCCGAGGAAGCCAGCCGGCTCCGGCTCGTCGCCGAGAGCGCCTTCATTTCGGACGAAGTAAAAGAATGTCGCCAGCAGCACGGCAGGGCACCACGAGTTGCGAGACATCAATCGACCTCCGTATATGAAGGGCGTGTCGCTCAGTAGAAGATGAACCCATCTTATCAAATCGCTCTGCGACAAGCATGGCGTTCGATGACAGAAAAATGGTGGACGGAAAACTTTTTCTGTCAGCCATCTTTCTGTCAGACCAAGCCGTTCACTCGCCGACGTCGGAAGTTTCTTCCGCGAACAACTCGGCGGGGCGGGCCTGCGCGAGGCGAATCAAGAGCACCACCTGCTCGAGGCGGTCGGAAAATCGCTGCGTGAAGAACTGATGGCCCAGGCTGCCGGGACGATCGGTTCGGCAACTCACGACTAGAATCTGCCCGGGCGAAAGAGTGGCCGCCATCCGCAGCGTATCGAACGTCTTGCGCGGAGCAGCCACTTTCACCGTAAAACCTCCGTCGCCGGCCACGATGTCGCGGCGCGGCTCGCCATGCTCGACCACCGGCAGCAATTCGAGCTGCACGCGGCCGTCGCCTTGCGGTTCGATCTTGGTCGATAAGATTGTCTTGGCATTGTAATATCGCCCGCCCCGCACCGCCGGCGGGTCGCCGTCGTCGCGAAAGAGCACCGTCAGCACGGAGTGCGCTTCTTTCTTGCCCGAAGTCAGCAGGCTGGCCGGGTCGTCGGCGTGAAACGTTTTCAGAAGCTGCCGCCGCACACGGGGCCGATGGGCCACATCGACCACCGGCAGGCTGTCGTTCGGCGGTGATGTGTCGGGCGGATGGTCAGCCGGCGGCGAATCGGCCAGTTGCAAAAGCTCACCGACGATCGGCGGAAGCTGCCCGCCGACGATCCCGGCCAGAAAGCCGTTGTCGGCCAACCTGCGCCGCACGTCGAGCGGGATTTCTTGGGGATCGATCTCCGCGAAGAGCGGGCTGTTGACCGTCTCGTCGCCGAAGGGGTAGCTGACAAAGAAGACATCGAGTGCGACGGCGTCGGAGGTCTCGGGAGCGAAGTGCGAGCCGCGGTGCGCGGGCAGCTTGGCGCAGCCGATCGCCGCCAGCATGCCCAGTGGCGCCAGCATGCCCACTGGCGCCAGCCAGGCAAGCGGCGGTAAACAGCGCCATCGTGGCATGAAAAGTCGTCCGCGGGAAATGACACCGCGGCGCGCAGCATTGGCGCACCGCCTTGGCAAACGGGGCGGCAAGGCTAGCGAAGCCGCACCCCGCCGTCAAGACAAACTAGCGAACTACGACCAACTCGCCACCGCTGCGGAGAACAAAGGCTTAATGACAGAAGGTTTGAACAGAAGG
>DATFDL010000049.1:0-6002 GCA_035252155.1 Pirellulales bacterium | reverse complement strand
GCCGATGCACTGAGGGTTCAGGGTTCAGGGTTCAGGGTTCAGCACGCGCAAGCGTCGAACCGCCCCTAAGGGTTCGGGCTTCCGGGTACAGCGAAGATATCAATCAGTCTGTCTCAACTGACCCCCGACCCCTGAATCCCGACCCCTGCCGTCCCCGGCCCCCTACTCCCCATGAAAATCGGAATCGTCGGCTATCAGGGTTCGGGCAAGACGGCCCTGTTTGAGTGGCTTACGGGCGTCGCGGCCGACCCTTCCCTGGCTCACACCAGCCAAAGCGCGATGGCCCCGGTGCCCGAACCGCGTGTCGAGTTGCTGTGCAAGATTTACCAACCGAAAAAAGTCACGCTGGCCGCGCTCGAACTGGTCGACACGCCGGGCCTCAGCCGCACGCACGAGGGCAACCCCGCCCGGCTGGGCCTGATTCGCGAGGCGGGCTGCCTGGTGCTGGTGGTGGCGGCCTTTGGCGGCGCCGACCCGCTGGCCGACCTGGCCGGCTTCCGCGAAGACCTGCTCTTGGCCGACATGGAGATTGTCTCGGGCCGCATCGGTCGCCTGCGCGAAAGCGTCAAAAAGCCGCGCCCCAACCGCGATCAGGAGCTGGCCGAACTGGCCGCGCTCGAGCGCGTGCTCGAATCGCTCGAAGCCGGGCATCCGCTGACCGCCGACAAAATGTCGGAAGAAGAACAAAAGGCCACCCGCAGCTTTCGCCTGATGTGGGAAAAGCCGATGTTGGTGGTCGTCAATGCGGCCGACGACGACGAGCAGATCGAGCGTTTCAACCGCCAGGCCACGGCCACCGAGCCGCGGATGCTGGCCGTCCGTGTCGGGCTGGAGCGCGAGCTTGCCCGCATGGAAGAAGCCGACCGTCTCGAGTTCGAGCGCGAGATGGGCCTTTCCGGCGGCTCGCGCCGCGACGGCGTCTTGCGCGCCATTCTCGACGCCTCCGGGCAGATGCTCTACTTCACGGCCGGCGAGAAAGAGGTCCGCACCTGGATGCTGCGTCAGGGCGGCACGGCGCTAGAAGCGGCCGACAACATTCACACCGATCTTGCCCGTGGTTTCATCCGCGCCGAGACGATGCAAGTGGACGATCTGGTGCGTCTTGGCAGCGAGCGCGAAGTGAAAGCCGCGCATCTGGTCCGTCAAGAGCCGAAGGACTACATCCTCCGCGACGGCGACATCGTGAACATCAAGTTCAGCGTGTAACTTCGCGCGTGTGCCCAGGCATTCCTCTCCCTCCGGCAGATGCTCGGTGAGGGTTTTTTCCTCTCCCTCCGGAAGAGGCTAGGTGAGGGCATTTTCTCCGATCCTGACGGATGGCTGTCCGGCAGGCCGGCTTCGATCCGATTCGGCAGGAGCAAATGGTCCCGCAATACGTGCAGGCACATGGCAGAATCACGCGAAAAAGACGTACTGTTTTCAACCCGGAATCCGCGTTTCGTAAGGACCCGGGGCCCTGAACGATTTCGGGCAACCGATCGTATGTTTTCTCCGACCCCCTGACCGCAGCGATGACGGCGCTGGGAATGACGTAAAAACTGGCACCCGATCTGGTCGCGCCTACGGAACTATTGTCCGCCGGGCCGCGTCAAAGAATTGGCTCGCGACATTCGCGGTGGGAAGACCCGCCCAGCCTTCAGGTGTGGCGAGGGGACCAGCATGCCAAAGCTTGTACTGCTTGTGTCTCTGTTGTCTTGTGCGGGGCCGGTGGCGGCGGGGGAAAAGGCTGCGTCGCGGCCGATCCTCGATGAGTTGGCTGCGGAGGCGGCCGCACTCAAAACGCGACAGCCCGAGAGGTGGCGGCAGTGTGAAAAACGTGCGGAAGAAGTGTTCGCGGAGAATGAGCATGTCGTCGCGGGCTGGAAAAACCGGTCGGCTCCGCCGGCCCCGGACTTGACGCCGCCCAAACTGCCGTTGGCGTTCCTGGTCGATCACTTGCTCAACGAACAGCCCGCAGCGAGGCGGTCGCACTACTACGCCTATCTCATGGCCGTGGTGCATAGCGATGACGGTCGCCGCCTGGCGGCGCTTTGCGAGTGTCGAGATCGCGAACTGGCGATGCCCGACACGCAGCGCACAACCCATTCGTGGTCGCGTTTCCTGGCCGAGGCGGCTAACCTGCCGTGGGCCGTCGAGCACATCGACGCCATCGCTGCCGACAACGCCCCGATCGCTGCCGCAAACGCGCCCATCACGACCATTGAAGACAACCTGATCTATTGTCTCAGCCAGCGATTTGCGGCCAAGCTGCCAGCGAAGACGCGCGACGCCGCCTACGATTATCTCGCCAGGCATTGGCCGCAGGCACCGCATGGATTGCCGTATCATCCCTGGGATGTCTTGTTTCGGCTCGACGCCCCCCGCGCCCGGCAAGAGATTCTGAAGTACTACGACCAAACCGATGAACGTCCCCCTGGCGCGAAGGGTAAAAGGTCCCTTT
Organism: Pirellulales bacterium; assembly: GCA_035252155.1. Lineage (GTDB taxonomy): Bacteria > Planctomycetota > Planctomycetia > Pirellulales > JAICIG01 > JAICLL01. Next base: position 3,562 of record DATFDL010000049.1, on the reverse strand, counting down.
ACCCCTATCGCGTAAGCGTGATTCACCTGTTGCGAGAGTATGCGGGCGAATCGCCCAAAGTCGCCGCTGCCGCGCGTAAATGGCTGGCCGCGCCGGACAAGCTGATCGATTTCGATCTGCGCAACCTGCGAGTGGTGCTGCTGCGGGCCGACCCGGTCGGCGAGCTGGCGCCGGCCGTGCGGCACGTCGACCACCTGTTGGCCGAGCAAGTTCGCAACGGCGAGCGATTTGAGTCTGGCGGCGACGTTCACGCACTCGTGTTGGCGATGACGCAGCTCGAAACGCCGGCCGCCAACCGCGAGGTGGCCCGGTATGTGCGCCAAACTGCCATTCCACCGGGCATTCGCCTTCTGCTGCTCAGTTCGTTGGTGAGGCAGCATGATGAGGAGTCCGCCGACCTGATTGCCCATTGGATTCGAGAAGAGCCCGAACCTTGGCCGCGACATTTGCGCGCCGAGGCGGCGAAGCATTGGGACGAGTTCGGCCGCCAGGCGTTGGCCAACGCAGGGGCTGGGGACTAGGGGGTTGGGGACTCGGTGTCAGGCTGGAAAGCCTAACCTACGTGCCCTGACCCCCGAATCCCGATCTACATCCCCTGAATCCCGAATCCTGAATCCCGAATCCTAACTCCCGCGCTTGCGTAAACCGCCGTTGATGCGTTCAGCAAGCGATGCAACTTCAGCAGTACAAGCGGGTTAGGCGACGGAATCGGCAATGCGGGGCCTTGTTTTCCGCAAGCAAAGGCCAGCCCTACAGAAAATACTCGAATTCCCGCTCCGACCGCACCCAGCGGCGGACGCGGAAGATATGAGCGGGCACGATGTGAGGATTTAGCTCCACGTAGTTGCGGTCGCCGTGCCAAAGGTACCGCGCATCGCTGAGCAGGTCGTGAACCTGGTACGGCTTGTCGGGCTCCGTCTCGCGACGGGCGGCCGGCACATCGACCCAGCCCGAATGCGTGTGGTAGGGATCGACGTTCACGACGACCAAGATCAGGTTGTCGCCGGCCTGCTTGCTGAAGCAGAGCAGTTGATCGTTGGTGGTGCTGTGGAATTGCAGGTTGCCGTCGCTTTGCAGGGCGGGGTTCTCGCGGCGGATGGCGTTCACCCGGCCGATCAGCTCGCTCAGGCTGTCGCCGCGGTCCCAATGCCAATGGACGATCTGATATTTTTCGGAGTTAAGATATTCTTCGCTGCCGGGCTCGCGAGCGCGGTTTTCGCACAGCTCGAAGGCCGGCCCGTAAATGCCATAGCTGGCCCCCAGCGTGGCCGCCAGAATCAATCGAGCCATGAAGGCCGGGCGACCGCCGTTCTGCAAATACTCGGTCAAGATGTCGGGCGTGTTCGGCCAGAGATTGGCGCGATACGTCTCACACACCGGCGAGTGAATCAGCTCGGTGAAGTATTTGGTCAGCTCGTAGGTCGTGTTTCGCCAGGAAAAATAGGTGTACGACTGCGTAAAGCCGCGCTTGGCCAATTCATACATCACCTGCGGCCGGGTAAAGGCCTCGGCCAGAAAGATGACGTCGGGGTGTTCGCGTTTGATCTCGGCGATCACCCATTCCCAGAAGGCCAGCGGCTTGGTGTGAGGATTATCGACGCGAAAGATTCGCACGCCATGTCCGATCCAGAAGGTGAAGATGCTCTTCAGTTCGTCCCACAGCTCGCGCCAACGGTCGGTTTCGAAATCAACAGGATAGATGTCTTGATATTTTTTGGGCGGGTTTTCGGCGTATTGGATGGTGCCGTCGGGCCGGGAGCGAAACCATTCAGGATGCTGCTTTACATAGGGATGGTCGGGCGAGCATTGGATGGCCACGTCGAGCGCGATCTCGACGCCGTGCGACCGCGCCGCCTCGACCAAGGCGTGAAAGTCGTCGAACGTGCCAAGCTGCGGATGGATGGCCTTGTGCCCGCCCGACTCGGCGCCAATGGCCCAAGGGCTGCCGGTGTCGTCGGGTTCTGCCGCTGGAGCGTTGTTCCTGCCTTTGCGAAACGCCGTGCCGATGGGATGGATCGGCGGCAGATAGAGCACATCGAAACCCATCGCGGCCACGTAGGGCAGCCGGCGAATACAGTCTTGCAGCGTGCCGTGCCTGCCCGGCTCACTGGAGCAGGAGCGCGGAAACAGCTCGTACCACGTCGAGTAGCGCGCCTTGGGACGATCGACCACCACAGCCAGCTCGCGATCGTACGTGGTCTGGCGGGCGCGGTCGGGATATTTTTGCACCAACTCGACGAGCGCCGGCTCCAACGCCACCAGCGCACGAGCGGTAAAGCCGCGGTCGCTGGCCATGACTGCGGCGGCCTCGGTCAGCCGCTGCGCGTCATCGCCGCTGGCGCGGGCCGCGGCCTCGCGCACCAATTTGGCGCCGACCAACAGGTCGATCGACAAATCCTGGTTGGCCTCGATGCGTTTGCGCATGTCGCGGCACCAAGTGTCGTAATGATCGACCCAGCCTTGCACGGTGTACAAGTACCGGCCGAGTTGCGTAACGGTGAACGACGCTTGCCAAAGATCCTGGCCGAGCGACGCGAGCACGATCTCGTGCCAATCGGTTTCCGATTCATGGCGATAGCGCAGCACGCCGCGCACGAGGTCATGCCCGTCGGCGAAGATGGCGACTTTGACGGCGACTTTCTCGCCGATGGTGCGTTTGATCGGGTATCGTCCGGCGTCGATTTCCGGCTCGACTTCCCGGATGACCACGCGTCGTCGTCCGTCGTCAAACGGCATGGGTGAGTTCCCGAGATTCCTCGCGGCGACGGTTGGCGGCAATTCTGCTCTGCCGCGGACAGTTTTCCATTGTCCGCGAGTTTGGCGGTGAAGTCGAGAACGGTTAAGCAAATCGTGTGCCCCTAGGGAAGTGGGCTGCTAGAATGGGTCGCGCAAGCACCCCACCTGATCGACCAAGCATGACTTTGGCCGCACCAGACTATCCATCGCGTGGCCGTTCTGTGACAACCGGCACATTCTGGATCTTGGCTTACGCGGTGGGCAGCATCATGGCATTCATCCTCGTGCTTTCTATCATTAGCAGACCTCCCCGAAACGCCTTCATCAGCTTTGAAATATTTGCGATCACAATCGTCGGCGTGATGCACGGGATCCTTGTTGCGGTACGTAAGACGGGCTTTGTGTTGCAACGCGCGTCGAAACGCCAGGCAGCGGAATGACCCATGCCTAGGGCCGAACACCAGACGCCCGTGTTCGCGCCGACAAGATCGCCGTCGGAACCGCGGGGCACAAGGCCCCGAGCTACCTCGCCGTGTCGCCAGGTCGCCCGCTCGCCCTGTCGCAAGTCACGCCGGGGCATCGCCGAGGCTCTGCCCCAGCCACCGGAGGTGGTTATTTCTTGTGAGGCGGTGGTGGTGGAGGAAGCGGACGAATGGTTTTCGACGAAGCAGCCGGCGAGCTCGATGGAGAACTCGGCGGCGAGGTGCTGGACGAGGGCGGCGCGGCGTGCGTGCGCGGGGGAGGCGCGGAGAGCGTGCGGGCAGGCGCGGTTGCACCTGGGGCGATCGCGTCGGGAGGAGGCGCGGCCGAGGGACGATTGACGCGC
>DATFDL010000048.1:0-12848 GCA_035252155.1 Pirellulales bacterium | reverse complement strand
TGTGTTTCCCCACAACGACCGCCCCACTAAGCAGCCTGAAATATCGAGCGGCCCGTAGGGTGGGTCGAGCGAAGCCGGTCCCACCTTTGGCCAGGATTGCCACGGACGGCACCACGCCTCACGATTAGGGCTAGTATCGCGAAACGGGGTTCGGTTGCGGCTTCGAGGACGCCTGTTTCTTTTTGGCGATGTCCGGTGTTAAGCAAATCAGCTTGTGAGTTGTTAGCTTTCGCGGCGCGATGATGCCCATTTCCCCCGGCTTCAGTTCCAGCACGGTGTTGACCCCGCGCATCCGTTCTCCTAGTTTCTCCTTGAACCGAACTTCCAACAACACCGAACCCGCTTTGATTTCTGGAATCATCACGAGTTCGTGGCGCCCCGGAGCGTTGGCACCGCTTTCGTCCTTGCCACCATCGACATCATAGGCCAGAAAGATATCTCGCCCATTCACTGTTTTGACGGCTGGAGAGCTCAGATTTTTGATGAGCTTCTTCTCTTGCAGCGATTCGATAAGTTCACTCACCGGCTTGCTTCGGGTCTTCGGTGAATCCAGGCAGAGCGTTTGCGATACCTTAGTCCAATCGTCGTCGGCAACTTCTGCTACCAGAACATCGATGCTGACCTGCGCGTCGGCCGCCTGCGGTTGGTCATCGCCAGCACGGACAGTGATGGCCATCGACGAAACGAGTACGACTGGCAAGTACCAAGACTTGAGCATGGGCGGCTCCTTGCGCGGGTGTTAGGAAGGGCATTTTGAGGCCAGGAAAGTAGCAACAGCACGTTAGCGGGTCAATGTCAGGAGGCAGTACTCGGCGACCCGGCGTCGAAATAATTTCCGCCCTAAGCTCGACTGCGGGCGAGACGTGAGGCGAGATAGGCCGACAGCGCCACGTCGAGCGGCTGGTCGGTGCGCATCGGCACATAGTCGATGCGATGCGCACGGCAACCCTGCCGCAGCTCTCGCACATAGCGATCAAACTCCGCCAAATATGCCTTGCGCAAGCTACGCGGATCGGCCAATAGCTCCGGCCAACCTTCCAGCCCTCGAAAAAGCGTCGGCTGCCGGAAAGGAAAATCGAGCTCGGCCGGGTCGAGCACGTGAAACAGGATCACCTCATGCCGACGGTGGCGAAAGTGTTTCAACCCGGCCAGCATCGAAGGCACGTCGTCGAACAAATCGCCGAGCACCACAACCAGGCCGCGCTTTTTGATCCGCTCGGCCAGGTCGTGGAAAATCGGTCCGGTCGCGGTCTTTCGCTGTGGCCGCGATTCGCTCATCACGTGCAGAAGCTGCTTCAAGTGCGAAGGGTTGCTGCTGCCGCGGATCAACGCGCGAATTTCGCTGTCGAAGGTCACCAGCCCCACGCTGTCTTGCTGCTGCAAAATCAGATATGCCAGCGAGGCGGCCACGCATTGGGCGTACTCCAGCTTCGACAGCGCGGCGGCGTCGCTGCGATAACGCATGCTCTCGCTGGTGTCGAGCAGCAGGTGGCAAACGAGGTTGGTCTCTTCTTCGTATTGCTTCAGGTAGAACTTGTCGGTCTTGCCAAAAACCTTCCAATCGACGTAGCGCAGGTCGTCGCCAGGCACGTATTCGCGGTGTTCGGCGAATTCGATCGAAAAGCCGTGGTACGGGCTGCGATGCACGCCCGACACGTAGCCCTCGACAATCAGCCGCGCCCGCAGTTCAAGCCCTTGCAGCTTGGCCAGCGTCTGCGGGTCGAGGTATTTTTGGTAGTTTTCCACAGCCACCCGCTCACCGCCCACTTGCCGACTTAAATACCTCCGGCAGCCGTGCCGCATCGGCCGGTTCTTCGGCAACGGGAATGATCTTGATCAACCGCCGCACAATATCGTCGGGCTTGATTCCCTCGGCCTCGGCGTTGAAGTTGGTGATAATTCGGTGCCGCAATACTGGGGCGGCCACCGCGCGGATGTCTTCGCTGCCCACATAGTAGCGGCCGTGCAACACCGCCCGAGCCTTGGCCGCCAGCACCAAATACTGGCTGGCCCGCGGTCCCGCGCCCCAACTGACGTAATCGCGCACAAAGTCGGGCACCTCGCCTTTCTCGCGCCGCGTCAGCCGGGTAAACTTGAGTGCGTATCGTGCCACGTGCTCTGCCACCGGCACCTTGCGCACGATCTGTTGTAGGCCCAAAATCTCTTCGGCCGTCAGTGTGGCCATAATCCGGGTTAACGGCTCGGCGGTCGTTCGCTTGACGATCTCGTATTCTTCTTCTTCGTCCGGATAATCGACGAAGATATTGAACATGAAGCGGTCGAGTTGGGCTTCGGGCAGCGGATAGGTTCCCTCTTGCTCGATGGGGTTTTGCGTGGCCAGTACAAAAAACGGCTCGGCCAGACGGTGCCGCTTGCCGCCCACCGTCACCTGGTGCTCTTGCATCGCCTCCAACAAGGCCGCCTGGGTCTTGGGCGGCGTGCGATTAATCTCGTCGGCCAAGATCACGTTGGCGAAGACCGGCCCTTGCAGAAACTTGAACTCACGCACCCCGGAGTGTTTGTCTTCCTGGATGACCTCAGTGCCCGTAATATCCGAGGGCATCAGGTCGGGCGTGAATTGAATGCGACTGAATGAGAGCGATAGTGCATCGGCCAAGGTGCGAATCATCAAGGTCTTGGCCAGCCCCGGCACGCCCACCAGCAAACAATGCCCACACGCGAACATCGCCACCAGCAGCTCTTCGATGACGGTTTGCTGACCAACGATCACCTTCGAGAGCTCGCTGGTGACGCGGTGATATGATTCGTTCAGTTTTTGGACGGCCTGGACGTCGTCGTCGGGCAGCATGCTTGTTTTTCACCTTCTCCGCGAGAGCGAGACCTGATTTACCTCGTGCGGCGCTTGGCCGGCGCCGTTTTGCGGCCCCAGCGCCACGAGCTTGTCGTGGGTGGCAATCAGCAATAGTCCATCGATCATTAGCAAGTTGCCGCCCGTCACCCCGCGCGCGACCAGATCGATCGGTTCTTCCTGCCGGTCGGCTTTTTGATCGAATACGTAAATCTTGTCCCAGGTCGGCCAGTACACCTTGTCGCCCACCAGCACTCCGCGGCCCAGGCCCTTGGGCGAGCCCTGGGCGGGGAACGACTCGGCGACTTTCTCTCGCTTGCCGGGCGGCTCGGTGATCTTGCCCGTCAAAACGTCAATCCACCAGAGCCGGTCGCCGCTGGCGAGCAACCGTCCGCGGCTTACGCCGAGCAAGTGCACCACGTCGTCGGGCCAGGGACATTCCCAGACGACGATCCCCGTCGGAGCATCGAGCGCCAGAATGCTCTGACTGTCGCTGGGGGCCACGTAAATCTGGCCGCGGTCGTAGACGCAGGGCGTTAGATCGCGGTAGAAGTGCTTGGCGCGGTTGCCCAGATCGACGGTTTTCGCTCGTTCGTAACGCGTGATCCACCTGATCTGACCATCGCGCGCGTCGAGCGCGGCCACCGCGCCCAGATTGGTGTTGTAAAAAATCACACCCTCGGCCATGGTCAGTAGATTGTGGGTTAGTTCTTCATATTGTCCCTGGGCCGGCGTCTCGGCGGCGCAGACATATCTTCGCCACCGCAGCCGGCCGCGCTCGGCGTCGAAGCACGCCACGAACGCCTGCGGCTGCACGCCGCTGCGCCGCATGCCGACATAGACATTGCCGCCGTCGACAATCGGCGACCCTTCAAAAGCCCATGAAGGATCGTCGGGCAGACAACTCCACCGCTTGCTCCCCTCTTCCGCCAGATCGAGACAGACCAGAAAGCCCGGCTCGGGCCGGCCGCGCACCTCGTGTGGGCTGCTGGTGACGGGGTTTCCCAACCGTGCATAGAGGCGATCATTGTGCACGGTCATCGTGAAGCGCGGCGCGCCAAAGCCGGCCCCCGCGTGCCGTGGCCCCCGCATCCGCGGTGGCCGCGCCTCGGCCTCGGCGTCCAGTAGCGGATCGTCGGGATAGATGACATGCCGCCCGCCCCAAACCGGCTGCCCGGTGTGCAGATCGAACGCTCGAATTTCATCCTGGCTTGCAACCAGTACCATCTGGCCTACGACTACGGGATGGTAACTCAGCAGTTGATCGCGTTTTTCGGCAACGCGGCGGGGAGCATTGTAATCGAGCTCGGCCGGAGGCGTGGCGGGCAGCTTGGCTTCCCAGACAATCGCGCCTACGTCAACCGGCGTCGGCAACACTTTGTTGCGGCCCGGCGAACCGGCAAAGGTGGGCCAATCGTCGGTCGCCAACATCCGCGGCCAGGCCGCGCTCTCATCGATTAGGCCCGACAGAAACTCGGCGTAGCGCACCTGCCGGCCGCCCATGCGCCCCTCGGCCGCGCCGAACTCGCGCGTAAATTCTTGTAGCCCGCGGCGGGCCAACTCACGCTCGCCCGCCAAGATGGTCGTGAGCAGCAGCCGGGCCCGCACCGCCGACAACTCGATGTCGGAATCGGGATAAACCAGCCAGGTGCCCGTCCCATCGGCCTGTATGGCAGGCGTGAAGCGCGCCCAGTAATCGGCGGGCAAAATTCTTTCCCACGCTCCGCGAGCGTTGCCCAGTTCACCGCGTTCCACTGCCAAGTCCCCCATCGCCAGCAACGCATCGTCGCCCCAACTGCTGCAGAAGAGTTGATCGGCGACGCGCTGGAGCAGTTCGGCGTCGCGTGCGCGCATGCCCGCCCCGTACCAGCCGCGGGCCTGGGCATCGACCCGCTCGCGATACAAATCGAGGGCTTCACGCGGCAGCGAAGCGATCTGCAAATGGCAATAATCTCGCACACTGATGAAGCGGCGCGGCGAGACGGCCAGCACCTTGCGGCCGTGGTTTTCGGTGATTTGCCGCAGCGTCTCGACGGCCTCGTCCCACTGTTCGTTGGCCAGCAGCGCCTTGACGCGCTCCAGGTGCGTGCGGGCCGCGGCGTCGGCTTCGTCGACCTGCACGGCGTCGGAGAGCTCGAAGCGAGCCAGGAACGGCGATTGGGCCGACGCCGAGTGATCGTTCACCGGCCAGGCTAGGCAGGCCAGTGCCAAGCAGACGGCCGTGCGACGAGGGTCCGTGCGTAGCATTCGTCGAGTCATGATGATTTCGCCTCTTGGCAGTATAGACGTCAGCGCTGCTTTCGGAAACGGAACATTGGGGCGGTAGCTCCGAGCCTTGTGCCCGGCGGTTCCCGGGATGCGGCCTGCGACAGAAACAAGCGCGCTTGCCGGCCAGCGATTGGCGGATAAACCCCGGTCGACTTGAGGCCGCTTCCGCGTCGATCATCGATCCGCGCCTTGCCGTGGCCGGGCAGCCTCTAAGACCGGCTTGCGTTGGTCTTGCCCCTCGTGCCCGATGCAGTAAAGATGGTTTGCCGTTCGCAGAAAGATCCGATCGCCGCTGAGCGCGGGCGTCGCAAAACAGGCTTCGCCCAGCTCATTGCGCGCTCGTTGGTTGAATTTCCGCTGGGCCTCGAAGACGAAGGTGGCGCCGTTGTCGGCTGTGGCGAAGATGTTGTCGCCCGCGAGCACCGGCGAAGCGATAAACGAGCCCCCCAGCCGGTGTTTCCAGATTTCTTTTCCGCTCGCGGCATCTAAGCAGAAGGCCAGGCCGCCGTCGGTGACAAAAAACAGGCAACCCTCATGCACCAGCGGCGACGGCACGTAGGTCACGCGCTGGTCGGTCCGCCACTCGACATGGCTCTCGGCAACGTCGCCCTCGCCGTCGGCCCGGACGCAGAGCCACTCTTTTTCGGGCACATTGCCGCTGGCGTAGACGCGCAACTCGTCGAACGCCATCGTGCAGGCGGCGACATCGGTGTGGTGGTTGACGAACCAAAGCCGCTCGCCGGTTGCGGGATCATAGCTCGAAACAGAGCCAGCCCCATTCATCAAAAGCTGCGGTCGCCCCGCCACGAGGCCGACAATCGGCGAGGCCGAATTGCTGGAGGACTGTCGCTGGGCGCGCCAGACAATGTCGCCGCGCTTGCCCTCCACTCCCACCAGGCTGGCCTCGGCCTCATTGTCGTTCGAAACGATGACGAGCGAGTCGAACAGGACGGGCGAGGAGCCATAGCCGTTGCCGTTCTTGTATTCGCCGATCTTTGTCTGCCACGCGAGCTGGCCGTCCAAGTCGACGGCCGACAGCCACAAGTGGCCGCCGTTCATCATCGGTACATAGACGCGCTGGCCGTCGCAGGCCGGCGTCGCCGAGGCGTGCGAATTCTTTTCGTGCTTGGGCATCAACCCGTCGCGGTGCAGTTCGGACTGCCAGACAAGCTCGCCCGTGCGCCGGTCGTAGGCCAATAGTGTCTGAGTCTTCTCCGCTTCATCGGCGGTGGTGATGTAGACCCAATCTCCTCCTCACGAAGCGCGCTTGCATAAGACGCTCTGCATTCTCCCTGACCGGTTGCTGTTGTGCCCGAAGGATTTGCAATCGGCGTGCCCGGCCAGGTGAAGGATCCAGGATTCGGCATTCAGGATTCAATGTTCCGGGCTTGAGTCCGGATGCTGCAGCGCATCGACGATTGCGGCATCGGCCGGCTTCAGGGCTAGAGCCGCCGATAGTTCGACCAAGCGATCCGAGTCACGCCTTCACCGTCGGCCCTGCTGACGACCAATGTCGTCGACGACTTGAGTTCGTTGATCTCGATGACGTACACATTCGATCGATCGCCTGAAACGTCTTGAATCAAGACGAACCAGAACTTTGGTCCACTTGTCGAGGCCGACAAGCTGGATTACACATCACCCAGCGGCATTTTGACTTGTTGCCCCGATCTCGGAATCCCCGACCCCTGAATCCCGAATACTGCGCATGGTGGAACCGCCTGAGGACGAAGAGCAGCTCGATGAGTTGCTGAGCCGGCCGAGCGAGCAGGTGATTGACGCCTTGGGCCGGCTGCCGGGCGATCTGGTCGTGTGCGGCGCCTCGGGCAAGATGGGGCCGTCGCTGGCGCAAATGGCAAAGCGAGCCAGCGACGCCGCCGGCCTGCCGCGGCGAGTTTTCGGCGTGGCGCGATTTACTGAGGGTGGTGAACAACGGCTACAGGCATACGGCATCGAGCCGATTCGTTGCGACCTGCTCGATGAGGAGCATGTGATGGGCTTGCCCGACGCCCAGAACGTGATCTTCATGGCCGGGCGGAAGTTCGGCTCGACGGGCGACGAAGGGCTGACGTGGGCCACCAACGCCTGGCTGCCCACGCTCGTCTGCCGCCGATATCGCCGCAGCCGGATCGTGGCCTTTTCGACGGGAAACATCTATGGCCTCGTGCCGGTCGTCGGCGGCGGATCGCGCGAGATCGATGTTCCGCAGCCCGTCGGCGAGTATGCCATGAGTTGCCTGGCACGCGAACGGCTCATCGGCTACTTCAGCCGCCAATACGGCACGCCCGTCGCCATCGTGCGGCTCAATTATGCTTGCGACCTGCGCTACGGCGTGCTGGTGGATCTAGCGCTGAAGATTGTGGCCGAACAGCCGGTCGATTTAGCGATGGGCCATTTCAACACGATCTGGCAAGGCGATGCCAACGCCACGGCACTCCTGGCATTGGCTCACGCCGCCACGCCCCCCTGGATCGTGAATATCACCGGCGTCGAGACGCTTTGGGTAAGAGAGGTTGGTCGGCGATTGGGCGTACTGCTGGATAAGCCCGTGTGCTTCATCGGCAGCGAAGCACCGACCGCCTTGCTGAGCGATGCATCGCTGGCCGTCGAGCAGTTCGGTGCGCCCGCGATGCCAGTTGAGCAAATGATCGAGTGGGTAGCCAATTGGGTTGGCCGCGGCGGCCGGACGCTCGATAAGCCGACCCATTTTGAATCCCGCAGCGGAAAATATTAGGCTAAATAGTCGTGCGCGATGACGACGCGCGGTGCGGGGATGATGGGCTTCCTAGCCCGTCACCGTCGACGCATTCGTTGCCCGGACCGCTCTGGCGCGGTATCATCCCCGCGTCGCGACGGAGCGTCGTGGCTGGGGGAATTTGTCATGCGTCGTATCTTCATTTCGATATCACTGATCTTGACACTCGCGGCTGGATTGCCGCCGTTGTGGCATACCCGTGCCTGCCCGAGCGGCTTCCCACACTGGACTGGTTTGGTCCGGCGCAGGCATCGGTATTCGGTCAGCCACAGTTAGACATTTTCGCCGTGACGTTTGCCAAGGCGTGGCTGTTTTCGATACCCTCATCTAGTCTGGCACTTCAGGCTTTGTACTGGTTTATTCTGCCGCGGAATTCCGCAACTGGGTTTGTCCAGTTGTTGCTCACGGGTTTGATAGGCTATCTACAATGCGCGTGGATGTGGTCTACTTATAACGGCTGGTTCGACCAAAGTCACTCGATCGTCGCTGTGGCCTGGTTCGGGATCGTCATCTTGTCCGGCATCGCCGCTCGCATTTATCATGAGCGCAAAGATTCGCGTCGTGGACAGCCCGCCACGGCGTTGACTAACGAGCGCTTCTGGATCGACGACCATCGGATCAGTGCCTGGCTGTTGGCGGTGGCCGCGCTGGTCACTTTTGTGTTTTGCATGGCAACCGGTAACGCATTTCTTTTCATCGCATCGTTAGCGACCGCCGTTGTGATAGCTGTCACGCCGGCCCAGCGGCCTCAAATACGTGATTCCCGAGCACCCGAGTCACCATGAATCTCCCTCCAGATATCTGGCGCGTCTTGCAACAAGGTGTCGTCATTCCGGCTTGTCCGTTGGCGCTGGATGCCGGGAGGAAATGGGACGAGCGCCGGCAACGGGCGCTGTTGCGCTACTACCTTGAGGCCGGCGTCGGCGGCATCGCCATCGGCGTCCACACCACTCAGTTCGCCATTCGAGAGCCGCGGTACGATCTGTATCGCCCGCTCTTGCGGTTCGCCGCGGCGGAAATGGCCAGGTGCGACCGCCCGGTGGTGCGCGTGGCCGGCGTGTGCGGTGCAGCAGAACAAGCGTTGGAAGAAGCCGGCTTTGCCCGTGAGTGCGGCTATCATGCGGGTTTGCTCAATCTCTCGGCGCTGGCGGCGGCCAGCGAGGACGAGCTGATCGATCATTGCCGGCGCGTCGCCGAAGTGCTGCCGGTGTTTGGGTTTTATTTGAACCCGGCCATCGGCGGCCGGTTGCTGCCGTATTCATTCTGGCGGCGGTTCGCCGAGATCGACGCCGTCGTGGCCATCAAGATCGCGCCCTTTAACCGTTATCAGACGCTCGATGTGGTCCGCGCGGTTGTGGAGGCGGGCCGCGACGGCATCGCTCTTTATACCGGCAACGACGACAACATCGTGGCCGACCTCATCACGCCGTTTTGCTTCCAGCGCGACGGCCGCCGCGTCGAGCGGCGCATCGTGGGCGGCTTGCTCGGGCAATGGGCGGTGGGCACGCGGGCCGCCGTCGAGCTACTCGGCAACTGCCATCGCGCCGCGGCCAGCGATACGGTATCTAGCGAACTGCTGGCCGACAACGTGGCCATGACCGACATCAACGCCGCGCTGTTCGATGCCGCCCACGATTTCGCCGGCTGCATTCCCGGCGTTCACGAAGTCCTGCGCCGCCAGGGCTTGCTGTCGGGCGTCTGGTGTCTCGACCCGCGCCAAACCCTCAGTCCCGGCCAGGCCGAAGAAATCGATCGCGTGATGCGGGCGTATCCCGCTTGGTTCGACGGTGATTTCGTGCGAGAAAACCTGGCGAGGTGGCTGCGTGAGTAGGTTGGCGCAACGGTGCCGAGCGCGCATTTGGAGATATGATCGCAACATTCGAACCGGGACTTCCCGGAACTGGCCCCATGCCGGACCATCTTCACACCGGAAATCCAACGCCGTGGTCTGAAGGCTGCGTCGTCCGATTCACACCACAATCCGGCGATGTGTGGATAGGAAACCTACAAAAGGGATACGGTTATGCAACGAAGATTGTCGAATGGCCTGAAGCAAATGCGCTGGTTGTCATCGCCAAAGGAGCTGTCTACCTGGTTCGACCTGATCACCCGGGCGAATGGACCTTCATTGACTTGCTCGGGATCGACTGCGTCATTGCGCCACCGCGCGATGTCGCCTTGATATCAACATATACCGATGTGGTCGCGGTCTCGACCGACGGAAGAGAACGATGGCGTCGATCGGTTGCCATCGATGGCGTGGAAATCATTAGCATCCGAAATGGGCTGGTTCATGGAAATGCAGGGATTGATCCGCCCGATGAATGGCATCCCTTTCTGCTTGCGCTTGAGACGGGATTCGATGTCGAAGAAAACGGTGAAACGGAGCCGCCGATCACGCAGATTTAAAATCAATGATCCTCGGCGCCGGCTTGTCCGTTAACTCCTATTTGCCCAGCAGCAACGCGAGCACGAACAGAGAAGTGCTGATCGTCGAGAGCACGAGAGCCACTCGTGAGACAATGCGGGTCCAGCCGCTGCTATTGAGCGTAAGCAACACGGCAATCAGCCCCAAGACCGCTCCCACGATTGGAATAATGCACAAAACGAGCGAGGCGAGCGCCAGGAACTTGACGACGAACGAGACGTCATGCGAAAGAAACTGGTCCAGCTCTTCGTGGCGATACTCAGCAAGCTCCTCCAGGTCGATGCTGGAGCGAAGCTTCGCCCGACAGGCGGAGCATTCGACAAAGGTATTCCTGATGGTGAACAGCTTCAGAAAGTAAAACGCGCACAGATCGTCGACCTGGCGATAGGCGACGGCTGCCACGTCGTCGGCGCCGCACTTCGGGCAGCGGATTGTCAGCGCCGGGCCTGGCTCTTTGCGTGTTTTGGCGACAAGCAGAACGTCCACGTCGGCATGCTCAGGCAAGGACTTTGTTTCGCTAGACCGCAATGGCCCAAAGATAACGCCGCCGCACTCTGCCTTCAACGTATTCCGCCTGGCGTGACGGCGTTTGAACCAGGAAAAGATCACCCGTAGAATTGGCTGCTCGACATCAGCCCGACGATCGCGTCGATCGCATGCTTGCCGTGGTCGCGCTGCAATTGGCTGACGGCGGCGCTCACGGCCGACGTGGGCGGGTTGGCCTGGAAAAACAGATTCGCCCAGCCGTTGCCGGTCAGGTTGGCCAAGGCATAGTTGCCGGTTTGCACCGAGCCGGGCGAAGCCACCGGTGCGTTGCCCAGAAGCGTCAAGAAATCGCCATTAAAGAACTTGTTGGCCCCCTCGGAGGTGAGCAGCAGCCCGCTCACCACGTTATCGCGACCTACTCTGCCGACCTGGTCGACCCAGTATGCCGAGGTGGCGTCGGTGTCGCGGCCGAGCAGATCGCGGTAAAGCGCCGTCACAAAGCCTGACGCGGTGCCACCGGCGCGGGTGAAGTATTCCTGCGCCCCCGCGATGAACTTGATGATCTCTGCCAGGTCGTGCGTCTTCGACAGGATGCCCACGTAGAATTGCAGCCCGGCCGCGTCGGGTGCGCGACCCAGGAAGTCCTGATAAAGCGACGTGACGAAATGCGTCTCGAACTCGGCTGAATAGAGGAAGCCGCGGACGACGCGGGCCCGCACGGTTGCGTCCGAAGCGTTGCCACCCAGGACGCCTAGCCAATACGCCTGGCCCACAGAGTCCGGTTCGCGGCCAAGCAGCTCGCGATAGAGATTCTTTACGAACGTTTGCGGCGTTCCGTCGCCCGGCGTTCCCGCCAACAAGCCAACGCTGGGTGGCACGGGCGTGGCCGCGGCGACCGTGATCGTGGCCGAGGCGGTCGCGGTGGCCGTGCCCGGCGTGTCGTCGCTCAGGACCACGCTCACGGTTTCGGTTCCGGCCGCGGTGTAGACGTGGCTCCCTGTTACGGTCAGCGTGCCACCGGAGAGGCTCACGTTGCCGGTGCTGCTGGCGCCATCGCCCCAGTCGATCGTGGCTGTAAAGTCGCCGGCCACGTTGCCGGTAAAGCTGGTGGTGAACGTCGCCACCGTGCCGCTAAAGGTGCTGCCTTGAGTGGCGGTGGTCGTGACGGAAGTGCCCGCCGTCAATGTATCGGCCTCGGCCGCAGTGGCCGAACCGGTGGCGGTGCCCGTGGCGACGCCCGCCGAGGTCTGGGCTAACACGACGGATGCGCTTCCGCTCGCGAGCTCGTCGGTGTAGAGATGACTGCCGGCGACGGTGAGCGTGCCATCACCGCTGCCCGTGACGGCGACGCCCGTGCTGCTCGTGCCATCGCCCCAATTGATCGTGGCGGTGTAATCGCCGGCCGGAAGCGTGACATTGCTCTCGGTAAACGTGGCCACGGCCGTACTGCTGAAGGTCGCCCCTTCGGTGGCACTGATGGTGACGTTGCCCACGGGCGAGACCACATTGGCCGGGGCCGCCGCGACTGTGATCGTGGCGGTGGCAGTGGGCGAACTAGCTGTGCCAGGTGCTTTATCGCTCAAGACGACCGTCACACTTTCCGTTCCGGTCGTAGTGTAAACGTGGCTCCCCGCTACCGTCAGCGCGGTGCTTGAGCCGCTGACGGCGACGCCCGTGCTACTGGTGCCGTCGCCCCAGTTGATGGTGGCCGTAAAATCGCCGGCTACGTTATTGGAATTGCTGGTGGCGAAGGTGGCCAGCGTTCCTCTGAACGTGCTGTCTTGCGTCGCGGTGGTCGAGACCGGGGTGCCTGTAACGGTCAACGTATCGGCCTCGGCGGCGCTAGCCGTTCCCGTCGCGGTGCTCGTGGCGCTGCCCGCTGTGGTCTGCGTCAAGATAACCGAAGCGCTTCCACTCGTCAGTTCGTCGGCGTAAAGGTGGCTGCCGGCGACGGTGAGCGTGCCGTTGCTGCCGGTGACGGTGACGGAAGTGCTCGTGCTGCTCGTTCCATCGCCCCAGTTGATCGTGGCGGTGTAGTCGCTGGCCGGAAGGGTGACATTGCTTTCGGTGAACGTAGCCACCGCAGAACTGCTGAACGTCGT
>DATFDL010000047.1:0-2793 GCA_035252155.1 Pirellulales bacterium | reverse complement strand
GCACGCCGACCACGCTCTCGGCCGCCTACACGCTCCGCTTCGTCGACCTGCCCGAGGGCGGCGCCGCGCCCGTGCTCTACCACCACGGCCGCCGCGTCATCCGCCCCTGGGCGTTGAAACTGGAGCATGAACAGCAGGAAGCCCGCTTCGGTATTTCGGGCGGAAAGGATTGAAGATGAACGGATTAACCGAACTCCTCGACGGCATCGGCTCGCCCCGAATCCTCGTGGTCGGCGACCTGATGCTCGACCGTTACACTTGGGGCGACGCCACCCGCGTCAGCCCCGAGGCGCCCGTGCTGGTGCTGCGGGCCGATCTTGACGAAGTGCGGCTGGGCGGCGCGGCCAGCGTCGCGGCGCTGCTGCGCGGGCTGAACGCCGAGGTCTCGTTGGCCGGCGTGCTCGGTGAAGACGCCGATGGCCATGTGGTCCGGCGGCTCTTGGACGAAACCGGTGTCGAGGCCGGCCTGGTCATGCCCGACGACACGCGCCCGACGACTTGCAAGCAGCGCATTGTGGGTCGAGCGGCCGGCCGGCACCCGCATCAGATCGTACGCGTCGACCACGAAGATGCTCGAACACTGTCGGACGACCTTGGTTTGCGGTTCTCGGCGGCCGTCGCCGCGCGAGTGACCGATTATCAGGCCGTGCTGGTATCTGACTATGGCAAGGGCGTTTGCTCGCGTACGGTTCTTGGCCCGGTGCTGCGCGCTGCCCGGCGTGCGGCGATTCCGATCCTCATCGACCCGGCCCGCGATGCCGACTTTCGGAACTACCGCAATGCCTCGCTCATCAAGCCAAACCGAGCCGAAGCCCAAGCGGCCAGCGGACTGACGATCGACTCGCCGGCCGACGCCTTGCGGGCCGCGGAAACAATCCGCCGCCATACGAATGCCGAGGCCGTGCTGGTGACACTCGAATCCGACGGCATGGCCTTGGTGACAAGTGCCGGCGAAGAGCACCTGTTGGCAACCCGGGCCCGAGCGGTGTACGACGTGACTGGGGCCGGCGATATGGCGCTGGCGACACTCGGCCTCGCCAGGGCGGCAGGTACCGGCTGGCACGAAGCGGCGCAACTCGCCGTGGCCGCGGCGGGGCTCGAAGTCGAACGGCTGGGAGTATCGCCCATCAGCGGCGCCGAGCTTCGCGCGTCGTTGGACGACGCCGGCGATCGTAGGGTGGGCATTGCCCACCAAAAACCCCGGAAGCTTGTAACGCTTCCTGACTTGGCCGATCTCGTGAACGAGCGCCGCGCCGCCGGACGCACCATCGTGTTGGCCAACGGCGTGTTCGACCTGTTGCACGTCGGGCATGTCCGCTGTTTGGAAGAAGCCGCGGACCAAGGCGAGATTCTCATCGTCGCCGTGAACAGCGACGCCAGCGCCCGGCGGTTGAAAGGCCCGGGGCGGCCCGTCGTCTGCGCACGCCGCCGCGCGCAACTGATTGCGTCGCTGGCCTGCGTCGATCATGTGGCCGTGTTCGACGACGACACGCCCGAGCGTCTGCTGAGCATCGTAAGGCCCGATGTGCTCGTGAAAGGCGGCGACTACGCCGCGGACGAAGTCGTCGGGCGTGAGTTCGTCGAGTCGTATGGCGGCCGCGTGCACCTGGCCGGCCACGTTCGCGGCGCATCGACTACGCAGACCGTCAAAGCCATCGCCGGCGGCCGGCAATGCCGGCGGTGCTCGTGCTCCGCGCGCCGAAGCTGCACCGCAAGCCAGGCCTCCACGGCCGATCCGTAGGTCAGTCTTTTCCAGGCTGACAAAGTACCGCCACGCGCCAACGAACCGTCGGCTTGGCAAACACAAAGCCGTATCGCAGCGCCCGTGCTGCGCGCAGGCCCTGACCCCCGACCCCTGAATCCTGACCCCTGCCCCATGAACTCCCCACTGCCCACTCCGCACTCCGCACCCGGCCCCCGCAGGCTCATTCTGCGCACGTTCCAAAGCCCGGGCGACGTGTTGCTGCTCACGGCCGCTGTGCGCGACTTGCACCTGGCGCACCCGCAAAAGTTCCAGACCGACGTGCGCACGAGCGCGCCCGACATCTGGCGGAACAATCCCTTCATCACGCCGGTCGACGAGCACGACCCCAGCGTCGAGCGGCTCGATATGCACTATCCGCTCATCCACCAGAGCGACCGTCGCCCCTATCACTTCATTCACGGCTATCCGCAATACCTGGAGCAGCAACTCGGCGTAGTCGTGCCGTTGACGAAGTTTGCGGGCGACATTTATCTCTCGCCCGAAGAAAAGCAAGCCGCGCCGCCGCTGGCCGAGCTGGGTGTCGAAGACGGCTTTTGGATCGTGATGGCCGGCGGCAAATACGACTTCACGGCCAAGTGGTGGAACCCGGCCAGCTACCAAGCGGTGGTCGATCATTTTCAAGGCCGCATTCGGTTTGTGCAGTGCGGCGAGGCCGGGCATTTTCACCCGCGGTTGAGCGGCGTGGTCGACCTGGTAGGAAAGACGACGCTCCGCCAATTCATCGTGCTGATGCACCATGCCTCGGGAGTGCTCTGCCCGGTGACGTTCGCCATGCACCTGGCGGCAGCCGTCGAAACGCGCCCCGGCAAGCCTCCCCACCGCGCGTGCGTGGTGGTGGCGGGCGGGCGCGAGCCGGCTCACTGGGAGCAATACCCGCACCACCAGTTTCTGACCACGGTCGGCATGCTGCCGTGTTGCTCCAGCGGCGCTTGTTGGCGTTCGCGCTGTCAGCTTGTGGGCGACGGCGACAGCAAAGACCGCGAGCACGTCTGCGAGCGGCCGGTGCAAGTGACGCCCGAACTGCGCAT
>DATFDL010000046.1:0-15916 GCA_035252155.1 Pirellulales bacterium | reverse complement strand
GCGTTCCCTACAGACGTTCGTAGACAGAATTGCCTTAACTTGATGTGTATGGGGACTCGCGGCGCTCGGCCCACCCTACACTTAATACTCCGGCCTACTCTTACGCTTCCGTTGTGGCGTGGCCAAGATTGCGTTCGGCTTGCACAAGATCGGCCAGCTTGACGACGGCGCCGTCCAATGGAATTTGTTCGGGAGCTTCTTTCCAACGCCATTTGATCTCCAACTGGCCGTCCTTCAAGCTCCGTCCGCCAATCACCACGCGCAGCGGTATGCCGATCAGATCGGCGTCTTTGAACTTCACACCCGGCCGCTGATCGCGGTCGTCCATCAATACTTCGACGCCCACGCTGGTCAGTTCGGCGTAGAGCCGCTCGGCGGTTTCCATCACGTCGGTCTGATTGACATTGAGCGGCACGAGCAACACTTCGTAGGGCGACAGCGACATCGGCCAGATGACGCCGTTCTCGTCATGCCGTGTCTCGATCAGCGCCGCGATGATTCGATTCACTCCGATGCCATAACACCCCATGATGGCCGAATGCTGCTGCTCTTTTTCATCGAGAAATTTGGCGCCGAGGGAGTCGGAATATTTGGTGCCCAGCTTGAAAACGTGCCCGACCTCGATCGCGTGACGCAGGGCGAGCGATTTCTGACAACGCGGGCAGGGATCGCCGTCGGCCGCATTTCGTAAATCGGCGAACCGGCCCACCTCGAAATCGCGCGGGCGATTGACACCGGTGAAATGGGCATCGGCGGCGTTCGCGCCCGTGACGGCATTGGTGAGCGAGGCCACATCCTGGTCGGCCCAAATGGGAATTTTCAGTCCCACCGGTCCGGCGAAACCGACCGGAGCGCCCGTGGCCTGCTCGATCAATTCGGGCGACGCCAGGGCCAGGCTCTTGGCGCCGAGCAGCCGGCGGATTTTGCCTTCGTTGGCCTCGTGATCGCCGCGAATAAGTACCGCCAGCGGCTGTTCGTCGGCGACGTAAATCAGGGTCTTGATCATCTGCGCGGGCTGGCAGCCGAGCATTTTGCTGACGGCCTCGATGCTGCCGGCCTGCGGCGTGTCGACCTTATTGAGCGGCTGCGCCGCGGCTGCGGGCGGTGCGGCAATACGATTGCCGATATCCGCCCGTTCGAGGTTGGCAGCGTAGCCGCACCCCGCGCAATGCACGACGGTGTCTTCGCCATTATCGGCCAGCACCATAAACTCGTGGCTGGCGTCGCCGCCGATCGGGCCGCTTTCGGCCTCGACCGCCAGATAAGTCAGCCCGCAGCGGTCGAAGATGCGGCAATACGCATGGTACATCTTGTCGTAGCTCTGATTCAGCCCATCGAGCGAGGTGTCGAAGCTATAGGCGTCTTTCATCAAGAATTCGCTGGTGCGCAGCACGCCGAAGCGGGGCCGCTCTTCGTTGCGAAACTTGGTCTGAATCTGATAGAGCGTGATCGGCAGTTGGCGATAGCTTGATACGTGTCGCGCGACCAGATCGGTGACGACCTCTTCGTGCGTGGGCCCAAGGGCCAGATGGACCTGCCGGTTCTGGCGCCGGACTTTGAACTGAATGAGCACATTGCCAAACGCCTCGACCCGCCCGCTGCGCTCCCAGAGCGAAATGGGCGTGAGGGCGGGCATCAGCAGCTCGACCGCGCCGGCCCGGTCCATCTCTTCGCGCACGATCTGCTCGGCCTTGCGCAGCGCCCGCAGTCCCAGCGGCAAATAGGTATAGGCTCCCGCCATGAGCTGCCCCACCAACCCTGCCCGCAACATGAGCACGTGGCTGGGAATCTCGGCCCCTTCGGGCGTTTCTTTCATTGTGGGAATGAGCGTCTGGCTCCAACGCACGGCGGCTCCTTTGACTTCATCCGTTTAGTTTACGGCTCGTTAGGCATAGGGTTGGAAAGCACGGCATCCGTGGCCGGTAGAATTGCTGGGATAGCCTTGGTCTCAAGAGACGCGGCTGCCTCGAAAAATACAGTGTCGATCCCGACGATTCGCAGCGAGCCGGGATCGTTCTGTCCTCGCCCACCAATCTCTTTTCAATGCGATAGCCGACCGTTTCTAGTCACATTCAGATAGCTCGGCAGGCCAATCAGGCCGCCAGCACCTCACACCAGCAGCAGGGCTTCGGCCATCAGGCCGGGGCCGAAGCCGAGCGCGACACACGGTCGGGGCGCGCCGCGCTCGCGCAAACGTTCCAGGATGAAGATGACCGTCGGCGACGACATGTTGCCCAATTCGGCCAGCACTTCGCGCGAAACGGCCGTGGCGCCTGCAGGCAATTCCAACGCCTCCTCGACCGCCGTCACAATCCGCGGCCCACCCGGATGCACCGCCCAGGAACCGATCTCTTGCACGCCCAAGCCCTGTCGGTCGAGCCAGGCGTCCATCCACGGACGCAAATGCTGGCGAATCAGGTCGGGCACCAACGGCGACAGCCCCATCAAAAACCCCAGTTCGCCGATCTCCCAAGTAATCGCGTCCGTCGAGTCAGGAATCAAGCATGAGCCCGAGGCGGCCACGCCCCAGGTGTCTGCGTCGCTGGCTTGGGCAGCCCGCGTCACCAGCGCCGCGGCGCCGTCGGCAAAGATGGCGTTGCCTACGCAGCGTTTCGGATCCCAGCCAAAATGATAGTGCAGGCTGCACAGCTCAACGGCGCAGACCAAGACCCGCGCCGCCGGATCGGCGGCCGCTAAACCGCGGGCCACGCGCAGGCCGTTGATCGCTCCGTGGCAGCCCATAAATCCCACCTGCGTGCGTTCGACCGTGGCGGGCAGGCCGAGTCCGCGAATCAACGCCACGTCGATGCCCGGCGCCACAAACCCAGTACACGAAACCGTGACCAAATGCGTGATTTCGCCGGCCCTCAAGCCCGATCGCTCCAGTGCTTTGCCGGCAGCCTCCAAGGCCAGCGGCGGCGAATGCTCTTCGTACAATTTCATCCGGGCCGCCGTGGTGGGCCGGCGGCAGGCCGAAATCGGCACGCCGGGCGACTTGTCGGTAGGCTCGACCCAGTCGAGCGCCGATTGATGCGGCAGCACGGTATGCCGCGTCGTCACGCCCGCCCGGCGATAGAGCACCTTCAACAGCGAAGCTTGATCTTCAGAAGTGGCGCAGACTTGCCGGGCAAGTTCGGTGGCTTCCCGCTGGGTCATGACATGCGTAGGAACGGCCGTGCCCAGCCCGAGAATCGCGAGTTTCATGCTGCTTCCAAGATAAGAAGGAAAGAAGTGTCGTTGCCCGAATCTCACGCAAGTCCGCGGCGCCGCCAACGAAGCAAATAGCGGCAAGGCCAGCGGCGCTGGAGTTCTGCCGCCTCGAGCCCCGCTTGGAGGCAAAGCTGCCGGATTTCATCCAAGGTAAATGCGCCTTCGACGCTGCGCGGACCGTCGATGTGCATCACCTCCGAGCGCGTCAAAAGCCGCACGCCAAGGTACGCCATCCAGTAGCTGGCGCGGCTGCGCAGCAAATCGTTGATCAGCAACAATCGCCGGGCGGAGGCGCTCATCCGCCGCAGGGCTTCAATACACCGCAATTCGTCGAGGTGGTGCAGAAACAACGAGCTGGTCACCACGTCATACTGATCGGCAAAGCCGGGAGCGACCGCGTCGCGGACGAAGAAGTCGATGTTTGCCCCCGCTCGTCGTGCCCGTCGGCGGGCATGTTCGATCGCCAGGTCGCTGATATCGCAGGCGGAGATCCGCAGATCGATGCCGGCTCGTCGGGCGCGCCGCCAAAGCGCCACCGGAAGATCGCCGGCTCCAGTCGCCACATCGAGCAAGGTCAACGGGTGGCCGGGCGACTCGGCGGCCACCTGCCAGATCGAGGGCCAGACGATGCTCGCACTCCGTGTCAGGTAATTGATCCGGGCCAGGCCCTCCATCACCCGCCGGTATCGTTCGGCGTCGAGGCCCGGCTGGTCCATGATTTCCGGCTGAAGGTTCCGTCGTTCGAGATTTCGGCTGGGAGCAAGGATCATGAAGTTGCCGCACTCGTCCGCCGGGCGAAAGAAAAGGAACGACAGGCCGCAAGGCTTGCGCATCCTACCAGGAATCCGCCCGCCGGTCATCGCCTTAACGTGCGGAAAAAGCCGGAATTCGTGCCGCCCTAGGCTCGGCCCCGGAGGATGGCTTTTCAGGCCGCAATGGGCGGCTCGCTGCGCGGGGTGGTGTAACGCAGCATTTCGTGGTGCCGCCGGTGATGATGATAAGCCAACCCAATGAAGGCGATGCCCAGCCCGACGCCCACACCGATGATGAGCACGATCATCGATATCATCAAAGAGGGGGCGCCCCAGATCTGGTCGGTATATTCATGTCGGGCCATCCCGAAGACTTGAAATCGCAAACCAATGCCGATGGAGGTCAGTCCTAGGCCGATCATGGCGCCGGCCGCGATAATCGCCCCGCAGAGTGCTCGCATGGTTCGTCTCCTAGTCAAGAAAAGAGCGTGCGACCCGGATCGCCCGTTATTGCCCCAGCATCCGCAGGCAGCCGCCCATCACCAAGAGGATGCCCGCCAAAATCATAAAGATGCTGCTGCATCCGCAGCCGGCCCACGGTCCATAAGACCCGACGGGGTTATACCAACCGCCTCCGCCCCACATTGGTCCTCCACCCATACTCATGCCGTAATCCTCCCTTGGTTGCCGGCACCCGCTGCGGGAGCAGGTGCGCCAAGAACTACCAACGTGGTCGCAAAATGCCCGGATCAGCGGACATCAGCCTCGCTGGCAGCCATGTCGGTATGCGGAAGGCCGGCAGAACGCAAAGAGCGTACCAAGCAGTCGTGGAACGGAATTCATTCCGTTTCTCCCCGCTCGTAGGCCGTTACGAGCTCTTTCAGGTCCGACTTCGTGTCGGCGTATTGAGGGTCGCCGGCCAGGTTCGCCAGCTCACCGGGGTCGGCCTGCATGTCGAAGAGTTGCTCGCCGTTCTGGCCGTCGTTCCAGGCCGTATAGCGCCAACGATCGGTGCGGACGCTGTAACCAGATACCTTCGGCCCGCGGCGGATCTGCGTGTACGCCGCCTTTTTCACCGACCGCGATGGATTGTCGAGCACCGGCCTCTGGCTGACGCCATCGAGATAATCGGGCGCCTTCAAGCCGCACAGGTCGGCCAGCGTGGGATAAAGATCGACCAGTTCGGCCAGCCCGGCCGTCGACCGGCCGTTGCCGGCGGCTCTCGGCGCGGCGATGATTAGCGGCACGCGGGCGGCGTTCTCGAACAGGCTCATCTTTTGCCACAGCCCGTGCTGGTACATGTGATAGCCGTGGTCGCTCGTGAAGACGATCACCGTGTTATCGGCCAGCCCCAGGCGGTCGAGCGCGTCGACCACCTGTCCCACCTGCGCGTCCATGAACGAGATCGACGCCCAATAGGCCTGCATCGCTTCGCGCCGCTGGTGGTCGCTCATGGTTGCCTGCTCGGGTTTCGCGCTACGATAGGCCGCCGCCGGCATGCGGCCGCGGTCGTCATCTGAAAGTTGGGGCAATTCGATTTCGTCGGGCGGGTAGAGCTCAAAGTATTTTTTCGGAGTTACATACGGCGTGTGTGGGCGATAAAACCCCACGGCCAAAAAGAACGGCTCGTCCTTATGCTGTTCGAGCAGCTTGACGGCCTCGGCCGCGCCGATGCCATCGGTCTGCTCGCCGTCGGCGCCGTCGGCGGCCAACCAACTGAGCGTGCCACCAAACTTGCCCGGTTCGAGCGAAAAGATCTTGCTCTCCTCGTCCTTGTCGCGGCCACGCGGATTGACCACATGTTGCCAGCTCGGCGGATCGTCGAGTCCGTTGGTGCCGATCTGCGTCGGCACGCCATAGTGATAGAGCTTGCCGACGCGGGCCACGTAATAGTCCGACTGCCGGAAAAGCTGCGGCAGCGTGATGGTGTCGGGAATGTAATCGCGAAAATGCGGATGACCGGGACCAAAGTCGCCGCCGGTATTCGTCAGAATCTTGGTGACGTTCGGGCGGCGTCCGGTGAGAAACGAGCTGCGGCTGGGGCTGCACAGCGGGAATTGGCAATAGGTGCGCTCAAACCTCACGCCCCGAGCGGCCAGCTTGTCGATGTGGGGCGATTGCACGCGGCGATGGCCGTAGCATCCCAGGTCGCAGTTCAAGTCATCGGCGATCAAGAACAACACGTTGGTTTTTTTGTTTTCGTCGGCGGCGCGCGTGGCGTCAACGGCATTCGACAACACGAGGCCGGCAAGCAGCAGTGCGGCAAATCGCATGGTGAAGACTCCAAGGCTGGGGGATTGAGCGCTTCTGTCATAACAAACAACCTGGCCGATTGCGAGCAAAATCTGATGCGCCACCTGGGGCAACCAGGCTGGCGCTTGCATTGAAACCGGCCAACGGCTTCAATGTTTCTCGAGTACCGACCGCCGATCGGAGAAACTGCATTGCGCACCGTAGTATTTCACCGCTGCCCGCCTCACGCCCTGCTGCTAGGATTGATCTTCACGGTGACCCCGGCGTGTTCTCGCCCGGCTGCTCCGGCAAAACAGGCTGCCGCGAACCCAGCCAGCGGCCAGTCATCGGCAGGCTCAAGCACCAATAGCGACGACGTGACGACCGCAGAAACGTTTGACTATCCCCAGGCCCGTCGCGGTGACCAGGCCGACGACTATCACGGCACGCAAGTGGCCGATCCCTATCGCTGGCTGGAAGACCCCGACAGCCCCGAGACGCGCGCCTGGATCGAGGCCGAAAACAAAATCACCTTCGGGTTTTTGGAAAAAATCCCCGAGCGCGAGCGGCTGCGCCAGCGGCTGACCGAACTGTGGAACTACGAAAAATTCGGCGTGCCTAGCCAACGCGGCGGTCGCTATTTTTACACCCGTAACGACGGCCTGCAAAACCAGAGCGTCTTGTATTGGGCGCCCTCGCTGGAGGCCGAGCCGAAACTGCTGCTCGATCCCAATGCGCTTTCCGCCGAAGGCACGATCGCCGTGTCGGGCACGGCTGTCAGCGACGACGGCAAGCACCTGGCCTACGGACTGGCCACCGCCGGCTCCGACTGGCAAGAGTGGCGCGTGCGCGACGTGGAAAGCGGAGCGGACCTCGACGACCATCTGAAGTGGGTCAAGTTCTCCGGGGCAAGCTGGAGCCACGACGGCCAAGGCTTTTATTACAGCCGCTACGACGAACCGGCCGAAGGCGAACAGCTCACCGGCCAAAACTATTTTCAAAAACTCTATTACCACAAAGTCGGTACACCGCAATCCGACGACCGGCTGGTCTACGAGCGCCGCGACGAGAAGGAATGGGGCTTTCACGGCCAGGCGACCGACGACGGCCGCTGGCTGGTCATCACCGTCACGCACGGCACCGAGCGAAAGAACAATCTGTTCTATCTCGATCTTGCCAAGCCCGACGCTGAGGTGGTCGAGCTGCTCACCGGCTTCGAGGCCCGCTATGAGTTCATCGACAACGACGGCGATGTCTTTTGGGTGCGCACCGATCTCGATGCCCCGCGCAACCGCATCGTGGCGATCGATGTCACCCAGCCCGACCGCGAATCCTGGAAAGAAATCGTGGCCGAAGCCGACGACGTGCTCGAGGCGGTGAGCGTGGTGGGCGACCGGTTTTTCGCGATTTATCTCAAGGACGCCAGCAGCCAGGTGCGGATGTTCGCCCTGCCGGGCGACGATGGCGCCCCAGACGATGACTGGGTTGGCCTTGGGTTGCCCGGCATCGGCACTGCGGCGGGATTCACGGGGCGGCGCGGCGACAAAGAGACGTTTTACTCGTTCACCAGCTTCACCACGCCCACGACCATCTATCGTTACGATCTGGCGGAAGAACGCAGCGAAGGCTTTCGGCGGCCCAAGGTCGGCTTCGAGCCGGACGACTACGAGACCGAGCAGGTATTTTACGAAAGCAAAGACGGCACCCGGGTGCCGATGTTTCTGACGCATCGCAAGGGCCAAAAGCCAAACCCGCAAACGCCCACCTATCTGTACGGTTACGGTGGCTTCGATATTTCGCTCTCGCCCAGCTTTTCGGTGGGCCGGCTGGTGTGGCTCGAGATGGGCGGGCTGTATGCCATGCCCAGCCTGCGCGGCGGCGGCGAATATGGCCGGGCGTGGCACGAAGCCGGCATGAAAGACAAAAAGCAAAACGTCTTCGACGACTTCATCGCGGCCGCCGAGTGGCTCATCGACCATGGCTACACCTCGCGCGAAAAGCTGGCGATCAGCGGCCGCAGCAACGGCGGGCTGTTGGTCGGCGCCTGCCTGACGCAGCGGCCCGAACTGTATGGCGCGGCGCTGCCCGGCGTGGGTGTGATGGACATGCTGCGGTTTCACAAGTTCACCATCGGCTGGGCCTGGGCTTTGGAATACGGCTCGTCGGACGACGCCGAGCACTTTAAAACCTTGCACGCCTATTCTCCTTTGCACAACCTCAAGCCGGGCACGCACTATCCACCGACGCTGATCACCACGGCCGACCACGACGACCGCGTCGTGCCTGCCCACAGTTTCAAGTTCGCCGCGACGTTGCAAGCGGCGCAGGCCGGACCTGCGCCAGTGCTCATTCGCATCGAGACCAGCGCCGGCCACGGCGCCGGCCTACCCACCAGCAAGGCCATCGAGGAGCTGGCCGATAGCTACGCCTTCCTCGTCAAGGTGCTCGGCATCGAAACGCCGAAGGGCGAGTAGGCTCGCTAGCCCGAAAGTAGCCCCGGCAGCCGCCGAGATCTGCGCCGGGCCTCAGCGCTTGCGGAAAACAAGGCCTCGCTCACTTGCTCTCGTCGTTTAAACGGCGTCGAGCGAGCAGGTTACATCGCGTGCCCAACGCATCAACGGCCGTTTACGCAACCGCCTTCCGCGCTCCTTCGCAGCCACCGGGAGAGGCCGGGCGACGAGCTTCTTTTCCGCGGGTTTGCGTCCCGCGCGGCATTCCTCTCCCGTTGGCAGAGGCGAGGTGAGGGGCTTCTTCTCCGACCTTGCGTCCCGCGCGGCATTCCTTTCCCGCTGCGGAGAGGCCAGGTGAGGGCCAACGTTTCCTCGCAACGACTTCCTCCTCAACGATCAAACTGGGACTAGTCCGAGTTTTGTTGCGAAGACCGCGACTCGTCGCAGTTTTCGGCAAACTGAGGCATGTCTCAGTTTGCCGACGCGCCGCCAGCGGCGCTCGCTGAACTCTGGCCTCCGACCTCTGGCCTCTTTCTTCTGCCTCTCTCCCTGTGTTGTAACGCCAAACTGGCTTGGTGGGTTTTCTGGCTGAAAAATGCGTAATGCCAAGGTTGGCACTATGCATACGGGACATGTCCCATTACGCATAATCACACATCTTCCAGGCTGGCCGACGCGCGTTGCGTTTCGATCCTGCTGCGACTCGCTATCAGGCCCTCGGCGTGTCGGCCCCCTCGCGCTCTCGCCTTGTCGCCCCCTCGCCTTCCGCCGCCTCTCTCCGCATGATCCCAAAAAACTGGCTTGGTGGGTTTTCCGCGGGTTTTTCGACTTCCTCGCAGATGTCCAAGACGCGAGGCACCAAGGGGCCGCGACCGCAAGAAAATCGGCCGCTTACTTGATAGACGCCCCTCGCGCGCGATCGGTTCCACGGTTAAAGTTCGTTTTGCATTTTAGTCGTCGTCGGCCGCCGCATCTTCGCCGCTTACGCGCTTCTCTCGCGCGGCATTGCTGATCTCGCCCAGACGAGCGAGGCGGTCTTCCATCGGTACTCGCTCGAACCTGGATGTGCGGGCCAAAAGGTGGTCGACAGTGAACAGCACTAAAAACTCGCCTTCCTCCTTCGACAGCGAACCCCCAAGCGCGCACGGCCTGATAGACGGCCAATCGCGTGTCGTCGGGCGTGGCCGGCCCGAGCTTACGAACCGCGTCATGCCACTACGGCAGGCGCGGCAGCGCTTCCGCGACGCCCAAAAAGGCCGCGTCGATTTGTTCAAACGGGGTTGAGCGAGTTTCGTTGCTCATAGGCGGCGTAGCGATGCTGCTCGGCGGTGAACGACTGGCATCTGTCATTGAAACGCCGTGCGATGCCGATTGCAACTGCCGCGGGATTTGCTCGACCGTGTTTCTGGCGGCGCGCTTGCGTTGTTCTGACAGTCTGCTAAGGTTCATTTTTATCTTGGCCAAACGGGGTTGTCGTGTATGTTCCAGGTGCCTCGAGATAGAGATGCCTATGCCGTAATTCGCGGCTACGTATTCCAGATCGATGAGACGGTCGATACGTGGCTTGATCTCAATGCCGGTGAGCTTTTAGAGCTTGAACGGGGTGAAGACATTGACTTGGTCAGCCGCCTAATTGGGGAGCGTTCGCGCGCCGACGTTGAGTCACGCCTCCTGCAGCAGGTCAAGCACCGAGAAAACAATATTACGCTACGCACCCCGGCTGCCATCGAAGCGATGGTCAACTTCTGGGACCATCGCAGGCTGAATCCAAGCGTTCACCTGCGGTTCAAATTCTTGACGAACGCGGCGGCAGGTGCGGAGCAATTGAGTCCGTTTCCAGAGCGGCTTCCCGGCATCACAATCTGGGAGCAGATCAGGTCGCACGAACTTCGCGATGGGGACGCTTCGGAGGCAGCTTGCCAATTGCGTGAGTTCTTAACGAAGCTGCCGAGGCCTGAGCCGATACCGGGATCGACTTGGACCGACTGGCAGGCATTCCTAACGACCGAGAGCACGGACGGTTTTCGAACATTCATTGAGCAATTCGAGTGGCGCACGAGCAGACCGAGTGCGTCGGACATCGTGGGCCACCTTCATAAGAAGATCGAATCGCACGGGATCGCGAGTAGCCAAACAGAAGCGCAAGCGGTTTACGAGCGCCTATTTTTTTACGTGAGTCGGCTTCTCAGCACAGCGGGAATCAAGCGTCTCACAGTTGAGCAAAGGACGGCGGTTCTCGGTCAACCGACATTGCCCGCAGAGGACCGAGAAACGCTTAGTGTCCTGCGCAACGTCGTCGCGGCGCACGGCAACCGGCTTGACCAAGTAGAGGATAGCGTCTTAGCGCTCGGAGCGCGACTGGAGAGGGTCCTGTTTCAGCACGCGCCCTCGGCGCATCTCTACGTAGCTGACTGCCCTCTCGATCTTACGGTACCTAAAAACGTCGCTCGGCTATCACCGAGGCAGACCACCGTCGATCAACTCAATACACTGCGCGAAGTGACCGTCTGGCTGTCGATGCATGGCGGCCCTGACGTAGGCAAGAGTCAACTTGCGATTCGCATCGCCGCAGGACACCGCAACTGCGCGTGGATCCGATTCCGCCATTTCCAAACGAGCGCTGAAGCGCTGTCGGTGCTAGACGCTGCGATGTCCGCGTTGGGTGGGTCCAAAAGCCACCAACACCCGACCGAACGGTACGCCGCCGCACTGTCTGCGGTGGGCCCCGGGTCATTGATCGTTCTCGACGACGTTCCACGTATCGGTTCCGATGACCGCTTCGCCGATAGGCTAGCCTTATTCGCGCGCTACGCGCGTGAGGCGCACGTGCGAATTCTTTCGACTAGCCAGTTCGAACTGCCGTTGACGATTCGGGAGTATCTCGGCGATGCACTCGTACACGATTGCGCGGCACCGTCGTTCACCGACGACGAGGCACAAGACCTATTCCGTGCATTCAGTGCCGACAGTCCGTTTTTGGAAAGCGGCCAAGCTAAGTTCCTAAACCGTCTCGCCGGCGGGCATCCACTGTTGCTGGCTGCGACTGCAGAGTTCCTTGCAAAGCGGAGCTGGCGGTTCCGCGATGAAGACATTGACTCGCTGCTTCGCGGCGACCACACAAGTCGCGTATTGCCAGAGGTGATCGATAGGCTGACTCGCACGCTGGCGGTTCCGTCGCGGGATTTGTTGTATAGGCTCACCCTTATTTTCGGTCCGTTTGAGCAGTCGAGCGTACCAACGCTCGCCGACGTTCTTCCGAGCGTGGATCGCCCACTCGAGCGCTTTAACGAGATCCTGGGCACATGGGTGCAGCGCGATACGAATCTGCGCTTCGTGGTTTCGCCGTTGGTAAAGCCACTCGGAAAGACCGAGCTTGCGCCAGCGGTTCGAATTGATTGTCACCGAGCGTTGGCGGATGCAATCACGGATAAAGGGCGCATGGACCAGTACGACTGCGAGCGCCATCATCTACAACCTCGAAGCCCGCGAGTTCGGCAGGGCTGCGACTCTTTACCTGCTGTTACTTTTCGCAGCCCAAAAAGAGCAGAACCTGGAACTCTTCGGTTCGGTAATCGATAAATGGCGCGAAACGCCGCTGCCAAATGAGCTGAACGTGGGCATGCGATTGACCGTGCGCGCGTACCAACTTTCAGCGTTCGCACGCTTCCGGCTCGACATTTCATATGTCTTGCACGACATTGACAGGTTGTTGGAGGCCGCGACCGATGCCGACGGTTGGGGCGTCATCGCCCTTGCCGTACAAGCTGTGGGACACCTTCGGCAGGAAGACCCAGCGCGGGCGCTGCGCTACGTTGTCCGAGCCACGCAATTGTCAAAACTCGTAGGTCCGACGGGCGAAGACATCCAGCTAGGCGGAGTCGCAGTCCCGGACCTACTCTGGATGCTCGTCGCTGACTTGGGCACCCCAGAACTTTTGCGCCAGTGGCTTGATGCAGTTGAGGCCCTGTCTGGGCCGCAACTTTCCAATTTCTGGAATTCGTTCATCGGCGAGCATGGAGTATGGCTTGTGCCCAACAAGCTTTACCTCCTTGAGCATGAAAAGCCCAAGACCGATCAGAACTGGAACGCCGTTGTCGAGACGCTTCGGCAGATCCTCGACCGCACTCGGCGGTTGGCCGAACCTCGTCTCGAGGCGACGGTCACCGCATTGATGGTGGACATTCTTGGCGAGCGTAACGACCTTAATGCAATTCGAGCGATAGCCGAGGCGACTCTTGCGCGGTGGCCGAACACGGACGTTGTAAAGTTGAAAGTCTACGGCGCATGGGGCCGTGCATACGCCCATCAAGGTCGACGTGATCTCGCATTGCCGATTCTCGACATGGCTCTATCAGCCGGAGGTTCTGGGCAGGACCACGAACGACTCCGTTGCCTGCTCGCGGCAAACCTCTGTGTTCACCGGCAAGAGCTTCGCTACGTTGAGCGGGCGCGACGTTTGGCTGAGGCCTCGATCGGCATTCCTACGCTTGAGGCGGCGCGTGCGTTAGCTGAATATGCTGTTTCACGCTTCGAGCTTGATGGCGGCCAAGCTGGTGCGATCGCCGCGTTTCCGGAATTCTCCGCGGCCATGCGCCGACTATTCGCAACACCAGCCCGGGGTCGAGTATGGAAGGACCTCGTTGTCTTAATAGGCCATGCGGCCGGATTCCTCACTTCGATGGCGAGGGAGGCGAGGGCACCCGAACATACGATGGACGGCGAACCGTGGGTAGCGCCTTCCCGCGGCTTCTTTTCAAAAGGATTCTCGGTCGAGCGAGTCGACTTTTACCGCGCCGGCTCTGAAGCGGGGCTGTTCTCATTGATGCGCGAGTACAGTATAGCCGCGTCAAACGTCAACGACGCTGCGTACTGGTCCAAACTTGCAATCAGCGAATCGCGGCGCGTTGGCGCAATTTTCGTTCAGGCGATCGCCAGCATTAGTTCCGTCGCTGAATTACTCGCCAGCGGGGCTTTGGAGGATGCCGTTGAGGCCGGTGTCTTTGCCGGCCGCGCGCTTGAGGTCCACCATGCGATGAAACCATTGACGCGTGAGAACGCCGACGGAATTGGAGTGGATTTGGAAGAGGAATTGAAAAAACTGGGTACAGACCAACGGCGCCACGCCGACAGCTTTTCGCTAATTTCGGCATTGGTGCCCGCAGCTCTTTGGATTGCGAGGATCTCGACCAGCGATCGCGGCGCCGCGGCCGACGCGAGCCGCCGCGCTGCCGCGACGTGCCGCCAGCTAGCAGAGGAGAACGGGGTGGATCCTGAGATGTGGCGAGCGAGCGCGGCGTTCTTTGATCTTGCTAGCGAGGAACAGGGAAACGCTACGCCGTTCTTAGGACGCGTGCGGACCATTCAAGGAACGGATGAAGCAGCGTCAGCCCTGAAGACGCTTGGCTTGATCCTTGCAACGCCTTCCGCCAGCCTCAGCGAGGCGATGCACTGCCAACTTACTTGCGTCAATAAGCTGCTGCGATGGTTTCTACCGCATGACACCGTGTACCGGCTTCTCATGTTGCCGTACATCGAGACCTTTTGGCAAAAAGCTGTAGATGAACGTCGATTCCTCTTTCGGTCTCCGGACGTCACGTGCCCTGCGATTCTGGCCGCGATCGCTGAGCCCGAGGCGAGGCGAGCTCGTGCTGTGTTGCTCGCCGCCGCGCACGGCTTCGAAATCAGTCGTAATCTTCGGGTCGCCGTGGCCGAGTTGAGCGAATCACCCAAAGAGTAGCTACCCCACTTACCGGCGAGTTCAGGAAGGTTCTTCACGAAATGCTTGATCGAGAATCGCAGGCATTAGTGCGTGGATTTCCTCGGCGCTACGATAACGGATCGTGCTGACTATACCCATGCGTTCGCGGAATCGGTCGATGTGGCAAACGAGCTGCTCTTGCTCAGAAAGCGGAGGGGTAGGAACCGAGATCGACCTGATGTGCCCGTGATTGACTTTCCAAATTCCCGAAGTCGTCTTGGCGAGATCCTCCAGTTGAGCGCGAACATGGGGCGAGTTCCAAGCATACAGGAAAAAACGCGGAATGATGCGCCTTCGGTCTAGAGGGACGCGAATCAGAAGATCAGGAAAAATGACATTTTCGGCTGCTTCGTGGACGATGCCCGCGCGGCCAACGAGGTCCTTGCTGCCGTTACCACGAACTACAAAGACGTCATCCGTGCGCACAAGGAATGGCTCAGCCTCCGATTTAGTCATTGGAATCGCCTTCGTGTCGCGGATGTCAACTCGTCCATTCCTTATCGACGCGAGGGTCAGGCAACGAATGCTTGAGCTACTCGCTGCGGCCTTGAGCGACCTGCCGTTTTGCAATCTCTTACTTCCGATAATCTCTTCCATCGAGAGCGCAGACCATCGCTCCGTGTTGATCAGCGACCCTATAAACCGCGCGTCTAGAGCGACAGTCGCGTTTATCGCGTCCTGACGCAGGCGGTTGGCATCCTGGAGCTTCTGTGCGAGGGATGAAAGTCGCGCGGCCACGCGCCGCTGTTCGGCTAGCGACTCCGGTAGAGGAATTGCGTACCGTAGAACGGACTGCGGCCTAATCGCCGCGTAGTTGGTCGATCCCTGCGCCGCGACCTGCTCAAAGAAGCTGCGAGTTTTTACGTAGTGGCCGAGAAATGATCGGTCGAGCTTCGCGTCGTCAATGCCGAAGAGAAAATAGTGACCGCTGACAATCGCGCCATCGAGTTCGTCGGGCACGATGCCGTACCCTCCGAGCTTGGCGTCAATCTCCGCAACCAGGAACTCGCCGGCCCTGCAAACTTGCTGTTTTTTCGTCTTTATTTCCGCGCCAGTGACGCAGTCGCGAAGCACAATGCCCTGCGCATGCAGTTGCACGCGGCATCTCTTGTATGTTTGGAACTCGTCAACCTCGACGAACTCTTTTCGATGGCGAAGGACCTCGCCCAGCGGCACCATCGCCCAACGGCTCATGGTTTCGCCCCCGTTGGCATGGCCTTCATTTTCGTGGCGTGGCCGGCGGCCCCGACGGGGCTTGGGAAAACAGCCAGGGGCAAGGCCACTGGTGGCACGCGCCGATGCCGTCGTCTTAGCCCCAACGGGGCGCGAGTATGGTGAACCGCCCAATCGTGGAAGTCGGCTTCTGGCGTCCCGTTGGGGCTGACGACCGATATCGTTGCCCTAGATCGAGGGGCGTTGCCCCTGGCTGTTCTATGACGCCCGTACCGGGCTGCGCGCGGCGACCGCCGCGAGATCTCACCGTGGCGGGCTAGCTCGCCGTTTGCTTCACGATC
>DATFDL010000045.1:0-16009 GCA_035252155.1 Pirellulales bacterium | reverse complement strand
CGACGATCGGTATGTGGTAAACTCGAAGCCGCGCGCGCCGCGGCGGATGCCGTGGCACCCTCTTTTGCTCGCTTGGTTTCGTGGAATCATCGTTATCCCCGGTCAATTCGGTTGTCGCCCGTTGGGTGTCCGGGCTGTGATGCGAGGCCCATCGCGGCCGAGCAACAATATCTCGCGCGATTTTAGGAACCACGGCCGCCGGTCGAGCACCGTAACGCCTGCCGGCAGCACGCCCGCCAGCCGCTCGTATTCCTTTTCGTTGGTGAACAAAAACGCATCGCTGGAATGTTCACGGAAAAACTTGGCGGCATCCTCCGGCGCAAAAATCTGCCGCACGGGCTGCCGTGTGTAGTAGACCAGGCTCGGACGATAATAACCAAACGCGCGGATGGCGGGCGTTCGACCGCCGGCGCACTCATCAATCACGGCAGCAAATTGGGCGCTGGTTTGCTGCCGATCGACGCGCGCCGCAGCCCAGCCGAACAGCGCCATGCTCCAGGCGGCCGCCGAGACGGCCAGCGACCAGGCCGCACGGCGTGGTCGGCCTTGCTTGCTGAACCACCAGGCCGCCGCCGCGCCGGCGATCAACGGCAGCCCGCACACGAATAAGATCGGATCTCCGTGCAAAAATTTTTGAGCGACGATCGGGGCGACGATCGTCATGGCCACGCCGATCAGACCGATCGTCAGCCACGCGGCGAGCAGGTCACGCCGGGCCACCCGGCTCGGGCGGCGGAGCCAGGCGTCGATCCAGCCTCCCACCAGCAGCGCCAGCGCGGGATAGATCGGCAAGATGTAATTCGGCAACTTGGTCCGGGCGGACGAGAGGATGACCAGATAGCAACCGATCCAGCACGCCAAGAATAGATAGCTCGGCTGCCAGCGGTGACCGAGCTGCGAGCGCCGCGCCGCCTGTCGCAAACCGGGACCAAGAAAGACTGACCAGGGAAACAGCCCGATCAGCAGGACGATCAGATAATAAAAAAACGGGCCGCTGTGGTGCTCCATCGGCCGCATGAATCGGCCCAGATTGTGTACGCCGAAGAATCCCGCCGGCCAAGCGCCGCCGGTGCGAAAGCCCACCCACACATACCACGGTCCCGCGACGACCAAGATCGTGGCAATGGCCGTCAGCGGCCTCATGCTCCAAGTAGTCCGCAGGAAGTGCAACGGGTGAAAAATCGTAGCGAGTGCCCGAAGCATGCGCCGTAGCCGACTTCGTGAGAGGTCGGGCCGCGCCCGCCGACTGCGGCCAGAATTCTCACGAATTCCGCTACCACTATGATTCGCGCGCGCAATCAACAGATACATGCCGATAGTTGCCGTCGGCAGCACCACACCCACAGGCCCCTTGGCCAGCGCCGCCATGCCCATCGCCCCGTAGACAGCGACCCAAGTTCGCCAACTTGGGGCGGCGCTCAGCGGGTATGTGCTTTCTGGCGTTGTGCCGCGAACAAAGGCGTAGAATGCCAGAGTCGAGAAAAACACCAGCAGGGCGTCGGGCGTGGCTGCCCGCATCACCACATCGAAATTCAAACTGGTGGCCAGCACTACGCCGGCCCAAAAACCCACCCGCGCCGAAAAGAGCTGCCGGCCGAGTTGCCAGGTGAGCAGCACGCTGGCCAGCCCGAACAACGCCGAGCCAAATCGGGCCGAGAACTCGCTGACGCCGAACGCCCGATAGCCGGCGATCATCACCCAATACATCAACGCCGGCTTGTCGGGCAGCATCTGGCCGTTGAAATACGGCACGACCCAGTCGCCCCGTTCGAGCATCTCGCGGGCGGCCCCGGCGAAGATCGGTTCGTCTTCATCCCAAAGCTGCGCGCCGCCCAGGTTGATGAACAGCACCGCCGCCGCGATCGTACTTAAGAGGGCGAATTGCTTGGCGGGGTGTGCCATCCGTGGCGGGAAAAGCGACGAGGTGAGAGCGCGGAGCCGGCGCGTGGCGAGCCAATGACCGCCCCAGGCTGCTTAAGAACGCCGCGATGCTACTAGCCCGGCCCCTTGGCGGCAAGGCCGGTTTTTCAACTACCTGTAACCATGAATACGGTTCGTCCAATCGCCGTCGGGGCTATCGCCCTCATCGAATTCGCTTGCTTGTGGCGCTGTCAACAATATGGGGCGTCGCCGTTCATTTCCGACGTTGTGCCGTTCGACGGATGGCCCTGGATGACGGCCGACAAAAGCAACTGGATTGTGTGGAGCGGCAATCTGGTTGCCTCAACACTGGTCGCAACCGCAACTGGCCATGGCGTTCGGAGACTTTTGGGCCGGCCATCGCAAATCACAATCCGATCCGTTTTGATGCTCATGACACTCGCCGCGGCGGCATGCGCTCGCGCAAGAATCGAACCTGATTGGCCCGACCTGCTATGGGAAGATGCTGGTTGGCGTTTGAGACGGACTTTTTTCTTCCCTACGGCGCCGTTCGCGCCTTGGCCACTCCGCGCAGCCGTTTTGATTGGACTTGTCAGTTCGGTTTACAGCGTGAGTATCATTATTCGATCTCACGTCATTTACTTGCCCGGCATGCCTCGAAAAACGCACGGTGACACTACCCGGCGGCCACACAAAACTAAAGAGTCCGCGATCTGAGCTAGACCATTACGCCGACCGTGGCGCGAGAAACCGCCGCGCTTTCGCCTGAATCATCGAGATAATAACGACGGCGCGGTATTCGAGAATCATGCGGGCCAGCTCCGGGGTAAAAGCCTCGGTCATGGGCTCAAAAAAACGATCGAGATAGCTAGCAGTGGACATCTAATTCGAAGTGATGCCCGCCATCTACGCCTGCCCGGCGCGGCCACGAGGGCCGGGGCTGCCTTGAGGTCGAAAACGCACAGCACGGGACGGGCTACTTTTCCGCCCCTTTACCGCCAGTAATCTTCTCGTCGAGTTGCTTGGCGGCCTCAAGTTGGGGCAAGAGCACGCGGCCGGACATGATCAAATCTTCCCACGACAACCGGCCCACATAACGCCACGCCAAGATCTGGGCCACGCTGGGATCGGGAATCTTGCCCTTGCTCAACTGCTCTAAGAGCGTTTTGATCTCGCTGGTCTTCGTCGTTTCGTCAAACTCGGTCACCACATAAGGAGCGGCGGGCCGCGGTTGCGACCGGCCCCACTCGACGCCAACACAGATCATCTCCAGGTCTTGCTCCCCGCCCACCGGCAAGGGCACCACCGCCACCGTCGAGTCGGTCGGCTCTTTCTTTTCTTCGGCTGGTTTTTCGTCGGCCGGGTCCTCGCTGGGCTTGGCGGGCTTGGTGGTTCGTCGCGTGCGCGTTTTGGCGGCGGGCTTGGCGTCTTCGGCTGCATCTTCGGCCGGCGCATCGCCGTTCTCGTCGGCCTCCGGCTCGGCCTTGGCAGCCGGTCTTCGAACAGGCTTCCTCTTGCCCCGCTTCTTTTCGACGCCCACGTTCGACCATTCCGGGCTGATCACTCCCGCCATGGCCTGCGGCACGTCCCGCGTTCCGAACATCAGCAGGTTGGTGTTTTGATTGGCGCCGATGGGCGGAACCTGCGGCTTGGCGCCCAGCATCAGAGGCACTTCGACGGTCAACGGTTCTTCCGAATCGTTCATCAGGTGAAGCACCCCCAGTCCCGGCCCCTGCGGAAAAAACATCGCCACGACTTGCTTCGAGCTGATCGCCTTGAACAAATCGACTTTCTTCGCGGTGACGTCGAGCTCATGCCGCGACGACGCCCGGCCCCGCGACCGCTTGGCGCGAGGAGCGCCCTCGGTCGCGGCAGGCAACGAGATCAAGGCTACGACCAACGCCCACTTGACCGCCGTTCGACACGTCATGATTTGTCTCCCGTTCCGGTGGGCAGGCCGCCGAGGGGTTCTTGTTCAGAAGCGATCGAACGTGCTGCTCGACTGTCGCCTGGCGCCCAACGCTCTGGATGATACGGCCGCCGCCCGGTATCTGCAAGGAATTACCGTTGCACTCGGGCCGAACCGCCCTTGGCCAATGCCTCGACCTCTTCCAGTCGGGCCATTGTCACGTCGCCGGGAAAAGTGGTCAAAAGCGCGCCGTGCGCCCAGCCCAGCCGCAGTGCCTCTTCGGCCGGCCGACCGGCGATCAGCCCATAGATCAGCCCGGCGGCAAAGCCGTCGCCGCCGCCGATGCGGCAGAGCACATCTAACTGGCAGGTGGGGCTGACCAGCTTTTGCCCGTCGAGCCAGAGCACAGCCGCCCAGTCGTGGCGATTGGTCGAGTGAACATCGCGCAGGGTGGTCGCCACCAACTTGATATTGGGGAATTGCTCGACGACCCGTTCGATCAAGTCGAAGAACGTATCGGGATGCAGGCCCGGTTTCGATTCGACGTCGGGGCCTTTGATGCCGAGTCCTTTCTGCAAGTCTTCTTCGTTGCCAAACAGGGCGTCGACATTGCTGACGATCTGCCGCAGCACCTGGTGGGCCCGCTGGACGCCGCCCACGCTCGACCAAAGCTTGGCCCGATAATTGAGATCGAACGAGTTGATGGCCCCGGCCGCCTTGGCCGCCTGCATTCCCTCGACGATCAGCCCGGAGGTGGTTTCCGACAGCGCGGCGAAAATGCCGCCCGAATGAAACCAGCGGACGCCGCCGGCGAAGATTTTGGCCCACTCGAAATCGCCGGGCTTGAGCAGCGCGCCGGCTTCGTTGGCCCGGTTGTAAAACACGACGGGCGGGCGGACGCCTTGTCCCCGATCGCTATAAACGGTGGCGATGTTCGGGCCGCGCACGCCGTCATGATCGAACCATTTGTAAAACGGCGTGACGCCCGTCTCACGCACGCGCGATTGCACCAGCTCGCCGATCGGGTACTTGACCATCGCGGTGGCGATGCCGGTTTTCAGCCCGAAGCAGTCCGATAAATTGGCCGCCACATTATATTCGCCGCCCGACACATGAATTTCAGCCGAACGGGCTTTGCGAAACGGAATGACGCCCGGATCGAGCCGGTGGACCAGCGCCCCCAGCGAAAGAAAATCGAGCTGGCAGGCGTCTTGGCGAAGTTTTAGGGGTGGCATAGTTAGCAGCGAAAAGAATCGACGATCGTTTAGATCTAGGTGGCTGGGGCAGAGTTGGGCCGGTGACGACGTCCTGCATTCACGAGCGGCTAATCGGCCAGGCGACGCCCCGGCGGATAGCGCACCGGGGCATCGCCAAGGCTCTGCCCCAGCCACCGGTACGATACGGTTACTATAGCTGCCGTCGTGCGCGATGAGCAGGGGTTATTGGCCGCCGACGAATACGATATTTCCTGCGCCAATGACTCGGGCGTCGCGGCCGCGGCTATCGCCAGTTTCGTTTTTCTGCCCCGATGGTTGTCGGTGGGCCGTGGCCCGAAAGCACGATGGTGTCGTCGGGCAGCGCGAAGAGCTTTTGCCGAATGCCGGCCATCAGCGTCTCGAAGCTGCCGTCGGGAAAGTCGGTGCGGCCGATGTTGCCGGCGAAGAGAACGTCGCCGCCGAACACGTACATCGGCCGGTGCGATTGCCAGATAAAGACCACGTGCCCGATCGAGTGGCCGGGAATCTCGCGCACCAGCAGATCGAAGCCGGCCGCCTGATAGTGCTGCCCCTCGTCGACCAACTCGTCGGCCGGCGGACTGACCAGCGGCATGCCAAAGGGCGCCGACAAGTTGAGCCGGGCGTCGGTCAGCTTGGGTGCGTCGCCCCGGCCGATCACGATTGGGCAAGAGGCCCAGCGGCGCTTCAATGCCGCATTGCCGGCAATATGATCGGCGTGACCGTGCGTGATGAGTAACGCCGCCGGCGTCAAGCCGTGCTGGTCGAGATGGTCGATGATCTGCTCCGACTCCAGGCCCGGATCGATCACCAGACAATCGTCTCGCCCGGCAAGCTGGGCAACATAGCTGTTCTGATCGAATGGCATCGAGACGAACGTCGCCACTCGAAAATCGTCGGAACCCACGAATTGCTCTCCGCGCCGCAACGGACATTAGGTAGTTTAGGCCGTCCAATCCGCCGCAAGGTTAAATGGCGTCTGTTTGGTTGGCGGGGTTAATTGGCGAGTATTGTAAATTCCGTCCTACGCCGTGGCGATAGATACCAAAGGTATTCACGGAGGATTCGTCGATGGTGACGGGCATGGTCGTTCGGCGCCGCATTCTGACGGCAAGCGTGTTCGGCGGCTTGTTGGCGGCAGTCGCATTGGGACACGCGGCATTCGCACAGTCGGATGCGACCGCGCCGCGGTCGGTTTATCAGCGCAAGATCCGCAGCGATGCACAGTCGGCCGATCCCGCGCCGCGTGCTCCGTCGAAGCGATCGTCGAACCGGGGCTTCGGCTATGGCATCCAAGCGGCAAGGGAGGCGCGCGCGGCTGAGCCACGGCACTTGTCGCAAGCGCCCGGCGAACCGGCGGCACGACCGTTGCCGCGCCCCACGGGACCGCGCGGTTACTCGTCGAAGGGCTTGTTTCCCGCTGGCCGGCCGCTGGCTGACGCGAATTCGCGATCGCCTTCCGCCCCCAAGCAAACATTGCCGCCCTCCGCGGCGCCCTCGCAGGGCGTGGTGCCCGCGTTTTTCCCAGCCCCGCTGGCGGCCGTCGAAGCCGGGCCTCCGACTGAAGCTGCCGCGCCGACGCCCGCGCCCCCTGCGGATGCCCAGTCGATCGCCGCTCAACTGACGGCCACCCAGCCGGGCGAGCACCCGCTGCTGCCCGCTATTCGCTGGGCCAAGGTCACGCTGGCGAAGCTCGACGCGATCCAGGACTATTCGTGCATCATGGTCAAGCGCGAGCGGATCGACGGCACGCTGGGCGACCAGGAATACATGTCGGTCAAGGTGCGGCATGAACCGTTTAGCGTCTATCTGGGCTTTGTTAAGCCGGCGAAAGTGAAAGGCCAAGAGGCGATTTTTGTCCGCGGCCGAAACAACGGCGATATGTTGGCCCACGGCAATGGCATGCGGAAGATCTTCGGCACTATTCCGCTTAAACCGGATAGCTACCTGGCGATGGCCGGCAATCGCTACCCCATCACCGAAATGGGCCTGCGGCGGCTGGTCGAGCGGCTGATTGAAGTGGGCGAGAACGATTCGAAATTTGGGGAATGCGACGTCAAGGCGTCATCCAAAAAAATCAACGGCAAAGAAGTGGTGTGCCTGCAGGTAACGCACCCCGTGCCTCGCAAAGAATTCCTGTTCCACATCGCGAAGATCTACATCGACACGCAAAACAACCTGCCGATGCGGTATGAATCGTATGATTGGCCTGCCGAGACGGGCGGCACGCCGCCCTTGATGGAGGAATACACCTACTTGAACCTGAAGCTCAACAACGGCTTCACTGACAAGGATTTTGACGTCAGCAATCCGGCCTATCAGTTCAAGTAGGCCGGCCTTTCGTAGGTCAGGCTTTCTAGCCTGACGGGCGCGGCGAAGGCACGCCGCGCCGCTCTTTGCGGGTTTCTTCGACTCCGTGCCATTTCGCGCATTGGCGCCGCATTCGACGACTTGCTTGGAGACTGCACGCCGGGTGGACGAGTGAAACGAGTCCCCCGGCCTGCTTCCGGCATTCTGTCGAATCAGGCAAGAATTCTGTAGAATCTGCTTGCATTCTGCGCGAGCCTGGGTAAAATCGGGGCATCCCGCCTAAAAACCACCCGTGAGCCGCCGGCTTTTATAGACGGCGGCGAACGGCTGGTCCCGCCCGTGTAATTTTGTTCGACCGTTCGCTCTGGTTCACTAACCGGGGCATCGCCAAGGCTCTGCCCCAGCCACCAACCACTAACAAAGAAATTCCGACTCCAAAGCCCTAGCCCCGAGTCGCAAGCCCCTAGCCCGGTTCTCATGGCCACCGCCCCGCTCGTCAGCCGCTTGCAGTGCGACCACGGCCTGCGTCGCCAGGCGATCGTCGAATCGCTACTGCGCGAGGTTTTTCAGGGGCTGCTGCGGGCTGGCCAGCATCTGGCCACGCAGCAATTGGCCGAGCGATTCGGCGTAAGCCACACGCCGGTGCGCGAGGCCCTGATTGCCTTGGCCGGCATCGGCGTCATCGACCTGGTGCCGAATCGCGGGGCCATCGTGCGACGAGTCGCCGCCAAAGACGTGCGCGAGATTTTTCAAGTTCGCCGGGCGTTGGAGTGCGAGGCCGTCCGCCAGGCGTGCGGACGAATCGATTGCCGGCAACTCGAATCGCTGGCGTCGGACCTGCGCCGCCTGAAGGCCAATAAGCAGCGATTTCAGATGCGCACGGTCGAAAAAGCCCGTGCCACCGACAGCCGGCTGCACGACCTGATCGCCGCCTCATGTGGCAACACGTTTTTGGCAAATGAGCTGGCCCGGCTGACGATCTTGTTCCGCGCGTTTCGCGACCTGGCCTGGGAACACGACACCAGCCGCAACGATTTCCGCCGGCTGACGGAAGAATTCGACGAACACCTGGCGATTATCGAGGCGTTGATGGCGGGCGATCGCCGCCGGGCTTCGCAGGCCATGTCGCATCACATTCGCTCGGGCGGAAGA
The DNA here is from genome assembly GCA_035252155.1 of Pirellulales bacterium. Taxonomy (GTDB): domain Bacteria; phylum Planctomycetota; class Planctomycetia; order Pirellulales; family JAICIG01; genus JAICLL01. Next base: position 7,522 of record DATFDL010000045.1, on the reverse strand, counting down.
TACTGGAGCCGGGTGCTGCCCGACGCGCCGCCGGAACTGATCCGAACTAGACACATTAGAAAACCACGATTGCGAGTCCCCGTGGAGGACAAACCATGAGGTTGCCAACCCCCATCCCCGCCGCACTGCTGACACTCGCCGCAATAGTTATCCAGGCCAATGCCGCCGATATTCAGGCCGCCGCGCCGCTGCAATACAACCGCGACGTGCGGCCGATCTTGGCCGAAAACTGTTTCGCCTGTCACGGGCCAGACAGTGCCGCGCGCAAGGCCGATCTGCGGCTCGACCAGCGGCAAGCCGCCATCGACGCCGGCGCGGTTTCGCCGGGCAATGCCGACGACAGCGAGCTGATCCGTCGGGTTCTCACCAGCGATCCTGACGAGCTGATGCCGCCGCCGGCCACTAAAAAGCTGCTCACCGCCGAGCAAAAAGAGACACTGCGGCGCTGGGTTGCCGAAGGCGCGGTGTACGAGCCGCATTGGTCGCTGATCGCGCCGGTGCGTCCACCGTTGCCGGCCGTCACCAACCACGCCTGGTGTCGAAACCCGATTGACTACTTTATTCTTGCCAAGTTAGAGCCGCTCGGCCTGACGCCCGCTCCCGAAGCCGACCGCCGCACCTTGGCTCGGCGACTCTCGCTCGATCTGATCGGCTTGCCGCCATCGCCCGAAGAAGTCGAGGCGTTTGTCAACGACACATCACCTGATGCGTATGAAAAGCTGGTCGATCGGCTGATGACTTCGGCTCATTGGGGCGAGCACCGGGGGCGTTATTGGCTCGATGCGGCGCGATACGCCGACACACACGGCATCCACTTCGACAACTTCCGCGAGATGTGGTCGTATCGCGACTGGGTCATTGGTGCTTTCAACCGCAACCTGCCGTTCGATCAATTCACCATCGAACAATTGGCCGGCGACCTGCTGCCCAATCACACCCTAGACCAGGAAATCGCCTCGGGGTTCAATCGCTGCAACATCACCACCAACGAAGGCGGCGCGATTGCCGAGGAATACCTGGTGCTCTATGCCCGTGACCGCACGGAGACCACGTCGCAGGTTTGGCTGGGCCTGACCGCCGGCTGCGCGGTCTGCCACGATCATAAGTTCGACCCGATCAGCCAGCGCGAGTTCTATGAGCTGGCGGCGTTCTTCAATAACACCACGCAAGCGGCAATGGACGGCAATATCAAAGATACGCCGCCGGTGGTGTTTGTGCCCCAGCGCGAAGATCAGCCGCGCTGGGAAGCGCTCGCCAAGGAACTGGCCGATGTTCGCCGGCAGTCCGATGAGCGGCGTACTCAGGCGCGGCCCGACTTCGATGCCTGGTTCGCCTCGGCCAAGACCGAGACGCTGGCCGCGACGGTTCCGGTTGATGGGCTGCGGTTCTCGGCGCCCCTGAGCGGCGGCACTGAAAACACGCTGCCGGCCACCGTCGATGGCCAACCGCGCAGCGTGGCCACCTCGGCCCCGATCACCTGGCAGTCGGGACACGTGGCCGCCCAGGCGTACCAAAGCAAGCCGGGCGTGGTGGTCGAACTCGCCGACGTCGGCGATTTGGAGAAAGACCAGGCGTTCTCGTTCGGCGCGTGGATCAAGCCCGCGAAGACCGAAGGCGGCGGGGCGATCATCGCCCGCATGGACGACCAGGCCGGCTTCCGCGGCTGGGACCTGTGGATGGAAAGCGGCCGCATTGGCTGCCATATCATCAATCATTGGCCCGACGACGCATTGAAAGTAGTGTCGAACAATCCGGTGAAGGCGGGCGAATGGAGCCATGTATTCGTTACGTATGATGGTTCCGCTCAGCCAGGCGGGCTGAAGGTCTACATCAACGGTCAGGAGCAGCCGGTCGGGGTTCAGGCCAATGCGTTGAAAAACACGATCCGCACCACGGTGCCACTCAAGCTGGCCCAGCGGCATTCGACTTCGCGGCTCGACGATCTGATGATTCAAGATCTACGGCTTTATGGCCGGGCGTTGTCCGCCGCCGATGTGCAGAAGCTCGCCACGACGGGGCGCGTTACATGGCTGGTAGCAAAACCCGCCGATCAACGCACCGACGCCGAAAAAGACGAGCTGTACAAATGGTGGCTTTCGACGCTCGACACCGTCTCGCAGCAACTGTCCGCAAAGCTGGCCGCGCTGCAGGGCGAAGAGTCGGCGATTAAGTCGCGCGGCACCATCGCGCACGTCATGCATGAAAAAGACGAAGCCGCGATGGCCTACATCTTATATCGCGGCGAATACGACAAGCGGCGCGATCCCGTGCAGGCCAAGACGCCCGAGGCTCTGCCGCCGTTGCCGCCGGAATTGCCCAAGAACCGCCTGGGCTTCGCACAATGGCTGCTGCGGGCCGAGAATCCGCTGACCGCACGGGTGACGGTCAATCGTTTCTGGCAAGAACTTTATGGCTGCGGCATTGTGCGCACTTCGGGCGATTTCGGCGTCAGCGGCGAGCTGCCTTCGGATTCCCAACTGCTCGATTGGCTGGCAGTCGAATTTCGCGAGAGCGGCTGGGACGTAAAGCGATTCTTTAAGTTGTTGGTTACCTCGGCGACATATCGACAGGCGGCGGTCACAACGCCCGAAAAACTGGAAAAAGACCCCTCGAACCGGCTTCTCTCGCGGGGTCCGCGGTTCCGGATGGACGCCGAAGTGATCCGCGACTACGCCCTCGCGGCCAGCGGCCTCTTAGTCGAAAAAGTGGGCGGACCGAGCGTCAAACCCTATCAACCCGACGGGGTGTGGGAAGCCGTGGCGATGATCGGCAGCAACACCCGCGATTACAAACGCGATAGCGGCGACAATCTTTATCGCCGCAGTCTTTATACGTTTTGGAAGCGGGCCGCTCCGCCCGCCTCGATGGATATTTTCAACGCGCCCGCCCGTGAGGTCTGCGCGGTGCGTCGCGAACGGACTGATACGCCGCTGCAAGCGCTGGTCACTTTGAACGATCCGCAGTTTGTGGAAGCGGCCCGACATCTGGCCGAATCGGTGCTGAAGGCAGGCGGCGACGATGGCAGCCGGCTTGATCTGCTTGCTCGGCGATTGGTGGCGAGGCCGTTCACGGCAGAGGAATTGCCGGCGGTGCATAGCTCGCTGACGGAGTTGACCGGGTACTACCAGGCGCATGTTGAGGATGCCAAACAGTTAATCGCGGTGGGCGAGTCGAAAGCCGATGCCTCGCTCGATCCCGCGACGCTCGCCGCCTGGACTATGTTGACCAACGAATTGATGAACCTCGACGAGGTCTTGAACAAGTAAACGTAACGTGCGACCGCCGGCTCTGTAGGAAACGCCCTCCGTGGCGTTCCGCGAAATACGATCGACGTCGCGCCGCCCCTCACGGAACGCCACAGAGGGCGTTCCCTACAGAACACAAATGGCCATCCGATCTGACGGAGATCCTCTCATGAACCCCATCCACGACTATGTCCGCTACGAAACTCGCCGGCAGTTTTTCAGCCGCGGGGCCAACGCCGTGGGTTGGGCCGCGCTGGCTTCGCTCGGCGGCGATTGGCTGACGCGCTCGGCCGGCGCCTCGGAGACTCGCCGGCCCGGCCTCACCGACTTCGCCCCCAAGGCCAAGCAGGTGATCTATCTGCACATGGTCGGCGGGCCGCCGCAGATGGATCTCTATGACTACAAGCCACAGATGCAGGAATGGTTCGATAAAGACCTGCCCGACAGCGTGCGCATGGGCCAGCGGCTGACCACAATGACCTCCGGGCAAAAGCGGTTTCCCGTGGCGCCGAGCAAATTCAAATTCGCCCAGCACGGCCAAAGCGGCATGTGGGTAAGCGAGCTATTGCCCTACACGGCCCGGATGGTCGACGACATGTGCTTCATCCGCAGCATGCACACCGAGGCCATCAATCACGAGCCGGCCATCAGCTACATGCAGACGGGCAACCAGGTGACCGGGCGGCCTTGCCTGGGCGCGTGGGTGTCGTATGGCCTGGGCTCGATGAACGACAACCTGCCGACCTTCGTGGTGCTGGTGGCCAAACCGACCAACACCGAGCAGGTGCAAGCCATCTCGGCCCGGCTCTGGTCGAGCGGCTATCTGCCGGGCGAGCACGCGGGCGTGTCGTTCCGCTCCGGCGGCGATCCGATTCTGTACATCAACAACCCGCCGGGCGTGCCCAGCGAGATTCGCCGCCGCACGCTCGACGGCCTCAACGCGCTGAACGAGCTGAACTACCGCAAGGTGGGCGACCCCGAGACGCACACCCGCATCCAGCAATACGAGCTGGCGTTCCGCATGCAGTCGAGCGTGCCCGAGCTGACCGACGTGTCGCACGAAACCGCGGCCACGTACGCCTTGTATGGCGACGAAGCGAAGAAGCCGGGCACATTCGCCCACTCGGTGTTGTTGGCGCGGCGGATGATCGAGCGCGGCGTGCGGTTCATCCAAATCTATCACAACAACTGGGACACGCACGGCAACGTGGCGGGCCGTCTGCCCGACCAGTGCCGCGACGTCGATCAGGCCTGTTGGGGGCTGGTGCAAGACCTGAAACAGCGCGGCTTGCTCGACGAGACGTTGATCATCTGGGGCGGAGAGTTTGGTCGCACCATTTACTCTCAGGGTGGCCTGAGCAAGGAGAACTACGGTCGCGACCATCATCCGCGTTGCTACACCATGTGGATGGCCGGCGGCGGCTCGCGTCCCGGCACCATTCACGGCGAGACCGACGATTTCTCGTACAACATCATCAAAGACCCGGTCCACATTCACGAGTTCCATGCCACGGTGCTCAACCTGTTGGGCTTCGACCACGAGCGGTTCACCTATCGCTATCAGGGCCTCGACCAGAAGCTGACCGGCGTCGAGCCGGCCAGGGTGATTCGGGAGTTGATTGCCTGAACTCCATCTCGGCATGTTAGAAAGCCTGCCCCACACATCGATCCATGATTACCAACAACCGGGAACTTCATGCAACGCGAGAGCGGATCCGGCATTTTCAAGCCCAGCTCTCGCATCTGCGGAAAGTTGAGACGAATCCGTTGGCTTATCGCTTGTCCGCTTCTGGCTTCTTAATGGAGGTCGATCGCATGCAACTGGAGTTACGCGACTACCTAGCAAATTATCCGACTTAACTCATAGGGGAGTCCCAAGGGGAGCCCCCTTTCCGGATCCGGCGTCTTCTGCTGCGACTGCCGTCGAGGAATTCAGCATGCGCAATTTGCCGCAGTGATTTCGCAGTTGATTCTGGTGGCTCGCAGAACCATAATGCCCGGCGGTCGGCGACTCGTACGCCGACCTGCGGAATGCAGGTGCCTCATCGGCTGGTAGGAGTCGGACTATTACGCTCCAAGACGCGATCGACCATCTCTATCAGGTCGCGGTGGTGCGCGGGGCCGCACAGTCCCCACAGCGCCTCAAGGGCCTCGCTGATTATTGCGTGCAAGAGCTTGGTGAGCGCGGCCTCATCGGGGCCGCGGCCGAGCAAACGTTGCCCGGCGGTGGACGCGCTAAAGCTTGGGATGTGGCCTGGAAATATGACGGCAAGTTCCGGCTCGCGATCTCGTTGAAATCGCTACTGAAGAATTTGGCGGGCACCGTTCCGAACCGCATCGACGACTTGATGGGCGAGGCCGCAAATATTCAACTCCACTCGCCGGAAATCGTAACCGGTTATGTGATGGTTTTCGACGTGGGGGCCGACGCCCACTCGGCGAAGCACAATTCGACCTGGGCAGCGCTTTTGCGCAATCGGCTGACGACGCTATCAGGCCGGCGCGCGCCGGCCTGGTCGGTGGGCACGGTTTGAAGCAGCCGTGATGTTGGAAGTCGCCTTCGCCAAGTCGTCGGCGGTGCTATCCGGCGGGGAACTGATGGCGCCGTTCTTCGACCTGTTGGTTGAGCAGGTCAAGCTGCGCAACCCAGGCGCATTCGCGTGATTGTCGACTAACCCGTCTCAATCAACTGATATCGGTTGACGGAGGCCTCGATGCGCCGCTTGGCCAACGCAGCGTACTGCTCGTCGCATTCGACGCCAATGGCATTGCGATCGGCGCCCAACGCGACTACCAGGGTGGTGCCCGTGCCCGCGAACGGGTCGAGCACCGTGTCGCCGACGAACGAAAACATCCGCACCAAGCGATACGCCAGCTCTTCGGGGAACGGCGCCGGATGGCTGCGTGTGGAAGCGCCGGGCACGTCGGTCCAAATCTGCCGGAACCACTGAGCATGCTCCTCCTTCGATAGCCGCGACAGCCGTCGCTGCTCTTCGGTGGGCTGCCGATATCCGCCCGGCTTGCGGAACATCAGGATGTATTCGCAGTCGTTCTTGATGATCGCGTTCGGCTCAAACGGCTTGCCGAGAAACGACGAGCCGTTTTCGACCTCATATTTGGCATTGGCAATCTTGTGCCAAAAGATCGGCGTTAAATAGTCGAAGCCGATTTGACGACAACGCACCGAGATATCGGAATGCAGCGGGACGACCATGTGCCGCCCGCGATTCTTCTTCCGAGAAAGGCAGACGTCGCCGACCACACACACCAGGCGTCCGCCCGCCACCAGCGCCCGCAAGCAGTGCTTCCAAACCTGGTCGAGCTGGTCCATGAAGCAGTCGTAGTCGGCGACGGCGCCCAACTGGTCGGGGTTTTCGTTGTATTCCTTCAGCGTCCAATAAGGCGGCGAAGTGACAACCAGGTGAACACTTTCGTCGGCCAGCCAATCAAGCTGCCGCGCATCACCGGTCAACAAGCGATAGGTTGGCTTCATCCTGAGCGTCCGCGGTGAGTTGTGGCGTGCCTTACGTGCACGATTGAGTTTAGCAGTTTTGAGCCAATCCAAATAGATGGGCGAACGGTGGGACTCGCTTCGCTCGTCCCACCCTATGCTATTACTCATGAGGGCGCCGCAGCGCGCGGCCGGGCGTGGCGCCGGTGTGCTCGCCGTGGTCGAGGACGATCCGCCCGTTGACGATCGCGTACTCAATGCCTTCGGCATATTGAAACGGCTCGGTGTACGTGGCGCGGTCGATCACACGGTCGGCGTCGAACACAACGACGTCGGCGAATTGCCCGGCACGCAGTAAGCCGCGGTCGCGCAAGCCGACTTTGGCCGCGTTCAGCGAGGTCATTTTGCGGACGGCGTCTTCCAAACGCAGCAGCTTCTGCTCGCGCACGTAGACGCCCAAGATGCGCGGAAACGTGCCGAAACTGCGCGGATGCGGATTGCCGCGCCGTAGCGGTCCATCGATCGCCAGCGCCGAACCGTCCGAGCCGATCGAGCACCACGCCTGCCGCAACGCCACGTTCATGTCTGCCTCGGTGTGATGGGCGTACACCGTGCTGACCGAGCCGTTTTGCTCGTAAAGAAAATCGAGAAACTCATCGAGCGGGTCGGCGTCGGGCTTGCTGGACGTCCGCAAGGCCAGCACGCGATCCATCGTCAGACCCTTGAACGGATTGTCGGCGGCGATCAGCATCCGCGACCAGTCGCCCCCCACCGCGGTGTAGTGGTTGTACCAGCCGGGCACGCCCTCGCGAATGTCGTGCTTGAT
>DATFDL010000044.1:0-2200 GCA_035252155.1 Pirellulales bacterium | reverse complement strand
GGGGCGGTTTTGCTTGGGCGGCCACGGCGGCCGCCACAGCCGAAGAAGAGGCCAACCCGTGGCTGTTGCTGAACAAACCGCTGGCCGACGCCGATGGCGAGCGGCGCATCCCCGTCGTCCTCGACGCCGCCACGGCCACGTACAGCCTTCACCTGAATGGAGTCGGCAGCACGTACGCGGTGACCGACGGCCGCGGCGGACGCCTGACGCTCGAAGTGGTCGGCCTGCTTAAGAACAGCATCTTTCAGGGCGACCTGCTGATTTCGGAGCAGGCGTTTCTCACTCACTACCCAGAGATCAGCGGCTACCGATTTTTCTTGATTGACGCGCCGCCTCAGGAAATCGGCCAAGTGGAAACGGCGCTGGAGCAGTCGTTGGGCGATTATGGTTTCGATGGTCAACCCACTCGGCGTCGGCTCAATGATTTGATGGCCGTGCAGAACACGTATCTTTCGACGTTTCAGAGTTTGGGTGGCTTGGGCTTGCTGTTAGGCACGTTCGGGCTGGCGGTGGTGCAGTTGCGCAACGTGGTCGAACGCCGCGGCGAATTGGCCTTGATGCGGGCCACCGGTTTTCGCCGCGCTCTGTTGGGCCGCATGGTGCTGTTAGAAAACGCCCTGCTGCTGGTGGCGGGTTTGGCGGTGGGCATCTGCGCCGCGTTGGTGGCAGTCTGGCCGCATCTGGTCGCCGGCGGGGCTTCGTTGCCTTGGGCATCGCTGGCGGCCACCATGTGCCTGGTGTTGATCACCGGGCTGGTCGCGGGACTTATGGCCCTTCGCGCCGCGCTGGTGGCGCCGCTGCTGCCGGCACTACGGGGAGATTAGCGTGTGAAGTGCTGGTTAAAATTGCTATCGGAAGTCACCCGGGGTGCCACGGCATCCGCCGCGGCGGGCTCGGCATCGAGCCGACGTGCGACGCAAATCGCCGCGGCGGACGCCGTGCGAAGTTGGGCCGAAGAGCAGATCAGCACGGCGTCCGTTGCAGCGAACCTCGCCTGTGAGTATGGCGACGCCACTGGCGCTGCAACGGATGCCGTGGCACCCTTGTAACTCTTTCCCTCCCTCAATCTGCATTTTGTTGGAACGAGCGGGGGAGATAATCGAGCAAGTCGCTGGCGATCAGCGAGACCTGGCCGAGCTCGGCGGCGGCCAGATCGCCGGCCAGACCGTGGATGTGGGCCGCCAATCGGGCGGCGTCGAGCGGTGTAAGTTTCTGGCCCAACAGCGCGGTGGTGACGCCGGTCAAGACGTCGCCGGTGCCACCGGTGGCCATGCCGGGATTGCCCGTCGTGTTGTGATATTGTTGCCGGCCGTCGGTGATCAATGTGCGGTGTCCTTTGAGCACGATGACCACGTCGCACCGCTGGGCGAGTTCGACGGCGCGGCGTTCGCATTCGTCACGAGGCAAACGCTCGTTGACTTCGATCAGCCGCTGAAACTCGCCGGGATGCGGAGTCAAGATGCGCGGCCCGCCGGCCCGTGCGAGCAACTGTGGCTGAGTCGATAACGCATTCAGCGCGTCGGCGTCGAAGACCGCAGGTTGTTTAAGATGCGTGTAAAGCCAGCCGACCAATTCGGTGAGCTCCTCGGAGCGACCAAGGCCTGGCCCGCATCCGATGACGGTGGCTTTCGCGGCGAGTTCCTCAAGGGCATTGCGGGCGGCAATGCCGATTCGTCCAGCTTCATCGCACGCCAAGGCGGCGGTCATGTAGGAAGTTTCGAACGAAGCGACGACGTCCTGGCAAACGGCTGGCGTAGCCAATCGAACCAGCCCTGCACCGCTGCGCAGGGCCGCCATGCCGGCCAATGCCACCGCGCCCGTCATGCCGTGCGAACCGCCGATCAGCAGTACGCTGCCGAAATCTCCCTTGTGGCTGTCGGGCGTTCGCGGCGGTAGATGAGGAAGTGTCATGGAACTGGGGACGGGGGCTAGGGATTAGAGACAAGCGGCTGGGAACTCGCCTCCGCAATGTCGATATTTAACTCCCCTCTCCAGGGCAATGAGGGTTGGGCGCCGCGGCGGGTCACGGCCAGCGCGGCGGCGCGGTTCGCCCACCGGGCGGCTTCGACCAGCGAGCGGCCCTCGGCAAGGCCGACCGCCAAGACGCCGCTGAAAGTGTCGCCGGCCGCCGTGGTGTCGACCGTCGCCACGCGATGGCCGGCGATCTCGGTGATGGCATCTTCCACCACCAGACAACCAG
>DATFDL010000043.1:0-3070 GCA_035252155.1 Pirellulales bacterium | reverse complement strand
GCCCGCATGGCCACCACCTCGGTGCGGCGGCCCAGCATCGAGCCTTCGCCCGCCGCCATATGCCGCTCGACGCGGTGCCGCTCGCCGCCGGCGGTTTCGGGCGGAAAGATGACGTCGTCGGGTCTGCGGCCCAGCACTTCGCTCCGGGAGCGGCGAAAGACCCGTTCGGCCGCTGCGTTGAATTCGGTGATCACGCCTTCGTGGTTGACGGCCACGATGGGATCGAGCGACGATTCGAGAATGGCCTTGCGCAGCGACTCGGCTTCATCGGCCCGCCGCTGGTCTCCCACATAGCGGTGCACCAAGGCCAGGCACACTGGCTTGGTTTTGCGCGGGTGCGCCACTAGAAAAGCGGTGATTTGCACATCGAGCGGCTCATCGCGGCCCCAGTGCCGCAACTGCCCTTCGCCCTGCCAACGGCCGTGATCGCGCACGGTGGGAAAGACCGTCTCGCGCAGCATGCGGCGGGTGGCGTCGGTGTAAAAATCGCGCAGGCCGGCGTCGGAGAGATCTTCCGCGGCGTCAATGCCCAGCAATCGTCGGCCGGCCGGATTGAGATAGAACGGCTCGGCGCGCAGCGTCGTCAGGCAGACGGCGTCGTCGTTCTGCTCGAAGACACTGCGCACCAGATCGAGAATCTCGCTCATCGTACCATTATAAGCTCTTCCACAATAAATCCGCCGTTGCGACCACGAACAACCCGATGCTCACCACGGCATTGATGTTGAAGAAAGCCACGTTGACACGGGTCAAGTCGTCGGGGCGGACCAGCCAATGCTCGTAGGCCAGTAAAGCGGCCACCGCCACGATGCCCGTCGTGTAAAGCCAACCCAACTGGGGATAGACCGCCGGCAGTGCGAAGAGCAGCCCTACCATGCCCAGATGGCAGAGGGCCGCCAGCCGCAGCGCGCCGGCCACGCCCAGCCGCGCCGGAACACTGTGCAGCCCCAACCGGCTATCGATCTCGACGTCCTGGCAGGCATAAATGATGTCGAAGCCCGCTACCCAGAGCATCACCGCACCGCCCAACACCACGGGCGGCCAGTCCAGCTCGCCTCGCAGGGCGATCCAGGTGGCCACCGGCGCCAGCATCAGCGAGGCGCCCAACCAAAAATGGGCCAGCATGGTAAACCGTTTTGTCAGGCTGTAGCCGCAGACGAACGCCAGCACCGGCAACGACAGCCGAAGCGGCCAACGGTTCGGCAGAAACAACAACGTGCTGGCCACGAAGCCGGCCGCGCAGGCAAGAGCGAACAAGGCCACGCTCGCCGCGCTGACCAAGCCGGCGGGCAGGTGCCGCCCGGCGGTGCGGGGGTTTGCGGCATCGAGCCGGCGATCGGCCAGCCGGTTGAAGGCCATCGCCGTGCTTCGAGCAAAGATCATACAAAGCGCGATGCCCAGCAGATCTTGCCAGCGGAACGCAACGCCGCCTCCTTGGCCGTCGCGCCAGGCCATCACTGCCGCCAGCAGGGCAAACGGCAGCGCAAACACCGTATGGCTGAAGCGGATCAACTCGAGCATCAAGCGAACGCTGCGAAACATGCCACCTCGAAGGGTTCAGGGTTCAGGGTTCAGTACCTTGCAACTTTTCTTTCGGCCGAAATGCCTCGATTATGGATCCTGAACCCTGAACCCTGAACCCTGAACCCTATTGTCTCCCCAGCGCCGCATCAATGCGTGCTCGATGCCGAGTTGGTCGCAGATGCGGGCCACGATGAAATCGACCACGTCGCCGAGCGACTGAACGCCATGATACCACCCCGGCATGGCCGGCAGCACCACGGCGCCCGCCTCGACCGCGCGGCGCATGTTGTCTAAATGCACGATCGACAGCGGCGTCTCGCGCGGCACCAGAATCAGTTTGCGCCGCTCCTTCAAGTGAACGTCGGCCGCGCGGTGAATCAGGTTCTCCGCTGCGCCGTGGGCAATGGCACTGAGCGTTCCGCCCGAGCAGGGACAGACCACCATGCCGCCGGTCAATGAAGATCCGCTGGCGATGGGCGACATCAGGTCGCGGTAGGCATGATACGTCGCCGTGCCGCGCGGCACGGGCGGGCCGGCTTTTGCTTTCGGCGGGCCGGCCAAAACCTGGGCGAGCAACGAGCCTGGCCCGACGGCCAGCCGTTCGCGGTCGGGCAGCAGATCTTCCAGGCGAAACCGCTCGAGATCGACCGCCAGTCCCAGCTCGTGCTTGAGCACCGCTTGTCCGGCGGGACTGATCGACAGTTGCACGTCGCTGCCCGACCGCAGCAGTACGTCGAGCAGCCGCACGGCGTAGATCGCGCCGCTGGCCCCGGTGATGCCTAATACGATGTTGTGCTTCATTTGACGCCTACATAGAGCGTAGCCACCCCAAGTGTCAACGGCCGGTGCGAGACCGAAGTCATTCCGGCCGCCCGCATCCGTTCGGCCAGCGCCTCGCCCGAGGGAAACTCGCCGACGCTTTCGGGCAGGTAGCGATAGGCGTCTTGCCGATTGCGCGCCAGCGCCTGGCCGATGCGGGGCAGCACACGGCGGAAATACCAACTGTAGATGCCCCGCAGCGGTTGCCATTGGGGCATCGAGAATTCCAGCACCACCACCTGGCCGCCGGGCCGGCAAACGCGGGCCATCTCGCGCAGTCCGCGGTCGGTGTCGGTCACGTTTCGCAGCCCGAAGGCGACGCAGACAATTGCAAAGTAATCATCAGGAAACGGCAATCGCTGGGCGTCTGCCTCGACAAACGTGAGTTGGCCGTTCACGCCCGCGCGCGATCGTTTTTGCTCGCCCAACACGAGCATCGGGTGGCAGAAGTCGGCGGCGACGATCCGCGCCTGTCCGCGGCTGGCCCGATAATAGGCCAACGCCAGGTCGCCGGTGCCGGTGCAAAGATCGAGGATCGGCCCATCGCCGGGCGGCGCTTGCCGCACCGCCCGCCACCGCCAATAGCGATCGACATTGAGCGACAGCAGATGATTGAGCAGGTCGTAGCGGCCGGCGATTTCGCCAAACATCCGCCGCACCCGGGCCTCGGATTTATCAATCATTTTTTCGAGTGCCGCAATGAACACTAACCCGAGGCGCCAGTTTT
>DATFDL010000042.1:0-29500 GCA_035252155.1 Pirellulales bacterium | reverse complement strand
CGGCGTTCCACGAGAGGTTGATGGTCCGCTGCGTCAACCCAGTGGTAGCGGTGGCTTCGGCACTGGCGCCGGTTTCGCCCTGCGCGTCGACGGCCGTGACCACGTAGTGATAGGTGGTATTGGTGGCCAGCGACCCGGTGGAGGCCGGCGATGCGAACAGGTTGGTCGGCGGAGCCAGACCGACGCCGTTGTTCGGCCCGGGTACGATGTTTTGCCAGGTGGTGCCACCGTCGAGCGAGTACTGCCATGTGCCGCCGGGAGTTCCCGCCGGCATGGTCGGCACCTGCACGCCGGTAATGGCGATGCCATACTTGGCGCCGGACGCGATGAGCGTCATGGCCGACGTGTTGCCGGGGCTGGCACCCGTTTGCAGAATGCTGTAGACGGTGTTGCCAGTATTGGGCGTCGAAGCGATCGGCGGCGAGGGCGGATTGGTCGGCTGCTCGTTGATGGCGGTAAGCATCATCGGCAGCGGATTAAGCACCGGCGCGTCTTGCGAGCCGAAGATGGCCAAATAGACATCTTCCAGCGGCGAGCTGAGCGGCACCGGCGCAGGAGCGTGGGTAGGAGCCGGGCCGAAGCCGATATTGCCGTTGTCGTTCGCCAGGAAGGTCAGGTGGACCGGCCCGACAAACTCGTTGGTCGGGTCGAAGGCCAGCCCTTCGAGCGCGGAGTTGATGCCCGCCAGCGTGCCTTGGAACTGCAGCGTGGCGCTGTCGTTCGACGAACCATTGATGAACGTGATGCCGCTGGTGTTTTGCACGTGCAGTGTGCCGCTGCCCGACACCAACGAAATGGTTTCGTTGAACTGCAGGGCGGCGTTGTTGACGTTCGTGCCGGTGACGTCGGGATCGCTGACGATCACCGAATTGCCATTGGCCTGTGAGAAGACGTAGGGTGTGTCTTCCGACGAAGGATTGGCGGGCTGCTTGGGCGGGGCAGCGGTGAACTGGGTGGTGCCGGTCAGTGTTACGCGGTTGCCGCCGGCTTGTACCGAGGCCGGCTGGCTAGGCAGCGTGCTGTTGATTGCCGTCACGGCATCTTGGGCCACCTGGGCGGCGCTGTCGCTCGCCAGGTAAGGCACCGGGTTGAAGAGCGACAGCAGCGTGTCGCTGCTCGTAATCGTCGTCAGAGTGGCAATGAGCACCTGGTTGCTCTGAGCGGGATTGACCGTGGCCAGCGCCGAGGCGTTGAAGCCACTGGGGCCATCGACGGCCGCGGCGGCGGCCGCGGCGACCTGGGCGGCGGCGTCGGTCAGCCGCACCACCACCGGCACGTTCGAGGGATTGCTTTTCTGCGGATCTTGCTCAACCAGCAACGTGCCGGCGCCCGTGCCGTTCACTTTGGTTGGGGCGGTAATCACCACCGCGGCGGCATTGGCCTGCGCCAGCCCAGCAACGTTGAATCCGTTGGGACCATCGATAACCGTGGCGGCCGCGGCGGCAAGCTGCGTGGGGCCATCGGTGTCTTGTACGCTGATGGCGATATTGCCCGCGGTGACGCTGCCTGTGTCCGAGGTGATGAATTCGAACGTCTTGCTCGTGCCGTTCAGCGTAACGGTGATCGTGCCGTGAGCCACCAACTGGCCGGTGGCGTTGCTGGCGATGTCGACTTCCCAGGGCTTGGCGAACTCGAAGGTCTTGGTGGTCAGTCCACTGGCGGGTGTGCCCTGCGTCACCGTGAAGGTCTGGTGCAAGATCGACTGGCCGGTGGCGTTGGGCGCGACGTCGATTTCCCACCAGGTATTCTTGAGCGACAGCAGCGAGTCGCTAGCCGGCAGGCTGGTGGTCGAAGTGATCAGCAGCCGGTTGCCGATGGCGGAACCGAGAGAAGACGAATTGAAGCCGGCCGCGCCGCCGATGGTCTTGGCAGCGTCTTGCGCGATCGTGCCGGCCGGGTCGCTGGCGTTGACGGCGATCGGCACATGTCCCGCGGCGGTCTGTCCGTTGGTCGTGAACTCGAACGTCTTGCGGACACCGTTTTGCGTGACGGTGATCGTCTGATGAGCGATGAGACTGCCGGTGGCGCTGGGAGCGATGTCGACTTCGAAGACGTTGGCGAACTTGAAGTTGGTCGCTGCGCCGCTCGCGCTGTCGAAGACCTGGAACGTCAGGCCGCTGTTGGTGCCCGGGCCGCCGACCAGCGCGCTGGCCGCCGGGAAGTCCATGGTGCTCGAGGTGGCGCTGGCAGCCTCGGTGGGACTGAGACGAACGGTGTCGTTGTCGGTCGGACTCGGCACCACTTCAATCGGCGCGTCGTTCACCGGCAAGACGGTGATCGGCAGGTTCACCGTGGTGATCCGCGCTGGCGGCGGCGTGTTGCCCAGATCGTTGGCGACGATCGTGATATTCGCCGTGCCGTTGAAATAGTACGCGCCGGGGTTGCTCGGATCGTCGAGCCGGAAGACCAGGTGCGCCAGGGCCGTGTTGATGCCCGGATCGATGTAATGCCCATTGCCGTCAGTGGCCAGGTCGCCCAAGGGGCCTCGCAACACCAGCGGGTTGGCGGTCGTGCCGTTGCCGCTGACCTGCACCACGCTGGCGCTGGGCGTATTCGCGTCTTGCAAGATCGAGAGCGTGCCGACCGAGGCGGTGAGCGTTACCTGCTCGATGCCGCCGTTGGCGTCGACGTCGAAGACGGTGATCGGGTTGTTCACGTCCCAGTCGTTGTCGCCGGCCGCGTTTGGCGTGCCGTTGGCGGCGGGGATGTCGAGATACGGATCGCTGCCGGCGGCCGAGTCGGGGTCGGTCGAGGCCTCGGGCGCGTCGGTGTCGGCCACCAGCGTGGGCGCGAAGCGGATCGCCTCGTGCTCAAAGATGGTCTGTTGCGCGGTGGGCAGCACCACGGCGGGCGGATTGTTCTGGATGCTGGCCAGAATCACCTGGAAGGTGGTGAAACCGTTGGGCGAATCGGCCTGCAACGAGTTGCCCGCCAGGTCGCTGATGCCCGGATCGCCCGGCTTCGGACCGAGGCTGGGATCTTGCGGATCAAACTTCTTGCCGTTGTCGAGCGCAATGTCGTAGACGCTGCCATTCTGCCAGACGCCGCTGGCGGCGATCAGGCGGATGATGTGGTTGTTGTTGTCGTAGACGAAGGCGTAGTCGATGCCCGGCGTCAAGAGCACGCCGTTGCGGCGTACGGTGACTCGGTCTTGCGTGACGGTGGTATTGTCGACGCCCGACCCGATGCCGTCGCTGAGCAAGATTTCGAACTCAGAGAGGTTGAGGCCGACGTCGTGGACGAAATTGACGGCCGGGTTCTGATCGAAGACGTCGTTGTCGGCCGGGGTGAGCAGCGTGGCCGACGGGCCGGTGAAATCGGCCCGCTCGACGGCCCCGCGATCGATAAATACGTTCGAGCCGAGACCCGAGCCGGGCGCTCGCTCGCTCGGATCGGCCACCCGCAACTGACCGTTGATGTCGGTGGTGGGCGCCACGATCGGCGAGGGCGCGATGCCGATCGGCGCGGTCACCTGCGTCATTGCCGCCCGATCTTGCAACGTGTTGAGCGAACTATCGATGGCCGACGAGAACGCCTTCAAGTAGAAGTTGTTCGCGGCGGCGTTGACAAATAACGGATCGGTGGGGGCCAGTGCGATGCCGTTGGTGCCTAAGTCGCTATTGGGCAGGTTGGTGTTGGTAGTGTTGTTCTGATAGATGTTGGCGGCCAAGACCGGCGGGCTGGACAGTCCCTGCGAGCTGGCGTCGATCGAGATGCCCGTCGCCGTGTTGGCCACGATGTTGTTGACGATCGTGGGGCTGGCGTTGTTGGTCACCAAAATGCCGGTGCCCTGGGGCGTGGTGGCGCCATAAATCGTGTTGTTGATGATCCTGCCGAACGGCACGGCCGCCAAGGGATTCTGCGCGTCGGCGTCGCCGCTGAACTGAATGCCCGCCCCGCCGAAGCCGGAGACGATGTTGTTTTTCACCACGGCGCCGGGCACGAGCCGGGCCGTGTCGAGCACCGGCAGGTTGCGCACCGCCCCCTGGTGAGGCAGGCTCGAATTCGCCGAGCCTTGCAACCCTTCGCGCGGCGACGAACTGATCAGGATGCCGTCGTTCAGGGCATTGCTCACCTGGTTGCTCTCGAGAATGATCGAGCCTTGCGGCCGAGGCGTCTGGGTGTCGCCGGTCAGGTTGTCGTACTTGACCACGCGGATCGTCGTGTCGTTTGTGCCAGTCGCAAGGCCGCCGAATGCCGTGAGATAGTTATTCAGATCGGGCGCCCGATAGAAGAGCGTGCCGATGTTCACGTTGTTGTCGGGCGGCACGTCCTGGTTGCTCGGCAGGCTGATCTCGCCGGTGGTCGGGTCGCCTTGAGAATTGAAGGTGAGGTTGCCCAGCCCGCCGACGGCCTCGCTGGCGCCGCGCAACGCGATGGGGCCCGCGCTGATCTGGATCTGGTAGTAGCCGGTGCTGCCGCGTTCGCGGCCATCTCCGTTGGGATCGTAGGTGTCGTTCCCCTGGCCGCTGACCGCCACATAATAGTTGCCGTTGGCTTGGGCCGTGCTGGCGGCGGGCGGCGAACCCGCAATGTCGGTCTCGGTGCCGTTGTCGATAAACTGCGTGGCCGAGGCCGGCAGGCTGGCGATCAGCGAGTTCTCTTGGCCGCTCGCCGTGCCGCGATAGATGTGGTAGCCCGTCGCGCCGCTCACCGGCGTCCAGGTGAGCTGCATCTCGAAGTCGGGCGTCGCCGCCGTGCCCGAAAGCTCGTTGCTGGCGAGCGTCTCGCCTTGCGCGTTGACCGCGGTGACGACGTAGTCATACGTACCCGGCGGCAAGCTGCCCAACGGCTGAGGCGTGACCGTTTGCAGGCCGGGCGGATTCAGGCCAGCGGTGTTCGTGGTCGGCGGGCTGGCCGAGGTCAGGCTGCCGTTGTCGGCGAAACTGGTGGTTCGGCCGTTGCCGATCACCGCCACCAGTTGGTTTTCTTGTCCGGGCGAGGTGCCGCGATAGATTTTGTACCCGGTGGCGTTGAACACCTGCGACCAGCTCAGATCGGCCGTGCGGTTGGCGGCGTTGGTGGTGATCGACTGTTCGTTGCTGGCGGTTGTTTCACCTCCGCCCGCTAAAGCGGTGACAACATAATAGTACGTGCCGCCATTGGCTAACGATCCGCCAGCCGAGCGCGTGATGGTGTTCAGCGTGGGCGCGCTGACCGTGCTGGGCGCGGTGAACGTGTAATAGAGATCGTCGTGAGTGCCTGGCTGGCCGGTGGGCGGCGACTGGTAATAGTTGGCCCCGGTGACCGGATTGAATTGCTGCTCGAAGTTGGGCGCCTGGGCGGCATCCTGTAAAAACGATGTCACCTCCATGCCGTTGGCATCGAAGAGCCGCAGCGTGGGATCCAACGTCGAGAGGATGCTCTTGGTGTCGAGCGTGATCGTCATCGAGTCGCCGGCGTGCAGGTTGACCTTCATCATGTCGACTTGGGGCGACGTGCCGACGCCGGCCGCGTTGCCGATGACGCCGTAGCCGTTGAAGACGCGCGTGACGGGTGGAGGCGCGGCCGACGAGCCCGCCAGACCTGTGTCGGTAAACGTGGTGGGGCCGGTGTAGGCGGTCGTGCCGCCGCCGATGGTCTTGACGAGCACATTCTCTTGGCCGGGCGCGGTGCCGCGGTAGATGTTGTACTCGACGGCGCCCGGCTGCGGCGCCCAGTAGAGCGAGGCCGACCCGTTGCCGTTGCTGGCGGTGAACGACTGCTCGTTGCTGACGGAGTTGACGCCGCTGGTGTCGGTAGCCGAGACTACGTAGTAATACGTGGTGCCGGACGATAGCCCTCCAGCGCCGGCCGAGGTGATCGGCTTCAGGTTCGGGTCGGTGCCCGAATCGACTCCGGTGGCGAAGGCCGTAGCGATGCTGCCGTGCGGCGCCACCGGCGCGCTGGCACTGTTTGCCGGGTCGGGACCGCTGACCACTTGCGGTGGCGCGCCGACGACTACTGAAGCCGCCCCGAACAGGTTCACACGGTCGCTGGTGTCGTTCGGCGTGGCGGCCGGTAAGGTATTGTTATTGTTGGCGTCGCTGGTGGCCGCCTGCACATTGAGCAAGCCGGCCTGGTTGATCGCCGCCACCATCGCCTGCGCAATCTGCGCGCCGGTGTACGACGGCAGAATGCTGACGCGGATGTTCGTTGGGTTGTTGAGCTGATTGTTGTCGTCGAGCTCAAACACCCGTTGATGTACGCCGTCGCTGATGGTGAACGTCTGGCCGTCAAACGACCCGGCAATGCCGAAATCGAGCGTGGCCGCCAGCATGTTGAGGTTGTTCACCAGACTCGGTCCGGGCGCTGGCACGCTGCCCGACAGATTCGGCGGGTTGCCCGGCGTCACGGTGGGGCTGGCGTTGGGCAGCGGCGTCAGCGTGATGGTGATCACGTTGGCGTTGTGCTTGGCCACGCCCGCGGCCAGCAATTGCAGCAACTGGGCCTGGGTGAAGCTGATCTGCGAGGTCGTGAAGAACTGCCCTTGCAGTCCTTTATCTTGCTGGTTGAAAAAGACAGGGATCTTTGCTTGATTCAGCGGATCGTTGGCGGGCAGGTCGGGGAAGCTGGCCGTCAAATACTCAAAGCTCCCCTCCAAATCGCCCGCGGCGCTGAGCGTGAGCGTGCCGCCGGCGGTGGCGGCGGGCACATTGGTGAAGGTGTAGGTGTAAGTCGGCAATACCGTCGAAGTCGGTCCCAGGTCCGTCGCGCCGGGCACCTGCGTCAGTGACTGGTTAAAGTGTCCTTCTGGCGCGATCAACGTATAGGCCGAGGTCAGCCGGTCGTTGATGTCGAGCTGGTTGGGGTCGACCAGAGTATTGCTGCGGTTGGGATTGATCGATTGCCCGGTCTCCGTTCCCTTCTGCACATCGAGCTGGTACGCGCCCGTCAGGATCTGCGGGCTGTTGCCGAAGAAGGGATTCTGCGGCGTCGTGAAAAACTGCGTCTGGCCCGCGGGGGTGTTCGTGACCATTTCACCGCGTCCGGCCAGGCCGACGATCAGGTCTCCGACGTACCAACCTTCGTGCGGCGCATCACCGGGATCACCGCCCAGATCCGTACTGCCGGTCTCACCCGGGATCGGGTTGCCGCTGCTCTTTTCGTTTTTGATTGCGGTGAATTGCCCGTAACCGTGGGTGCCGCTGAAATCAAATCTCAGCAGCAAGTTGGGATCGCCGGAGTAGTTGCTCAAGTCGATCCGCGCCTGCCGCCAGGTGCCCGTGTTGTCGAACAACTGCTGAACCTGCTGTCTCGGATCAATGAGCGTTTGGCTGGCAGGCACGTTGGAGTTCACCGTCGCGAAGTCGGGCAACTCGCTCGTGCCGGGTACCTGCTCTAACGTGTATTGACGTAGGCCCAACGACGACCCGCCGGGGTCGTTGGCAGGAAAATAACGAGTCTGCGAGGGGTTATTCGTGGCGATCTCATCCCAGCTTCGCCCGCCATCGGGAGAAATGAAGACCCGCGCCGAGGCAATCCAGTTCGCGCTACTGTTGTTGGTCATCCCCGTGTCGAGGTAGTAGTCGAAGTAGACCGTCGGCTTGTCGCCCGCCGAGTATCCGGCCAGGCTGAAGGGACTGGTGACCAACGAGCCGTAGACATCGCCCGGCGCGTTAAACGTCTTGGTATTCGGGACCGAATTGTCGAGGCTGTTCGTGGTTCCTTTGACGAGGTCCTCGACGGTCGGACTGGGGGCTTCGACGGACGAATAGGTACTCGGCGGCAACATCGGCTTGTCGAGGCCGAAATAGAAGCTATTGGTGCTGCCGATATTCGTGTTGCCGACGCGGCTATTGTCGGGCGCAGGGTCGGTCACGCCGTGTCCGGGGCGACCGTCGTCCGAGGGATGCCACATGTTGAAGTCAAGCGGCGACATCGCGATGCCCTTGACACCCGTCAAGTTGCCGAGCGACACGTTGTCGACGTAGTCGCCGGTTTCGATCGTGCTGCTGCCGCTGGGAACGCCCTGATCAAAGACGGCCACGGGCCCGCCCGCCCCAATGGCATTGGGACTAAAGATATTGTTCGCGCCCAAGGCCGTATCGGTGATTGCCGTCAAGATCGAGCCGCCGCCGGGAGCGTCCGCGACGGCGAAGAGCACGTCCTTCAGATCGCCGGGGGTTCCGTCGCCGTTCCAATCGACGTTCTGCGGACCGATGCTCAGTCCCTCGAAGTGATAACCGCGCTGCGTAAACACGGACGATGAGCCGAGATAGGTGATCGAGCGCGGATTTGGAATCCCATTGTTCACGGTCATCACATACACGCCGCCGTTCGAGCTGACCGCGTAAAACAGACCGGTATTCGGGTCGAACGCCATGCCGGTGACTAAACCACCGGGCGCGTTGGTGAAGCTGAACTCGGGCGCGTTCGTCCCATCGATGTTCGCGGCGTCGGTAACCGCCACTGCCCCGGTGAAGAGGTCGAAGGTGGCGCTGGTCTCGCTAAACCCGGCGGGACGCGGGCTTGGCGGCGGAATATCGAATCGAAACGCGGTGTTGATCGCGCTCGAGACCTCCTGCCCGACCGTGAGGGACGAATCGGTGGGAGTGTACGAAATGAAATACGTGCCCGCATCGCCCGGCGGCGAGTTAGGAACGAAGGTTGTGCCGGCGAAGCTTGGCTCCAGAACGAATTCAATCGTGCGGTTGGCGAAGTCCGTGATGCTGAAATTGTCTCCCGGACTTATCTGCGCGCCGGACACAGGTCTGGCTTTCGGTCCCGTGAGCATTGAGCCGACGTTGAAATACGGAGGAAGCGGACTGACGGCGCCGGTGGCCATGTTCGCATAGAGCAAGTCTGAGACCCGGGGGTCTGCTTGGTCCGGCGCCGAGTAGAAGAGCTTGTAGCTATCGACGCCGAGACGGGTATACGCCAAAGCGTCGACGGGCCTGGTGGTGGGCGGGGTCAGCCCCTCGCCGGTGTCGCCTCCGATGTCGTTGAACGCGCCGGTCGTCGTGTCGATCTGGATAAGATGGCCCGAGTCGTTGTCGGTGGTGGTGTCGGTGTAATAGCCGAACAGGTTGCCGTCGGCGCGGAAGGCGAGGTCTTCCGTCGGGTTCGGCAAACCCTGGGTGATGTACGGGTTGCCGTTGTGCGGCTCAATCGCGCCGTTGGCGGGGTTAATGGCGTACAGGTTGGTGTTCGTACTGGCGTAGAGCACCACGTTGTTCAGGTTCCACGGCACCACGTGGTTCAAAAGGTCAGTTCCCGTGCTGATGGGCAGGATCGGCCCATCCTGTGGATCGAGATTGGTGCCGTTGCCTAAGGGCGACGTGGTGTCGTTGCTGTTGTAGCCGGTTTGGCCGAACGACACCTTGTTGCCCGCCAACGTGAATCCCTGCGTGTGGTCTTCGACCATCCGCTGAATGCCGTCGATCGGCTCGAGCCGGACCAGTGGGTTGGAGCTGCCCGCATTGAAGGTGGCGTCGAGCGCCGTGGGCAGCGTGGCGTTGCTGCTGACCGCCACGAAGTAGGTGTAGCTGTTCGGGCCGTCGTAGTTGTTGATGGTCTGCAACGGCATGGGGTACGTGCTCGGATCGAGCGGATAAGTAGCGCTCGACGGCGAAACGCGCCCGCCGGTGGTGGGCACGGTGCCGCCGGGCACGCCGGCCGGCAATTGCACTGGGCCGATGTACGGATCGTTCGTGCCGAACGAGCCGTGGCTCAGGTTCGTCTCATCGTTGCCTTGGGTTGGCCGCGGTTGTTCGTCGGCCACGTTCGAGTCGCGGCCCACAAAGATCAGGTGGCCCCACTGGTCGTAAACCGAGATGGTGGTATCGGGCCGGCCGAGACCGTCGGCGTAGCCGATGTGGAAGATGGTGCTCAGCGTCTTGTCGCCCGCGTTCACGCCCTGAATGGCCTGCATTAGGTTGAAGTTGAGCGCGAACTTGTACCAATCGACCTGGCCCGGCGCGTTCAGGTTGCCCGCCACGCTCACCGAGCCGCTGTCGCTGGTCGCCAGGTTGCCCAGGTCCTGGGCATTTTGGAAGTTGTTGGGTTGAACGCCGGGGTCGTATTGCGCCTGATTGGTATTCGGCGCGCCGCTGGCCACGGGAATGGTGACGCTATTGGCGCCGTTCGAGGCCGAATCGCCCGACAGGGGCGAATGCGCCGGCTGGCCCAGCACGGTGATGCCGTTGGCGGCGAAGCTGATGTCGCCGAACCGTACGACCGAACCGGGCGTTTCCCATTGCTCTTGCAAGCGGACCTGCAATTGATAGGCGCCGCTGCTCAGGCCGTTGCTCTTGCCGCCCACCACGCTGTAGGTGAGCGCGCCGGGCGTGCCGTCGCCGTTGATGGGGCCTTTGCTGTAGATCCGCACGTAGTACGTCGTGGGAGTGCCGTCGGGGTTGGGCGTGCCCGGCAGCACCACCCGCATGCCGGGATCCTTCTCGTTGGTCGAGCCGATGTCGCGCAGATCCTGACCGGGGTAGGTATTTTGCTGGAACGTGTCGCTCTGCATGGGCAGGGCCAGGTTGCCGGGCAGCAAGCCGGAGAGCAGCGGGCCGGGGGCCAGCGGGTTGCCGTTCTTGATGGCGTCTTCCTGTTCGAGCACCGAGTTGTCGCTGCGGGCCAGCACATTGCCGTTGGCGTCGACCAGTTCGAGCACGGCGTCGAGCGCCGGGCTGGTGTGTCCCACGTCGAGCCAGGCCTGAGTGCCCGGCCGCGCGGTGAAGCTGTAGGTATCGACGTCGTGAGTGTCGTTGGGGCTGATGTAGCCGTTCACCTGAAAGCCCAGCCGCAGGTTGTCGTCGCCGCTTTGCTGGTTGGGAGCCAGGCTGCCCAACGGTTCGGCGGTTTGCGGCGTGCCGTTGGTGTCGTTTCCGCCCGTGTAGGCGGCCTCGACCTCGTTGGTAACCGACACGTTGCGGTCGTTGGCGTACTCGTCGAACTTGATCGTGTTCCACGAACCGGGGGCGGCGCCCGTACCGCCGATACCCGTGCTGCCCGGCGCGAGGCCCAGCGTCACGACTTCTCCAGTAACGGCATCCACAATGAAGGGCACCATGTTGTTGAACCCTGGCGGGCCGGTGAAGCTGTTGTGCCAGGGGATGCCCAGATTAATGTCGGCGTCGGTGATGTTGAATCCGGCCGCGGCCAGGGCGGGAGTTTGCTTCAGCGGATCAATATTGCCGGCCGCCGTGTAGGTTTGAATGGTGAGCGGCGCCGGCAGTTGCAGCCAGTTGTAGGGCGTGGGCGAGTTGGCTTCGGTCAAGGCCATCAGGCTGCCGCCCGAATTATTCACGTAATTCTGGATGTCGCTCTTGCGCCCGTCGAGCAACAACAAGTCGGAATCGCTGATGCCTCCGTCGGTATCTTCCTCGTCCGAGGGCACATACAAGGCGCGGTAAAGGTTGAAGTTGACGGTCGAAATCTGCGCGCCGGTGACAAAGGTCAGCGAGATGCCCAGCGCCTTGGCCGCGCTGGTGACGGCGTCGGCCGAGCGCCCGCCGGGCTGGGCGCCGATCACCAAGACGCCCGTGCCCGCCGCGTTGCGCGAGCCGGAGTAGACGAAATTCATCGCCTCTTGGATGAGCAACCAGCCGCCGACGTTCTTGCCGGTGTTGGGGTCGAAGTCGCCGTGGCCGAAGTCGTCGCGGTCGCCGCCGTCGACAAACACGGCACCCGAACCGGCCGTCAGCGCGACGCCGCAATTGCCGTTGTCGGTGTCGTTCTGCGGTTGATCTTGAGGAGTCAGGCCGGCGCCGACGTCGCAGTTCGTCAGGGCGGTCATGACCACCGGGTGGCCCGGCTGGCCGAGCACCTGCACGGTGCCTCCGATCCGGCCTTGGATGTCGGACGGCGCGCCGCTGGCGGTGAGCCCGGCCGAGGCGCCCTGGAGCTTCACCACCAGGCTTTGCGTAGCCGTGCTCTGCAGGCGGATGGTGGTGCTGTTGAGCGCCTTAATTTCGTCCTGGACGACATGGACAATGTCAGTGTCGTCCCAGATGCTGTCGGTGGTGAGCGTCCCACCGCGGACCACCATGCCGTTGATGGCGGTGTTGCCGATCTTGTTGCCGCGCACGAGCGGCCCGTAGTTCGAGCCGACGTTCGTCAGCGCGTCGAGCGGTCCGGTGCTGCGGCCCCAGTCAGGAACCAGGTCGGAGGTGAGCGAATTGACATCGACGCTGATCGCCGAGCCGCTGTTGTTTTCGATGATGTTGTCGGCCAACACCGGCTGCGCGCCGAGCACGTAGATCACGGCGCCGGTATTGACGCCGCGGCCGTTGCGGCCGGTCGGCACGGGATCGACGCCGGCGGCATTGTTGGCCAACGTCGAGTTGGTGATGCGCACCTTGGCCTGGTGGATCTCGACGGCGTTGAAGCTGGCCGTGGTTCCCTCGATGGGCACCGAGCCGCCGCCATAGGCGAGCGAAACGTAATCGAGGCTGCCTTGCGAGGTGGGCGAGAAAAACAGGCCGCCCCAGTCGCCCGGCGCCGCGGGGGTCGGCGTGCCCAGGTCGTCGCCGTTGGCGAAGAAGGTGCCGCCCGAACCGACCGTGTCGTCGAAGAGCGACGTGAACGTGACGAGGTGGTTCTGATCGCCCTCGGCCACCAGGTCGGCGCCCAGGCCGACCTCGATCCGCGCGCTGTGCAGCTTGACGATCACGCCCGGATCGATCTGCAAGCGGGCCGATTCGCGGCCGACCGTGCCCGACGGCCCGCCGGGCTGTCCCGTCAGCACCAGGTTTTCGGGAATGATGTAGCTGATGTCGGTGGCGTGGAACCGCGCCGTGACGTCCAAGGTATCGAGCGATTGGCCCGCGTTGGTATTGATCCTCACCAACAGCCCATTCAAGGTGTTTTCGATCACCTTTTGCTGTTGTGAGAGCGGAGTCTGACCCAAGATGCGCACCGGCACGGTGTTCAGAGGCAGCGTCAACTCCGTCGTTCCCAACGACAGCGATCCGGCCGGTGGCTGCGTGTTGAAGTTATTCAGGTTGAAACTGGCCGGGGCGTTGAGCAGCAGAATCACCTCGCCCGAGCCGGCCGGCCCCGCCTGCGCGTGAACGTTGAAGCCGGGCACAAAGGCCGCGGCGTTCGTCGGATCGCTGGCCGCGTTGATCGCCTTGACGATGTCTTGTGCGATCTGGTCGGCGGTTTGGCCGGTCTGAAACGTCACGGGGTGAAAACCGGCGGTGACGCCGTTGCCCGTGTCGAATTCGAAGCCCACTCCGCTGATGACGAACTGCTGCCCGTCTTGCACCTGGGCGGCGTTGGTGACGGTGATGGTCTGCGGCTCGCGCACGGCCAGCAGGTTGCCGTGGACATCGGGCCCCAGCCGCGCGTAATCGGCGGTGTAAAAATTGTTTTCGAGGCCCAGCGGCAACACATCGCCGCCCATGGTGAAGACGGCGCCGGGCGAGGTGAACGTGGGCGGTACGTTGCCATTGGCATTCAGATAGAGCGAGGCGGGCGGGTGCGGCACCACCGAATCGGCGTTCTCAAACACCACGCTGGCGCCGTTGGAGTTGGCCGAGACGCCAATGCCCGCCGCGCTGACCGCCGCGCCGATGCCCTGAGCGATCTGGCTGGCCGTGTATCCCGGCGCGAACGGCACTGAGATTCCGCCGTGCAGCGCGGCGGTGTTCGTCAACTCCGTGGCTTGCGAGCTATCGACGACCGGCACGACGGTGCCCGTGCCCACAATTCGCACTTGGCCCAATCCGAGCAAGCTGCTGTCAGGTCCGCCGTCGCCGGCGATGTAGGCCCGCACGTTGGTCAGCCCGCCGCTGGCCACGGTGTTGTTCACCGCGCTCGCGATGGCGGCGGCTACCTGGTTGGGATCCCAGAACGACGAAATCTCGATACCCACCTGGTTGGGCTGCAGAGTCGGAACCGGAGTGTCGACGTAGAAAATGAATTGCTTGCTCTGCGTGCCGTCGTTGATGGTAAAGGAGTGCCCGCCTACGATCGTGCTGCCGAACAGGCTGACGGGCGTCACCACTCCGCCCGGCCGCTGTACGCCCAGCGTTGTGCCTTGATCGAACTCGAACAGCCGCCCATTGACCGTAAAGCCGTCGCCATCGGCCAATTGGCTGCCGGGCAGCGCGTTGATCGAGAGCGGAGTCAGCAAGGAGAGACTCAGCGGGGCGTGATTCGGCGCCGTGACGTCGACATTGCTGGTATTCATCAGGTCGACGCGGGCATTGCCGTTTGCGTCGGTGACCGACTCGGCATAGATGACCGCGCCGGCGCCGCCGTCGATTTGCGCGCCGTTGACCGCGGCGGCGACCGCGCCGGCCAATTGCGCGGCGGAATAACCCGGCTGGAAATAGACGGCCACGTCGCCCGCCGTCAAACGCATCGGCCCGGCCGTCGACTTGGCGAACGCCAGTGCGCCGGTGTTCGCCGAATTGGTCGAGACCGTGGTGCTCGCGTCGTCGCTCAGGCTCACCAGCGTATGTTGCGGCGAGCCGGGCGGTTGCGAGGGATCGAAGCCGCTGTACGAAGCGACGATTTCGGCGGTGGGCGCCAACCGGCCCGCGGAAACAGCCGCACTGATGGCCAAGGTGATGTCTTGCTCGATGGTCTCGGGCGAGACGCTGGTGCGGGCCGCCACCTCGGCGCCCGCCGCCGAAGCGACCGCGCCCGACACAAACGTGATCGTCGAGTTGCCGCCGTTGGCCCCGGCCACCGTGGCGTTGTTGAAACCCTGCGGTCCGTCAATGGTCTGCGCCGCCTTCGTGGCCAGTGTGGCAGCCGAATCGCCCGCAGCCACGACAATGGGCACGTTCGTATCGCCAGCGGGCAGCGTGGAAGTGGTGAATTCGAACGTCTTGGTCGCGCCGCCGAAGGTGACGGTGATGGTGTTGCCGCCGCCGCCGATGGTCGCCCCCGTGGCGCTGGCCGAAATGTCGACCAGGAAGACCCCCGAGGCGTACGAGACAGGCCAGTTGGTATCGGTGGCGGGTTGCGTGCGGGCGTCGGAGACAAACTCGAAGGTCTGCGACGTAGTGCCGCGCGTGATCGTAAACGTCTGCCCATCGGTGGGCATGCCCTGATACGCCACGGGGGCGCCCGAAAACGCGCCGGCCGCCGCCGCCGCGTTGATGGCCGCCGTCACCGCGCGTCCCAAAGCCTCGTCGGTATCGGTCTGGGTGAAGTTGATCGGCCAGTTGCCATCGGTCACCTGCCGATTGTCAAGCGCAAACTCGAAGGTGAGCGTGTGCCCGCCCCGATCGATCGTGAAGCTGTCGCCGTCGACAATGCCGGTGCCCGATCCGGCCGACTGTTGCGGAGCGGTCACTTGCAGCACGTCGCCGTTGAAGAACTGAAAGACCGTGCCCTTGACCGAGAACGTTTGGCCGGCTTGAAACCCGCTGACCTGGGCGCCCGAGGCCGAGGCTGCCACTCCCGGAATGAAGTTGATCGAGTTGGCGGCGGCGGTCGCCAAGCCCGGCTTGTTGAATCCCGCGGCGCCGTCGATCGTCTGGGCCGCTTTGCCGGCCAGCGTGGCGGCCGAATCACCCGGAGCCACGACGATCGGCACGTTCGTATCGCCCGGAGGCAGCCCCGTGGTGGTGAACTCAAAGACCTTCGTCGCGCCGTTGTAAGTCACCGCAATGGTGTTCGAGGTGGCCGAGATCGTGGCGCCGGTGGCATTCGGCGAAATGGCGACGGAGAACGAAACCTGCAGCGCCACCGACGAATCGAGAGCCACATTGGTGATCGTCACCTGGTTGCCCGTGACCGCGGCCTGCACAAACGGCGCTGTCAGCGACGCGCCGTTGATGGCGGCGGCGATGTCGCCGGCCAGTTGCGCGTTGGTATCGACGGCGTGCGGGTTCGTGATGCCCGAGGGAATGCCGTAGTACCCGATCGCCACGTCGCCCGGCAGCACGCCGATGGTGGCCGGGCTGTTCAGGTTGTCGAACTCAAACGTCGTGCCGTGAATCTGGAAGGTCTGGCCATCGACGATCTGGCTGGCGGCGGTCGTGCTGGTGGTGTCGCCCGGCGCGCCGGCCAGCAACGTGACGTCCTGGCCGAAGTGCGTCTCTTCAAAGCTGTTGGGATTGGCCGAGATCGGCGCGCTGGCGTTGTCGACCAGGATGTTGTTCGAGATCGTGGGCCG
Organism: Pirellulales bacterium; assembly: GCA_035252155.1. Taxonomy (GTDB): domain Bacteria; phylum Planctomycetota; class Planctomycetia; order Pirellulales; family JAICIG01; genus JAICLL01. The sequence goes on along the minus strand of DATFDL010000042.1, from coordinate 13,437 downwards.
GGCCGTTTGCATCGTGATGGTGTCGTACTGCTGCGGTTGGCCGGTGACCGTGGTCACACTTCCGCCGCCGTAGCGGAACGTCGCCTCATCGACATAGTTCAAGAAGATGCCCAGCGGCTCCAGGTCCGAGTCGTTGCGAAAGACCAGGCCGCCCCAATTGCCCTTGGCCGGGGCGGTGACGGGCGATTCGAGCGTGCCGCCCACCGTGTTGTCGTTGAACGAAGTGAAAATGGCTTGATCGCCGGGAACGCCTAAGACCTGCAACGCGGCCTGGCTGCGATCAATGTTGGCCGACGAGCTGCCCACGTCGATGATCGAGTTGAGCATCTTGAACTCGGCGCCCGGATCGATGATGGCCGTGACGCCCTTGGGCACATTGAACGTGGTGCCGTCGGCCAGCGGCGGCGGCCCCGACGGACTCGAAAAATCGGTGTTCGTGCCAATCTGGTACGGCACGTCGCTATACGTTGGCACGAGCGGCGTCGTGGCGGGGTTGATCGTCAGCCGGAACGGACCCTGCACCAACTGCACGACCGTTGGGTTCGTGAAGGCGTTGACGCTGGCCGTGACGGGCTGCGGCCCCGCCGCCCCCAGCGGAATCTGTCCCAGTGGCGAGGCATTGATGGCGGGCGCGATTTTGGCCGCGAGCGCGGCGGCGGCGTCGGTCGGCGAGAAAGTGATGATCTCCCCGCCCACGGCCACCGGCGACAGTGTGGCGCCGGCCGCCAGCACGCTCATCGCGCCGGCCGCGTTGTTGCTGACCGCCAACGTGGTGTTTTGATCGCCGCCGACCGTCACCACCGGCCTGCCATTGGCGTCGTCGGCGCTGTTATAAGCCGCCGCGATCGGCGGCGAGCCGCCGAACAGCCCGGCCATCACCGCGGCATTGATCGCCTGGGCGATCTCGCCCGCCAGCACGGCTGGCGAATCGTTCACGCCGTTCAGGTTGTAGGGCACCGGCACATTCGTGTCGCCGGCGGCCAGCGTCAGGCGGCCCTTCGAAAACTCGAACGAGACCGTGGTGTTGCCTTGCTTGATCGAAAAGCTGCTGCCATTGGTCACAGCGTTGCCGTTGGCTGCCACCACTTCCAGGGCATTGTTCGTCAACAGGAAGGGCGCGCCGCTGCCGCCGCGGCGGAGCACCAACGGGCTCGTGCTGGTGGCCGTGGCGGCCGTGGGCAGATTGGCGTAGCTGGTGTTGGCGTCGCCGCCCAGCATCACCACCCAATTGCCGTCGGGCGCGGCTTGCGTGCCCACCGACGCGCTTAACGACGACGCGCCGAACAACCCGAGGCTCTTGGCGCCATTGATCGCACCGGCCACGTCGTTGGCGAGCTGTTGTTTCGTGTCGGTCGCGCGGAAGGCAACCGGCGTGTTCTTATCGCCCGTGGCCAAAGTGCGACCGTTCAAGGCAAACTCGAAGGTGACCGTCGCATTGCCCTGGCTAATCGTAAAGGTCTGGCCATCCAAAGCATTCGATCCGCCGGTGTTCACCTCGAGGGCGTCGCCGCCGAGCTGGAAAAACTCGAAGGTCGTGGTGGTCGGTCCGGCATTGATGCTGAAGGTTTGCCCTCCGGCGATCGCCGTAGCGAGCGTCGGCGCGACCGGCACGGCCAGAGAAGCTCCGCCGTTGCCCTCGATGCGCAGGTCGGCGCCAGGCTGTAGATTCGAGTTCAGCGCAGCCTGAATCGTGGTGTACGATGGAATCGACGATTGCGCCGGCAAGAGCGAGGTGAACGTGGTCTGTCCGCCGCTCACGGTCACCTTGCTGGGAACGACCGAGTCGCCCAGTTTGTCGGCAAAGGTGGTCGGGCCGACGTTGAACCAGAAGTTGTAGGCACCGCCGGGCGCGCCGTCGGCATCGCCGTCGAGCGGCTGCGGCGTGTCTTGGCCCAGCGCGTTGAGCCCCACGCCCGGCGTATTGACGAAGCTGACCAGGCTGTTTTGCGTGGCCGCGTCGGCGCGGAAATTCAGCCGCAACTCATACAGTCCGTCGGTATTGCCGCCCCAGCCGCTATTGTGAACGTTCGGGTCGAACTGCGTGTTGCCCGCGCTGCTCACGCCCACATAGTATACGCCCGGTTCCAGTTCCAGGCCGATATACGAATCGTGTCCGAAATAGTCGTCGTTACGCGAAACGAGGTTCCGCTGAATCGACGACGTGAATTCCGCCGACGTCGGCGGAATGGTGAGCGTGAGCGGCCCTTGCAGTTGAACCTGGTTCAGTTCGGGCGTGGCCGACACGTTGAAGGTGATCACCGCCAGGTTCGGCGCCGTACCGACGGTGCTCGCGCTGCCGCCGTGCAGTGTCAACGCCACGTGATTGCCTTCGGCGATCGCCGCCCCGGAGCCGAAACCGTTGGTCGGATCGTTCAAGACGCTGGCGATCTTGGCGGCGATGGTGGTGGCGCTATCGGACGAACCGATCAAGATCGGAATGACGCCGGCCGGCGGCGCCGTGCCTTCGGTCACCTCGTACGTTTTGGTCGTGATGCCGTCGCTGACCTGAAATTGTTCGCCGGCGACCTGGTTGGCGCCCGCCTTGACATCCAGCACCGGATCGTTGATGGCGTTCGCGATGGCCAGCGACAGGTCGTGTTGCGTGTCGGCCGGCGCGTAGCGCACCAAAATGTTGTTGTCGCCCGATGGCAGGGTGGCGCTGCCCGAAGCCGTCAGTCCACTGTCTTGTGCCGTGAACTTCGTATTGGCGTCGCCGCCGATGTTGATCACGCCGTGGCCGGTGTAGGTGGCCGAGATCGCGGGATTGGCGGCCGAGAGCCCGCCCGAGGCGTTTTTCACCGCCGTGTTGATGGCCTGGGCCACCGCCGCCGACACGGTGTCGATCGAGTCATTCACGCCGAACTCGATCGGCACGTTGTTCGTGTCGAAGCTGCCGTTGTCGTCGAATTCAAACGTGACAGCCGACCCGGTCCCCTCCTGCAGCGTGAAGGTCGAGCCGTCGGCCGGCAGCGACGTCAGGTTCAACGAGATGCCGCTGTTGAATTCGTAGGTGCGCGTGGCCTGTGTGCCGTCGGGCGTGGTCGAAGTGATCGTGAACGTCTGACCATCGCTCACCGCCTGTCCGCCGGTGGCCGGGACGCCCAGCAACGTCACCTCGTTGTACAGCGAAAGCACCGTGTTCAGCGAGCTGGTGGGCGTCAGCCGCTGGGCCAGCGTCTCGGCGTTCAGCGAGCCTGACTGCGTGACCGTGAACTTATAGAGCTGAACGTCGGTGCTGTCGGTGCGATAGAGAAACTGCAGGTGGCCGACATCGGGAGCGCTGGGAAAAGCTTCGCTGCTGCTGGCCGGCGCGTCGGGATTGATGGGCGTCGAGGGCGCGCTGGCCAGGTCGGGCGGCGGCTGCGTTGGGTCTTCGTAGCCGTCGGGGCCCATGATGCTGCCCGGCTGATCGTAGTTGTTGCCCAGGCCCAGCGCATGCCCGATCTCGTGCATCGCCACGCGGAAGAACAATCCACCATAGGCGCTTTGCCCCCAATTGACATTGCCGTTGATGATGGCCACGGGGCCACCGTTGGAGGTGCTCGTGGGGCCTTCGACGCCGTTGACCGCCGTAGGCGGGTCTTCGGGACTGACGGCGCGGATATCGCCCGTGGCCACCGTGATGCCGTCGTGGGCGGTCTCAACAAAGCTCACGCCGGTGTAATAGGCATACAGCCCAAAGATGTCGCGGACGGTTTGCTTCTGCGCCGGAGTGATGGCGTTGTGCAGCAGGTTGCCCTTGACATCGGTGCCGTAGATGTCTTGAAAGTTGTACGGAATCGTGATCACGCCGCCCGGCGAAATGAACTTTCCGTCGAGGATATGGTTCTGAATTCCCTCGGCCTCGACCCACGAGGCCAGCGAGGTGAGCGCGCCGCTGGGAAGCCTTAAGTCGCCGGCGGTGATCGGCTGAGGCAGGTCTTGCTGGCCTGGGCCGGCGTCGCTTCCGGGGAACAGCAAGCCAGGATTCACCGGCAAGGGAGCGATCGACGAGTTAAAGATCTCGGTGGCGCCGCTGCCCAGCGTGCCCGTGTTCATCGACGCTCCAAAGGTATCGCCCGGCCCGCCGCTGCCCACGGGGGTGGCCGGATTGTTCGGATCGCCGGGCACCTGCACCACGAGCGGCGACTGTTGCGGCTGGTCGGTGTTGCCGATGCGCAGCCGCAGCGCCTCGTTGGGCATCTGGTCGAGGTTCGGGCTGTTCGGGTCGAGGCTATTGGGGGCCGTGAAGTCGCCGAGCGAATTGTATTGCCCGAAAATCAGCCGCACCTCGTTGTAGGACGAGACGTAGATCGCCTCCGTCGGCGTCACCACGGTGTCGTCGGCGGTGGTCGAGGTGTTTTTGGTGCGAATGAGTTGGTAGAGCGCGGGATTCGAGGCCGAGGTCGGATCGAGCGCCTCGTTGAAATAGACGTCGATCTCGTTCGACGCCTCGGTGCGCGGCAGCAGCTTGCCGGGATTGTTCGGATCGGGCAATGCCGGCGAGATCGGCTGCGGCACCACGCTCAGCACCTGCGGCCCCAAGTTCAGCCGGAAATCTTGCGAGTAGTTCACTCCCCCATTAAACGGCAGTGCGCCTTGGCTGGTCCCCTCGCCCTGGCCGCCCCCCAGGCCGCCGCTACCGCCGCCGCCGGTCGTCACCTGATTGGTCAGCGCATTCGGCCCGGCGCCGATAATCGTGATTTGGTAGAGGTCGTCGGGCAGCGGCGAGCTGAACCGCATCACCACTTCGTTCGTCTGCGAACCAATGCCGATAAAGCCCGGAAAAATCCGCACATCGTTGCCGTTGCCGAATACGCCGTCGCCGCCGCTGCGTGTCAACTCGATGCCGTTGAGCGTCGAAGGATCGATCACCTGATCCTGGTCGAAACGGAACGTCAACTGGTGGGGGGCCACGTTGAGGGTTTCGCCGGGCACCAGCAAGCCGCCGTTGTCGGGAATGATCGAAATCAACTCCGGTCCGGCGGCGAGCATATTGCGGTCTTCGAACCGCTCCAGCGACATCTCGCGGCGCTGGCGCGAGCCCCGCCCGCGCTGCGAACGGCGGCGGCCAGCCGACGATTGGCTCGAACCACCTGCCTTGGTTGAACGACCTACGCTGCTCGAGCGTCGCCGCGGCCGAGGAGCGGGTTGCCGTGAATGAAAAGGATCGAACGAACGCCAAATCCCCATGAAGCGATACTCCTCAAGCGGGCTCTTCTACCGTCTGTCCCTGATCGACGTGAATGCCGGCGGCGGGCAAGTGACTTGAAATTTTCGGATAAAACCGATTGTGCTTAGCATTTGCGCCTAAGGCAAGCAATCGGAGGGCAAAAAACACAATTGGTGGCTCCCCTTGCCTGGCAAGAGGGCTTGGGTGAGGGGTTACCTGCTGGCCAAAATATTGGCCTGGACTGCCTCGTCGGTGGCACCCAGGACGAACGATTGCAGGTTGGCCGACAGCTCGGCGGCCGATGGCGCCCGCCCCAGGTACTGCTGATACCATTGGCTGATGAGATCGGCCCGGTATTCGGTGCTCTGCTGGAATTGAAGCGCGATGTCGGCGCGGGCCTGGACTTCGCCACGGTTCGATGCGGCCAACTGGGCGATCCAATAGTCGACCTCAAACTGCGCGGGGGGCGACGTGCGGTGCAAAATGTCGCGATAGAGCGCCCGCACGTACCCGTCGGACGTGCCGCCACTTTTGAGGTAATACTCGGGCGAGGCGATAATCGACGACAACACCTGCTCGTCGGTCACCCCCATCGCCATCACGCTTTCCCAATAGTTCAGCCCCGCCGGATCAACCGGCCGTCCCAAATAGGTCTGGTAATCATTGGCGATGGTGTGCGCCCTGGCTTCCGGCGAATTTAAGATGCGCAGCGCCACGTCGGCTTGCGAGACACCCGCCGACCGTTGGCCGGCCCAGTAGTTCAGCTCGCCCACCGAGCCGGCGCGGTGCAGAATGAGTTGGTACAACTCGCCGATCGAGCCGATGACGCCCGAACCGGTTTGAATGCTGTAATTGAGATAGTTGCCGTTGCTGGCCACGATCGTCTGGGCGACCTGCGTCAGCGGTTCTCCGGCGGAGATGTCGGTCTGGATCGCTTGCGCGTCGCTCGGCGTCGGTGAGATGCCCGTGCTGAAGAAGTTCTGGTACATCTCGTTGATCTGCGAATCGATGGCCTCCGGCGTGTTGAGGAACTGCAGCGCCATCGAGTAACGCCCCACCGCCGTGTCGTTGTTCACGAGCTGGTTGAAGTAGGCAGTCAACTCGTCGTTCGTCGGCTCGCGGCCGTCGATGGCCTCGAACAGGAACCGCACATACGAAGCCGTGCCGGGCAGCGTTTGCCGCAGCTCGTCGGAGGCCAGCAGGTGCGCTTGCATCTGCTGCACCGTCAGTCCCTGCCGTCCTTGCTGGACCCAGTACTGAATTTCGGGCTGACTGACGATGGAAGCGCCGATCGTGGCGCCCCCCACGGTGCCCTGGCCCACTTGGCCGGTGCCTCCGCGGTCGACCATAAAATCGTTGTACGCCCGGCCCACAAAGGCCGCGTAGGTGGCAAACTGCCCGCGAAGGTTGCGGGTGGTTCCAAATTCCAACTCCGCCGCCACGTTCGGCGGAAACTGGCTGGACGATTCGCCGAACGCCTGCTCCAGTGCTTGCAAGGCGGGTGTTACTTCATACTCCGACGCGGTAATGTTTTGCGGCGGCACGGTCGGAATCAGTAGGGTCTGACCGCCGTTCGCGCTCGTGGTGGTGCCGCCGCCTTTAAGCGTGAATGCCAGGTTGCCCGTATCCATGTCGCCCAACGTCGTGGCCGTCAAGGCCGGCACGTCGCCGGTGACTGAAATCTGGTTTCCGCCCGCTCCAGTGAGTGTCGAGGTGGTATCGCCGACGCTGGGATCTAACAGCGGATCGAAAATCGTGCCGTTCTGGTCTTGATGGGGAAAGAAGTAGGTAGTCGTCGGTTTCTGGGTCGTGCTAACAGCCTTGCTGATCAAAGTCTTATTGCCTGGGCCGCCGCCCAGCAGCATATCGTTGCCGGCCCCGCCCGTCAGCGTGTCGTCGCCGTTGCCGCCGATCAGCAACGCGGGCACTGGCCGAATGCCCAGAGCAGCATTGCCCGCACTGTTGTTCGTAATCGTCTTATTGCCGTTCAGTCCGTACACCACCGCGGCACTAATGGAGTACATAAAAATGTTGTTGCCGCTAGTTCCCCCCGAGGGCACCCCAGCGTAATCAGCAAGGATGATCGTGTCCTCGCCCGCGCTATTCGGCTGCGGATTGTTTCCGAACACGCGCAGCAGCGTCGTGCCGGCAGCGACATTCGCCGTATGCGGATTATTGCCGCCAAAGAAGGCGATGCCCGGTATATAAGGGCTTAAAAACGGCGGATTGAACGTGGGCGGAACTTGCAGAGTGAAGAGGTCGTTTCCGCCTTCGCCGGCCACGTCGATATTGGTGAACCCTGCATAGCTGACGTCGGCGCCGGCGTGCGTGAACTGTGGAATCGGCTCCTGGCCCGATTGTGCCGCGCTCGACGTCGGCGGCGGAAGATGCTCGCTCGTGTTCGAATCGAAGGCGATCGTGGAATCGTTGATGTACATGTTGTCGGAGCCGGCACTTCCGTTGACGTCCAGTTCGCCTACCGGTTTACCCGACGTGTCGAAGTCGGAAAACTGCACGGGAAAGGCCAGCGGCTGGAGGTGATTCACGACGTCGAGGTCGCCACCGAACACCGAGGTGCTGGCCGCCGTCTGGTCGATGGTAACCGTGGTCGGGTTCTTGGCGTCGCCACTCAAGGGGGCGAAAATCTGCACGCTCGAGAGATTCGCGATCGTGAAATCGCCGAAATTGAATCCGCCACCGCCGCCCCCGCCGAATCCACCAAAGGCGAAGGGGCCTTGGATGACATTGCCGTCGAACTGCCACAGGTCCTTCTTCGTGGCGTTGATCAAGAGGCTGTCGTTGCCATTTTGGCCGTCGATGCCGTCCATGTTCAGGCTGCCGGTCAGGTTGTTGACCTGAACCAGCAATTGATCGAAAAACTGCTGGTTCGACGAGGTCGGCGGCTCGGTCAGAGTAAGCTGGCTTGATCCAAACGTGGCGTTGTCGATTTCAAACGAGTCGGCGACGCCCGCCTTGCCCTTCACCGTCAGGCTGTTGTTGATCGCATTGAGGCCCGTCCCGCCGTTGAACACCACGGTCGGCATCGGCGCCTTGGGGTTGAATGTGGGAAAGAAGGCGGTCGGCTGGAAGAAAGCGCCCGCGTTATTATCGATGATGAAGGTCGAATTGCTGGCGCTGCCCGCGCTGATTTGAATCGAACCGGTAATCGCGTTGGCGGCGGTCGAGTTCAGGTTGGCCCCGGTGTCGACGAAGTTGCCGCTGTTGTTCGGATCGAGCAGAATCTCGCCGGTCAAAGGATCGGCCTTGAGCACGGCGGTGTCGTTGCCGGCGCCGACATTGGTGATGGAGAGAATGCCGCCGCCGAACGTGGAGACATAGGAGAGCATGTCGCGGCGTTCGAGCCATTCGCCGCGGTGGCTTCGGCGCCGCGATGGATCGCCCCGGCGCGCCTTGTGCCGTGATGCTCGGAGAGATGGTTTTGGACGACGGCCCCAGCCTCTGGCGAAAAACAGCGAACTCATGGTCGGCGAGTTACCCTTGCTGAACAGCGTTGACGGCGCGAGTGGCAGCCCCTCGGACTGAACGATCACCCTCGAACGGTCGTTATTGTCACGGCGGCCAGTCCCAATGGCAACTGCCCCACCGGACCGGCCCACGCTCGTGCTTCCCAGACTGGCTCGCAGCCGTGCAACCACCCGCGCCCCCGCGACGGGTGACTCGCCTTCTTGGCAAATCGAGATGCCCCGGTTCGGCGCATGCGCCGAGCCTGCTGCGACAGGGAATGGAGCTTAAAACTCCATTAAATCTCCGCTCACCGGCAAGTCAAGCAAAAAGCGCTTTGGGGGGTCTTCCAGTGGGCTTCTCGAACGGGGATGGCCTTCCAGGCCGTCCAGAAGAATGTCGGCTCGGTACCGGCCACCATTAACCATGTGACCCATACGATGTTGGCCCCCCGTGGGCGATGCCGAACTGCAAAACACGAGCGGGTGGCACTACTTGGGACGCCGTTTGTCGTCCTCGTCGGGGCCGCCCCCGTCGTCCTCATCGGGGCGGCCTTCGTCGTCTTCGTCCTGATGTCGCACGATGTCGCCTTCGACCATATAGATGACGTCTTCCGCGACATTGGTGGCCATATCGCCCATTCGCTCCAGGTGCTTGGCCACCGAATAAAGCTTCATGAGGGCCTCGATCTGCTCGGGCCGGGCACGAATGGCCGCGCGGATCTTTTCGTGGATCGTCCGCCGCATTTCGTCCAACTCGTCGTCGTCCTGGCGCACCTGATGGGCCAGGCTCGAATCGCCCTGCACCAATGCGTCGAGGCTTCGCTTGACCATGTCCTGGGCCCGGGCCGCCATGCCGCGAAAATCGACCGGCACTTCGACCTGATCGACGCGGGCCAGGTAGAGCACCCGCTTGGCGATGTTCTTGGCCTGGTCGCCCATCCGTTCCAGGTCGTTGTTGATTTTGAGAACGGCGATCACAAACCGCAGATCGCCGGCCACCGGCTGGTAGAGGGCCAGGATCTTAGCGCAGTCCTCCTCGACATCGACTTCCATGCGGTCGATCTCGGCGTCTTCCTCCATCACCTTTCGGGCGAGCGATTCGTCGCGATTGACCAGGGCGGCCACCGCGGTGGCGATCGCGCCTTCGACCATCGAGCCGACAAAGAGGATCTTCTGTTTGAGCTGGTCGATCTGCCGCTGAAGATGCTTGGGCATGGCGATTATTGTCGGCATGTTCGCGGGTTTGTCAAAGCCTGGCGGATCTCGACCATCTGAGCGGGAATTTTGGCCGGCGTTCCAGCCTCGAAAATCCTCCGCCGACAGCGGAATCACGTCTCGCCCCCATCCGGCCAGGACTATCAAATCGTTCTGACCTTCTGACCCGTTTTCCGCGCCGGCTACTCGCCGGCGCGCGAAACGTCATTGACGACTTCCGCGAGGAAGCTCGAGAGTCTGCGGCCCGGCCCCTCGTTTAGGTAAACATCCGCAACATGGAAGGGGTCGACGCGCAGATTGGGAACACGCGGCTTTGAAAAATTCCCCACGACATAACGACCGAAAAAACGTGCATCGGGTGTGTCCTCGACGAACCAATACCCTCCGAGTGTCTGAACGAGATACTCGCCGATAAAATAGCCAATACGTGTGTGAATCCATATCCGGTCGTCAGGGCTGATAATCTGCTGTTTCATCCATGCGTCGATCGCCGGCAGGTAGCGGGCAGCGTCAACTACGACCATTGGTGCGTCCGGTAACACTAGGCGCTCAACAAAGTCCTTCAGGACATCGAGCCGCTCCGCTAAGAAGTCGTCGAATCTCGCGCGTCTCGACCGTATCAGCGCGGACTCTTCACTCGTGAGCAGGCGCATGTTGCTCGTCTTAGGGTTTCACACTGATCGAAAGAAAGGCTCCCGCCACCTTTTTACCATCTGCCCCCCCGCCGTAAGCTTTACAACCTCTGGAATTTCCCCGTGACCGGTCGCGACGTATCGCTCGAGCCATTCCTGGCCACACTCGTTACAGCGATACCATGTTTGCCAGGTCATGCCGTCGATCCGGGTTTCGCGAAGCGAGCATTTCAAGTTCGGGAGTCCGTTGATCGAGACGCCCCGCATTATCGTTAGTTGCGTCTTGCAAATGCACATATTCTGGCTCGTTTCGCGACCGACCGCACTGCCGGAGCAACGTGTCGAGAACCGAGCCGCGTTGCCATAGGATGGTCCAACGCCATACGGCTGGCCGCGCCCTACGATGCCGCGGATGGCTTCTCGCTCGGCTTCGGTCTGCGGCTGATTGACGTACTGAACCACGATCGCAGACACGGTAACGGCGCTTGTTGATGCTGGAATTGTCCACGGTTCGCGATAGAATGCAAGGCGATCACTACCTGACACAATGCTCCCAAGGATGGAAAAAATGGCTAAAACGGCCGGAAGAACAACCGAGCGATCGTCTCCAGATTTCAAGCGGGATGGCGACGTGGCGTATGTCGCCTGTTCGGCGGAGCCCGGAATGTTTAAGGACGAGCTGCTAATCTTCATCGAGGGAGTTGATCCCGAGCGACCGGACAAACCGCTTGTAGCGCAAGTCCTCGTCGATGCCGATTTGGTGCGCTCAGTCCATGGAACGCCGCAACGCGGAAGGCCGGTTGCGTGTGCGCTGAAGGTAGGACTGGTGAGAATCACGGGAGGGGTCGCGACGATCGTTTTGCCGCAATCCGGCATACCCGTTGGCGAGTCGATGCTTGTGAAAACAGACTTGCTGACGCGGTAAAAGAATGATCCTTTGTGATTACAAAATCAAGGAAGCGATCGCCAAACGCCAACTTGTAATCACGCCGCCACCAGATCCCTCGCAGTTTGATTCGACGACCTTGAATCTTCACGTGGGCGACGATTTCCGTCGCTGGCGATCCGTACTCGGTGCTCCATCGTTACGTGCCGGCATCGAAATTGACACCGTAAACCTTTCCGAACTTCTCGATCTGACGACCCCTCTGGACTTGGTGGACGGGTTTATCGAAATCCCGCCGCGAGAGTTCGTCTTGGTCCGTACATTAGAGCGCGTGGAACTGCCATTGAAGAGCCGGCTGGCGGCTAGGGTCGAAGGACGCAGCACTCTCGCGCGTTTAGGATTAAGCGTCCATATGACGGCACCAACGATTCATGCTGGATTCGGTGGCAAAATCACGTTGGAGATGCTCAATCATGGTCCGTTTATCTTGCGATTCTTGCCAAATGTCAGCCAAGTTTGCCAACTGATAATCGAGCGCGTCGATGGACTGCCAAAGCGTGAAGTCCAAACTGCATATCAGGAGCAGAGCACGCCGCTTGGCACGCCTAGAAGGCGCGCAACCAGGAAAAAATAGCAGATTAGTGGCCGTCGTCCTCGTCGTCCTCTTCTTCCTCTGGTCTCACCATGACGAACGACGCCCGCACGGGCGGGGGCATCCGCGAATGCGGACCGCGAACGCTCTTCCAGACGATGTCGTTCAAGAGCAGATCGTCGGCGGCGTCTTCACGAGAAAAATCGAGCCGGGCCGATTGCTCGACGGCCCAGCCTACGTCGGGGTTGCGGGCCTGCAAGTCGACGCCCGCCGGCCGATGCTGGTAGCCGCGAGTATCGGATTCGCTTTGGAATGACGCGTACATCGGCCGGGCCGCCGCGTCGAACTGGCTCATCGGTTTCAGCCCGAGAATCAGCTCCATCGTGCGCAACATGCTTGAGGTCGAGTAAAGGCTCGAATCGACGGACCCCCGCTTGCAATAGGGACTGATGACCAGCGCCACCGTGCGGTGGGCATCGACATGGTCCGAGCCGTTCTGGGCGTCGTCTTCGACCACAAACATGGCCAGCTCTTTCCAGAACTTGCTCTTCGAGAGCGCCTCGACCAACTGCCCCAGGGCCAAGTCGTTGTCGGCCACCATCGCGGTGGGCGTCGGCTTGCCGCGGCGCTGGCCATAGGTGTGGTCGTTGGGCAGCCGCAACACAATGAACCGCGGCATTTCGCCGGCTTGTTCAAAGCCCCGCAGCTCCTCGACAAACCGAGCGGTGCGCTTCACGTCGGGATAGTCGAGATCGTAGCCGCGGAACTGCGGATCGAAATGCCCTTCGAGGGCCGCGACGGCCGCCTTGCTGGGATCGCCCACCTTGGGGCCGTTGTTGATGAACTCGCCGTAGCTGCGATAGCTGACGTTCGCCTCGCGGCAGTTATCCCAAATGTAGCCGCCGGCCGGCCGGGCGATGGCAAACGCTCCCTCGCTGGGATAGTCGAGCTTCTTTTGCCCGCCGCGATAGACCAGCGGCCAGCTCTTTTCGACAAAGTCGGTGGCATAGGCGGCCATGCTCCACTCGTGCCCGTCGGCGCTCACTTCGCTTTCGACATAAAAATTGTCGAGCAGCACAAACTCGCGGGCCAGGGCATGGTGGTTGGGCGTCACCGCCTCGGGGAAGAGGCAGAGGTCGGCCTCGCCGTTGCCTTCCGGCATGTCGCCAAACACCTGGTCGTAGGTGCGGTTCTCCTTGATCACGTAGATGCAGTATTTGATCGGGCTGGGCTGGCCCGGCTTGCCGGGAACCGGATGGTTGTCGCCGGCGGGTTCGGCGACCGGGCTGAAGTCAGCCCGCAACGGACTGGCGCGGTAGGCCGTCTCGGTGTAGCGGCCCATGTCGTCGGGCGAGGGGCCGGCGATGACGCTCAGCGTGCCGCGAAACAGCCCGCCGATATATTGCTGCACCGTGGCCGGCGGGCTTTTTAGCGGATTCGGCCCTTGCGGATTGGCCTGCGACATCAGCCCCTTGCCGTTGGCCACATAAATCTGC
>DATFDL010000041.1:0-9417 GCA_035252155.1 Pirellulales bacterium | reverse complement strand
TTTGAATGTCAAAACCGATTAGGATTCAATGCTCACATTTCTCCGCCGCCGGCGTTTCCTCGGCAATCGAATACGTGTCGCTGTCGCGGCCGGTGTAGGCGATGATCAGCTCCGCCAAAAAGCCGATCGACATAAGTTGTCCGCCCAGCAGCAGCGCCCCCAGCGAATAGACCAGCGCCGGCCGTTCGTGCAACGGCTTGAGTTGCCAATCGGGTTGCAGTTGCGCGGCGAGCCAATAGACGGAGAGATAAACGACGCCCAACCCGCCCAATACGAAAAAACCCAGGCCGCACGCACCCAGCGCATGCTGCGGTCGCTGGCCAAAGCCGGTGAGAAACTTGACCGTGAGCAAATCTAAAAACCCGCGCAGAAACCGCCGCACGCCGTATTTGGAATGCCCGAACCGCCGCGGCCGATGTTGAATGACGACTTCGGCCACGCGAAATCCACGGGCGTGGGCCAACACCGGCACGAAGCGGTGCAGCTCGCCATACAGCCGCACTTCGCGAAAGACGTTGCGCCGATAACATTTCATGCCGCAGTTGTGGTCGTGCAACTCGACGCCCGTCAAGCGGCTCACCAGCCAATTAAAGACGCGCGAAGGCCAAACCTTGTGCCACGGATCGTGCCGCGGCTTTTTCCAGCCGCTGACGACGTCGAAGCCCTCGTCCATTTTTTTCAGGAACCGCGGGATTTCGCGCGGATCGTCTTGCAAGTCGGCGTCGAGCGTCATGACCAGGTCGCCTCGCGCGGCGCTAAAACCGGCGCTCAGCGCGGCCGCCTTGCCAAAGTTGCGGCGAAAGCGAATGCCGCGCACTCGCGAGTCGTTCGCCGCCAGCCGCGCGATGATCGGCCACGAGCCGTCGGTCGAGCCGTCGTCGACCAGCACCAGATCCAACTCGTAGCCTTCGGCCGCGGCGACCGAGTGCAATTCGCCATAGAGACTCTCCAGGCTTTCGGCCTCGTTGAAAACGGGGATAACGGTGGAGAGCATTGTCTGCCAATCACACGGAACACGAACGAAACGTCCATCGTAACTACCGGGCTGTCGTTAGGGAACGCTGCACGTATTGCAGGCAGGTTCACGCGGGTGTCGGCCTACCCCCGCTTTTCGCCGCCGCCGCAGGCTGGTAAAATGCTCCGTTTCCACAAAGAGTAACAGGAGCACGTCGAGCGATGCCCAACGATACCAATGTCCATTGGCATGAACACAGCGTCACCCGTCCCGAACGTGAGAAGCTCAACGGCCATCAAGGCTGCGTGATCTGGTTTACCGGGCTGAGCGGCTGCGGCAAAAGCACCGTGGCCAACCTGGTCGATCACAAGCTGCACTCGCAGGGCAAACGCAGCTTTGTACTCGACGGCGACAACGTGCGGCACGGCCTGAACGCCGGGCCGGGCATGCTCAAGGAGCGGCACGGCGACGAGTTCGCCAAGCGGTTTGGACTGGGTTTTTCGGCCCAGGACCGCGAGGAGAACATCCGCCGCATCGGCGCCGTCGCCAAGCTGTTCTGCGACGCCGGCCTGATCACGCTGACCGCGTTTATCAGCCCCTATCGCCGCGACCGCGACGCGGTGCGGGCCAGCCTGGCCGCGGGTGACTTTATCGAGGTGTTGGTCGACGCCCCGCTGGAGATCTGCGAATCGCGCGATCCCAAGGGACTGTATAAAAAGGCCCGTGCCGGCGAGCTGAAAGGCTTTACCGGCATCGACGATCCGTATGAGGCCCCTGCCAAGCCCGAACTGGTGCTCGACGCCGCCCACAAAGACGCCGAGACGCTGGCTGAAGAGGTGATCGCCTACCTGCGGAAGGCCGGCAAAGTCCGCTAACCCTTGACATTCCGCCTTGCGGCGCTACATTGGTAAGGGTTGGGGGTGTTGCCGCCCAAGGAGGGAACCGGACATGTCCGGAAGCATTGTCCGTGCGAGTGCAGACGTAGACACTGCTGAAGTAGACGCTGCGGACATCGATGCTGTTGCGGCCCACCCTCGCTGCCCTTCCAACGGTTTTGATCGTCGGATCATCGTCTGGCACTCTCTGCCGCGGGTGAGTTGGTTTTCTCGCGACAGCAACCATAAGTGTGATCGCCGCCCGACCGCGGCGGCACGTTCTCACCCCGTTCGTGTTCGCTGCGCAGGCAGCCGCAGGAGCCAGAAATGAACAATTCGCAGGATGCGCCCGCCCCGGCGCCGGTAGTCGCCGCCACGCCTATTCTTCCGAGTGCTCGAGGATCGACCCCGCTCGAGAGAGCCTCTCTTGACGCTCCGGCCGACGGCTCCGCGGCGCGGTTGGCCGCACGAATTAGCCGCGTGGTCCGCCGGCGAACGGCCGGAACGATCCAGAACCTCCGCGTCGAAGTTCGTCGCGACGGAGTGTTTCTCGACGGCCAATGCGCGAGCTTCTACGCCAAGCAACTGGCCCAGCAGGCCGCCATGGGCCTCACCAACGACAAGCAGCTCACCAACCGCATCGAAGTTCAGTAGCCTGAAGTCCGGTAGCCTTGCTGGCGCGGCGTTTGTCGGCTACTTTTACTTTTTGTCCCCGCGGGACAGGTAGCTCAGTTGGTAGAGCAACGGACTGAAAATCCGTGTGTCGCCGGTTCGATCCCGGCCCTGTCCACTCACCGCCGGCGGCCGACGCAGATGAGGCACATGTCGTCGCTCTGGTCGCGGCGGCCGACGAAGAGCTTCACATCGCGCAAAATCTGCTCGCCGAGCTGCGAGGCGTTGTCGGCCGGCGCGGAAACTTGTTGGCGCAGCCGCGCCAAACCGTAGAGATTGTTTTCCATGTTCATCGCCTCGCTGATGCCGTCGGTGAACATCACCAGCCCGGCGCCAGCGGCGAACGGCAATGAAACCTGCTCGCACTCGATCGCGTCAGTGACGCCCAAGGGCACCGTGATCTGATCGACGCCGAGCGACTCGATATGGTCGTCGGCGTGCCGCAGCAGCGGCGGCAAATGCCCGGCGTTGGCCACGTGCAATTCATGCCGCGCCAAGTCGATCACAGCGATGGCGATCGTCACAAAACGGTCTTCCCAGCCGCTCTGGGCAAAGTCGGCGTTGAGCCGCGTGAGCGCCGCCGCCGGCCCCGGCTGGCTAACCAAGGCATATCGTACCTCGGCCGAGAGCTTGGCCATTAATAGCGCCGCTGGCATGCCCTTGCCCGACACGTCGGCCACGACCACCGCCAATCGGTCGTTGGGCAGGTCGATATAGTCGAAATAATCTCCGCCGACCTGGTTTGCCGGTTCGTAAAAATCGAAGAAGTCGTAGTCCTTCAGCTTGGGCGGATGGCGCGGCAAAAAGCCCTGCTGCACGCGGTGGGCCAGTTCCAGGTCGCGCTCCAGGGCCCGCTGCCGCAGGGCCGCCTCGTGCAGTTGCGCGTTCTCAACGGCAAACGCAGCCTGGCTGGCCACGCTGGCCAACATGTCGAGATCCTCTTGCACGAACGGCGTGCGCTGGTCGAGCGTGTCGATCTGGATCACGCCCAAGGCCCGGCTTTCGCTATCGATCAGCGGCGCGCACATCATCGAACGAATGCGGAAGTCGGCGATGCTCTGGCTGCTGTCGAAGCGGGCATCGCTGGCGGCGTCGGCCGAAAGAATCGCCTCTTTGGCTTCCATCGCCTTGCGCACAATGGTGCGGCTGATGCGAATGGTGTCTTCCATATCTCCGCGGCGGAGCTTGATGGCCTTGGGCACCAACGGTCCGCCCTCGCCCTCTTGCAACACGACAAAGCCGCGGTCGGCCTGCAAGAAAATCTTGAACAGGCTATCGAGGATTTTAGGCAACACCTGGTCGAGCGCGATGGCCGAACCCAGGTTGCGGGTGATCTCCAGCAGCGCCTTGAGCTTGGCGTCGGCGTTGACGGTGGTGAGCCGCAAGCCCGACACCGACGATTTCACATCGAGCGTCGACATGATCGTCGAGACTCCGGCGGGGCCGGCGTCGTCGATGACGGCCACGCTGGCCGTGGGCGATGTACCATCGACCGGCGCCCCCGCACTCGGCTCCTCGAGGCGGAACGCGAACAGCAAGTCGCAGATTTTCACGCGGTCGTCGTCGAGCAGGCGGCGGCGGCCGCGCACCGGCTGCCCATTGACGAACGTGCCGTTGCGGCTGCCCAGGTCTTCGACGTAAAACTCCTCGTTGACCACCGAGATCTGTGCGTGCTGCCGGCTGACGGCGCCTTCGTCGAGCACGATGTCGCAGTCGGGATGGCGGCCGAGCACCGCCCGCTCGGTTTCGAGCGGGTGCAGATGTCCGGGATCGCTGCCGTTGAGGGCCTGTAAAAACGCCATTGCGAACCGCTCCTGAGCCAAGGCCGATTCTAGGTCCGCGAGCGGATGGCAGTCAACCTATCTCAAATATCGCACGGCGTTGCGAAAGATGGCCAGGCCGTCGCCCTCGGGCGGTAGCGGGCCGCGAGTCCAGCGAGGGTGCTGCGTGGGATCAATGTGCCGCTCGGGATGGGGCATCAGGCCGCACACCCGGCCGGTGGTGTCGCACACGCCGGCCACCGCGGCCACCGAGCCGTTGGGATTGTCGGGATAGGCAACCGGGCCGCCGACGCCGTTGCCGTTGGCGGCATAGCGTAAGACAAGCTGCCCGGCCGATTCGAGCACGGCCAGTGTAGCCGGATCACGGGGAACGAACTTTCCTTCAGCATGAGCAACGGGCAAGTACAGCGAATCGCAGCCGGCGAAGAAGACGCACCGCTCGCCGTTGGCTTGCAGCCGCACCCAGCGGTCTTCGAATTTGCCGGAATCGTTGTTGGTAAGCGTGGCGGCCGGGCCGCGTGGGTCGGCGGCGTCGTCGAGCAAGATGCCCGACTTCACCAAAATCTGAAAGCCGTTGCAGATGCCGAGCACCAGCTTGCCGGCGGCCTTGAATTCGGCCAGGGCGTCGAACAGGTGATGCTGGATTTGGCTGCCCAGGATGCGGCCCGCGCCCAGATCGTCGCCGTAGCTAAATCCGCCGGGCAAGCAGAGCACCTGAAAATCGTCGAGCAGCCGCGGCCTTTCGAGCAGCCGATTGACATGGACGCGCTCGGCGACCGCGCCTGCGCGTTCGAAGGCAAAGGCGCTTTCCAGATCGCAATTGGCGCCGGGGGCACGAAGGACTAGGGCTCTTGGTGCAGCCATGAGGAAGTCGTAAGGTATGAGTCTAACGCGGTGACCAATCGATCTGGCAACGAGGAAGTTTTTGCTTCAACGCCGCGATCGCTGCGCGGGTTGTGCACGTCCTGTGCAAATTGAGCCGCTGCAATGAGGGTATTTCGGCAAGATGCTTCAGTCCTTCGTCGGTGACCAACGTTTCATAGAGACGAAGGTCCCATAACTTGGGGGAGCGGCGAAGAAATGCCACCCCCGCATCGCCAATGTTGGTCCCTTGCAGGTCCAACACCACAAGCTCGGTGACGTCGGCCACGTGGCGCATTCCAGCATCGCTGATGTTCGGAGCATACCGCAGCGTCAATCTTTCAAGAGACCGCATCCGCGGAAGCGCCGCAAGGCCATTATCGGTCACGCGAGTGTTACTGAGATCCAAATCGGCAAGTTTGCCAAGTGCCGTCAATCTAGCCAGTCCCGCATCTCCGATCTGCGTGCCTTCGAGATCAAGTTGACACAGGCGATTTAAGCGGCATAACGCGCTGGCTGCCGCGTCGGTGATCTGCGTTTCCACAAGCGCTATGAACTCAAGCCGGTCCAGCGATGTAAGTTGCGCGACTCCGATATCTGTCACGCCGGTTCGCGATAAGGTAAGCGAATGCAAATTGCGAAGACGGCCGATCCATTCGCAACTTGTGTCGGTTATATCAGTGTCCTCAAGCCCGAGATCCATAAACTCTGTCAACTCGCTCAGGTGGGCGATACCCGTGTCAGTGATCTCCCGCCCGTGGAGGTCAAGCGATCTCAATTCTGTCAACTTTGCTAGGCGCGCCACGCCCGCATCAGTGACCTGAACCATCGGATTCTGATCGATGTTCAACGACCGTAGATAAGGCAGTTCGGCCACGACCGCAAATTCTGAGTCGGTCAATGGGCGTCCGTTGTGCGTGAGATATGAGACGCCGACCACGGTGTCGAAATAATCTCTGCCAAGCAATTCGCGGAGCCAGCGCGCACCGGATGGAGCGCGTTGCAGGTTGCAGCCCTCTTGATAATTCGGCCACTGGTGCCAATAGACGAAATAGCTGTCGGTGCCAGTCACCCTCTCAATCGTTTCCCTGGCAAGTTTTTGCCGCCTGGCTCGTTGAGACCAAAACCCGAGCGCAAGGCCGAGCGCGGCCATCGTGACCAAAAGGCCACGCAGCGAATACTGATACCAGCGGTGTCTTCGCACGGAGATCTTCGCACACTCGTCAGGCTGGAACCGCCGGGCACAAGGCCCGGAGCTACCTCGCCGATACGCGCCCCGCCCATTCGGCCTCACCATCGCAGCGGGGCTTGCCAGGCTTCTTTCAGCGCGGCGAGCTCGGCCGAAACCATCGTAGCGCCGCTCGAAAAAATTTCCAGCCGCTGCTCGGAGCAAACTTCGCCCAAGACCGCGTGGGGAATTTCTTTGAGCGCCGTTTCGAACGCCGCCGCCTTCTCGCGCGGTATTTCACACAAAAACCGCGTGTTCGATTCGCTGAACAACCGGACCGGGGCCGATAGGTCGCCGGGCGTGCAAGGCATGCGGTCGATCTCCAGCCGCGCTCCACAGCCGCCGGCAAAGGCCATCTCGGCGGCGGCCACGGCCAGCCCGCCTTCGCTCAGATCGTGGCACGCACGGACTAAGCCCGCGTGAATGGCCGCGTGCAAGGCGTAAAAGGTCTGCTTTGCCCGTTCGGCGTCGACGCGGGGCGCCTGTCCGCCCGAAAGCGACTCAACCATCGCGAAGTGCGATCCACCCAATTCGTCTCCGGTCTCACCGACCAGATAGAGCAAGTTGCCCGGCTCTTTCAGGTCCATGGTCACGGCACGGGCGACGTCGTCGATCTGGCCGAGCGCGCTAATCAAGAGCGAAGGCGGAATGGCCAGCGAGCGGCGCGTGCCGTCGGCGTCGGCATAGCGGAACTCATTGTTCAGGCTGTCCTTGCCGCTGATAAACGGCGTGCCGAGCACTGTGGCCATGTCGCGGCAGGCCAGGGCCGCCCGCACCAACGAGCCGAGCGTTTCTGGCCGATCGGTGTCGCCCCAACAAAAATTGTCGAGAATGGCGATTCGCCGCGGGTCGGCCCCCACCGCCACACAGTTGCGCACGGCTTCGTCGATGGCGCTGCCCGCCATGTGGTAGGTGTCGAACTCGCCGTAGCGCGGATTCATGCCGCAGGCCACCACAATGCCGCGGCGCGAGGCAAGCACCGGCCGCAGCACCGCGGCGTCGCTGGGGCCGTCGTTGTGGATGCCCACGAGCGGCTTGACCACGCTGCCACCTTGAACCTCGTGATCGTATTGCCGAATCACCCACTCTTTGCTGGCCACGTTGAGCGAGCCGAGGATCTTGAGCAGCGTGGGCGTGTAATCGCGCCGCTCGTTCGGCAGCCGCAGCGCCGCGGGTTTGGGCGGTTCATATACTGCCTCGCGCACCACGGGCGGCCGGCCATCGTGCAAAAACTCCATCGCCAGATCGGCCACCACGCGACCGTGATATTTCAATTGCAATCGGCCGGTCGGCACGAACTGGCCGATGACCGTGGCCTCGACCCACTCGGAAGCGCAAAGTGCCGAAAACTCCGACCAACGATCGGGCGGCACGGCCAGCACCATCCGTTCCTGCGCTTCGGAAATCCAGATTTCGGTGTACGACAGCCCTTCGTACTTGAGCGGCACGCGGTCGAGCCAGACTTCGGCCCCGATTTTCTCGCCCATTTCGCCCACGGCGCTCGAAAATCCGCCCGCGCCGCAATCGGTGATGGCGTGATACAGGCCGCGGTCGCGGGCGGCCAGCACGACATCGAGCAGCATTTTTTCGGTAATCGCGTTGCCGATCTGCACGGCCCCGCCCGACAGCGTTTCGCTCTCGCTGGTCAGCTCGGCCGAGCTGAACGTCGCGCCGTGGATGCCGTCGCGGCCCGTGCGTCCGCCCACGGCCACGATGTAGTCGCCCGGCAACGGTTGCTTTTCCACCTTGTCGCACGGCAGCAGCCCCACCGTGCCGCAGTAGACCAGCGGATTGGCCAAGTATCGCGGATCGAAATAAATCGCGCCATTGACGGTGGGAATGCCCATTCGATTGCCGTAGTCGCGCACGCCCGACACCACGCCGCGCATCACGCGCTTGGGGTGCAGCACGCCGGGCGGCAGTTGGTCGGCCGGCGTGTCAGGCGGGGCAAAGCAAAACACATCGGTGTTGCAGACGGGGCGAGCGCCCAGCCCGGTGCCCAGCGGATCGCGAATGACGCCGCCGATGCCCGTGTTCGCTCCGCCGTAAGGCTCCAACGCCGAAGGATGATTGTGCGTCTCGACCTTGAAGACCACGTGGTAACTGTCGTCGAACTTCACCACGCCGGCGTTGTCGCGAAACACGCTGACGCACCAGTCGTCGCCGCCGAGCTGCCGGCGGACCGTCTCGGTGGCGGCGAAGATCGTCTCCTTGAGCATGTTTTCAAACGCCTGCTCGCCGCACTCGTCGCGATAGCGGACGCGGCCGGTGAGTGTCTTGTGGCTGCAATGTTCGCTCCAGGTCTGCGCGATCGTTTCCAGCTCGGCATCGGTGGGATCGCGGCCCAGCGAGCGGAAGTAATCGCGGATCGTGCGCATCTCGGCCGGCTTCAAATAAAGCTGACCCTCGCGGCTGAGACGCTCCAGCGCGGCGTCGTCGAGCTCGCGCACGCTCACCGTAAGCAGCTCGAACGCATAGGCCGAGCCTACCTCCAGCCGTTTGAGCGCCAGCGGACCGACGACCACTTGCTCGATGGCATCGTTGGCCAGCAGTTTGCCGCAAAGGGCCGGCAGCTTTTCGTCGGGCAAGCCGGCGAGCCAGTACTTGCGAAAGGTACGGACCGCCTCAGCCCGCAACTGGAAATCGGCGATGGCCGCCTGCGCGCTCTGGGCCACGGGATCCATCACACCGGGCTTGGGCAGCACATAGACAAGTTGCGCCTGGCCGTTGGGCGGCCGGTTGAGCCGCGCATCGCCAGCCGGCGCAACTACCGCACGCTCGACGACCGCATCGGCCAAGAGTTCTTTCGCTAACCGCAGAACGTCGGCTTCCGCGAGATCGCCCTGTATGAGATAGCCGTGGGCCGTCGCAGCATGCAGCCGGGGGGCTAATCCCAAATCGGCGGCGTCGGCGGCCAACCGCGCAGCCGCCAAATCGGGCTGCCCCGCCGCCGGATAAATGTCAACTTGCCACAACATGACGATTTCGCTCGGGTTTCCGCTACGAAGCGCCAACAACACCACACGAACCCGAAGCGCAAGCGAG
>DATFDL010000040.1:0-17677 GCA_035252155.1 Pirellulales bacterium | reverse complement strand
TGCGCGGCCTGCTGGGCACACATCAGCACGAACGGATCGTTCATAAAAAACAGCGCCTGCTGCGGCGTGGTGCTCATGGGGCGCTGGCCCGTGACTGTGCTCGGGTCGGCAAAGTCAAAGACTTTAAAAACTTCCGGCAAGGCGTTTCGCAAAACAGGCACGTAAACGCTCCGGCACCGCTCGTTGTGCGCATAGCCGTAATCGGCCGGCACGCCCGGCCGCAGCGTTTTGCCGCCGGCGCACGAATCGAGCTGGCCGCTGACGGCCAACAGCGCGTCGCGCAGGCACTCGGCATCGAGACGTCGCCGCGGCGAACGCGCCAGCAAACGATTTTCTGGGTCGGCCGCGCGCGTCGGTTCATCGGCTGTCGCAGCCAGCCGATAGGTGCGCGACAGCACGATCCGGCGAACCAATTGCTTGACCGACCATCCGTCGCGAACAAACTGCGTTACTAGATGATCGAGCAGTTCGGGATGCGAGGGGATTTCACCGGTCGAGCCGAAATTGTCGGTGGTCCGCACCAGCCCGGCGCGAAATAGCCAATGCCAGACGCGATTGACCATCACTCGTCCCGTCAGTGTATTGTTGGTCGCCGCCAGCCAGTCGGCCAACTCGCGCCGGCCGCTTTGGGTGTCGCTCGGCGGCGCCGCGGCAGGGCCGATCGCCTGCAAAAACCCGCGCGGCACAGGCTGGCCCAAGCTGTGGACATTGCCGCGGATATGGACGCGCGTGTCGCTGATCTCTCGCTCTTCGATGACGGTCATGTACTTCGGTCGCACCGGGCCGGTTGCCTTCAACCGCTTCAGTTCCGCCTCGAGTTGCTTGATCTCCTCCTGCGAAAGCGAAGCCGCCGCACCGCTCGCCGCCGGCTGGGCCGCAACGTCCGGCGCCGAGTCGCTGTCTGCCGGAATAAACTGCACGGCATCGGCGATCACATGGCCATCGGTGCCGGTGTTGGCCACGATGACAAACCCCTGACCGTTCAGCTCGAAATGGAACTGGCCGAGTGACACAAATCGCCCTTCGAGCGGAGGTTCCTCGCGCTCGTTAACGGTCAAGGTCTTTTCGCCATCGGCGCTGAATACGGTGACGGGCACGTTGGTGGCCCGGTTGCCGGCCGCCGTATACGCCAGCCGCACTTCGTACCGGCCCGGTTCGGGCAACTGCGGTAAAAAGGTGAGCGTTTTCGCGCCTTTGTCGGCGTTCTGGTCGTGCAAGTAGCCATCGCCGATAAAGGCTCCGGTCGACTGCGATCGCTGCCAATGACCGACTTGCTTGGCATCGCGGTCGTCGACCACCACGCCCGGCAGGCTGGCCGCGGCCACCACGGCCGGGCGGTTGCCGCGGGCCGACTTAATCCGCTCGGCGAGCGCGGCCAATTGGGTCTCGTGCCGGGCGACGCGCTCTTCTTCAGCGGCTTCCAGCGGCAGCGGCAACTCCAGCCAATTAGAGACGTTCGCGTGTTCGAGCGTCTTGGTGCTCCGCAAAATGCCAGCCATCGCGTAGTAATCGCGCGTGGGGATGGGATCGAACTTATGGTCGTGGCAGCGAGCGCAGCCCAGGGTTTGAGCCAGAAACGCCCTGCCGATCGTATCGAGCTGCTCGTCGACCACGTCCATGCGCAACTGCGCCTTGTCTTGCTCTTCGAGATTGACGTTGCCCATCGCGAGAAACGCGGTGGCCACCAGCAGCTCACGCCGCTCGTCCAGCGAAGAAGCCGGCAGCAAGTCGCCGGCGACCTGAGCGCGGACGAATTCGTTGTAAGGCAGGTCGCGGTTGAAAGCGTTGATGACGTAATCGCGATAGCGCCAGGCTTCTTGGTAGACCATTCCGCGCAGCGTGAGCGATTCGCCGAACCGCGCCACGTCGAGCCAATGCCGTCCCCAACGTTCGCCGAACTGCGGCGAGGCCAACAGCCGCTCGACCAACAGCGGATAAGCTTCCTCGGAGCGGTTGTATACAAACTGGTCGATCTCATCGGGCGTGGGCGGCAGACCGATGAGATCAAAATAAAGCCGGCGAACGAGGGCTTCGGGCCGCGCGTCGGTCGTCGGTTTCAAACCCGCCGCTTCGAGACGCGCCAAAATGAACCGATCGATGTCATTCGCCGGCCACGCCGGGTCGGCCACAGCGGGAGGCACGGCAGCCGCCACGGGCTGATACGCCCAATGCTCAAGCTTTCGAGCTGATGGTTCGGCAGCCCCAACCGGCGCCGCGGCCAATAGCGTTACCCCGACCAGCGAATGAAGCAAGCTACGTTGCGGTTTGCGGTACATGCTCGGTCTGTGCGGTGCTATCCATTTGCCAGCGGGCGATTTGAGTTTACCATAGCCTCACTCTTTCGGCGGCAGAATCTCCAGCGAGCTGTAGAGGTCGGATTTGCCGCTGACGAGCACTTCGATCGCACTGCCGTCGAGGTTCGACTGGCTGACCTTGCCCTTCTCGGCCCAGTAGAGCTTGCGGTTGTCGACGTCGATTGCCAGCCCGTCGGGCTGCGTCAGGCCACCGGCGAGTTTCTGCCGCTGGCTGCCGTCGAGCTTCGAGCGGTAGAGGTCGCCGCCCGGATACGTCCAATACACCATCTGGTCGACCGGATCGATGCTGAACCCAAACGCAACTCCGGGCAGGTCGGCGAGCGCGGCCTCGCGCCCCGTGCCATCGAGATTCACACGGTCGAGCCGCGGCAGACTGTTGCTCGCCCAGTAGAGTTTGCGGTTCTCGGCATCGATAAACAGTCGCGACGGCGGCGGGATACCGACCAGAAAATCGTGCCGCTCCGAACCGTCGGCGTTCATGCAGACGATCTTGCTGTCGCCGAGGCTGGAGACATAGACCTTTTTATCGACCGGATCGAAGACGACATCGCCGCACCAATTGATGTCGTCGGCCAACCGCACGGGCATGCTGCCGTCGAGCTTACTTTGCCACAGCTCGACGTTCTTTAGACCGCGATTGGTGATGAGAGTCCAATAGAGCCGGTCGCCCTCGGCATCGACGGCAATCGAGTCGATAATCGTCCGCGGCACGATGAGCTGGATTTCGCTGCCATCACGGGCGGCGCGGTAGATGCCCGCCGTCCGGTCGGTCCAGTACATCACGCCCAGCGTGTCCGCGGCCGAATCGTCGGCCATTGCCAACACGGGGGCAGCCATCAGGATCACCGCCGCCAGCAACAGAAAACGTTTCATCGGGTGTCACCTTGTCGAAACACTGCTAGAGGGCCACGAGCATCCACCTAGCGTACCTGGGTTCCGGACATTTTGCACGGTCCGGGCAATCTCAGCAGCCGTGCCTAAAGACATGATCCATCCACGAGTATCAACCGCGCCAGGCCCACTTAACTGGTTTGGTCTCCGTTTGTCCGTTAGACTGCCACTGTTATTATTCATGTGATCCCCCAGGACTGATCTGGCAAATCCCATGATCGCACTTTGGCGCCGACTGGAGAATCATCTGCAGCAGACATTCCCCGCCGCACTGCGCTCCTTGAACCCGCCAGCCACCGAAGAGCAACTTGCACGGGCAGAAAGGATGCTCGGATTTGCACTGCCCGAAGATATCAAGCAATTACTCCTCGTGCATGACGGGCAACTACAAGAAACTGGCAGGCCGCCTCATACAGTTCCCTTGATCCCGAGCACCGAGGCGGCAACATGGGGGGAATTTGCGCCTCTGGATCTAATTGTCCACAGCTCGAATTCCTACAACGCAACCGATTGGAGTGAGCAGTTAGAGCACTATGAATTTGACGGGCCGGTTTGCCGGGATCCGGCCTTGCGGATGCTCGTGTTTGTCGATGCAGGATCGGGCGATGTGCTTGCGATGGATTTGAACCCGCCGCCAGAGGGCGAGTACGCGCAGGTGGTGGCGATCAATCATGATCCACCTCAATTGATTGTGAGATCTCCGAGCCTCCGCGACTGGTTTGAGGAACTGGTCGCTCGCTACGAATCGGGGCGCTATGTCATTGGGGACATAGACGGCGTGCCAGCGGCCATCGACCGGAACGAACAAAATTGAAATGTGAGCCGCAGCGAGAAAACCATGAAAGCACTTGCCGCCTTTGGTCTAAGCTTGTTTTTCGTTCTTGGCCACGTAGACCGAGTGCCCGCGGCAGAACCCGCGAGCGGCGCGAAGGCGCTGTTGATCGGCAAGCAGCCCGATCATCCCTATGGCAGCCACATGTATCTGCACGCCTGCCGGATGTTGGCCGAGTGCTTGCGGCTGAATGGCCTGGAGGCCGCTGTCTCCGATGGCTGGCCAAAGAGCGAAGCGGAGCTGAGCGACGTGAAAACGATCGTGGTTTACACCAGCCCGGCGGCCGAGCTGCTGCTCGACGGACCACAGCGAGACGAGGTCGATCGCCTCATGAAAAAGGGCGTTGGCCTGGTCACGATTCATTGGGCGTCGTCGGTCAAGCAGGACGATTTCGGCCGCCTCGGTGAGCGTTGGATGAGTTATCTCGGCGGCACGTGGATCAGCAACGTTGGGTTGAGCACCGACAAGGCGGCATTAAAGCAGCTTCTTCCCAAGCATCCCATTTGCCGCGGCTGGTCGCCTTACGAGCTGCACGACGAATACTATCTGAATCCGACGATCTCGAAAGATGCGCGGCCGCTACTGCAAGTGACCACCAAAGGACAAGAGGTCGTGGTGGGGTGGGCCTACGAGCGGCCCGACGGCGGCCGTTCGTATGGCACGACGCTCGGCCATTTTTACAGCAACTTCGAGCGGGAGTCCTTCCGCCGGGCCATCGTGAATGCCATTCTTTGGACCGCGCACCGCGACGTGCCCGAAACGGGAGCACGGGTTGATGTCAGTGACGCTATTCTAAAGCTGCCGCCGGAGCAGGAAGCGATTCGCCGTTGACGTTCCGCTCAATCATCTTGGCACCATCGATCGTGCGAACTTCCAGCCCACCGACAATGATTCCTTGCGGGTCGATCAGGACGGAGGGGGGATAGCCGCGTATGCCGTAATCGGTCTTGATGGTGTCCGTTACCATCCCGCCCTGCGGGACGACCGGTTCCACAAGTCCCACCGGAAACGGCAGTCCCTCTCCTGCCGAGGCAGCGTCGGGTAGTACGGCGGTGGTTCTGCCGTTGATACGCCATACCCGCGAGTGCATCCACTCGCTTTGGCCTGCCAGTGCCTTGCGAGGCTCGTTGTCAACTTCGTGCCGCGCGCGAACCGAACCCGCTGCCCGGTTGTCAGAGCATTATGGCGGTAATGATGCAGGAAGATCCCTTGATGACAATCGCACGACAGTTGCCCAAATATTCGGCCAGCGGCTGGGAACAGGAAGATTTGCTGGAACTGACCGGCCGGTTTCCGTTGAGGAGCGGCAAGGACGCGCTCGACCGCAAGACCCTGCAGCTTTGCAGCCAGGTCGCCGATACGCTGAACTATGTTTTCAGCGGCGATTGCGACGACGAGCTCTTGCAGAGCCTGCAGGTTGCCAGCGTGGTGCCTGCGCCGAATTCCTCGCAACTGCTCGTGACTGTCTATCCCGTGGTCGCGCCGGGCGTGGCGTTCGACGCTGCCGAGGTGCGTCGGCGTCTTTCGGAGATTTCCGGTTGGCTTCGATCGGAAGTCGCTCGGTCGATTACGCGCAAGAAGGCGCCCAAGTTATTATTCCAACTCGTGCAACTTGTTTAGTCCCACGCATCGCCGTTCGCAGCGAAATCATCGGCCGGCGTTGCACGGTCCGCCCAAAATTACCCGAACCACTCGACAGAATGGCGGTTGTTCGATAGCCTGCCTCAGAGAGAAAGGATTTTTGCGCCCTAGCCACCGCGATGGGCGAGTAAAGAAACGGAAAGGATTTGGCGATGACGGCCGGGAAGCTGGGGCTGATCTTCGACGTGGATGGCGTCCTCGTCGATTCCTATTGGTCCCACTACAAAAGCTGGCAGATCGCCGCGGCCGAGTTTGGGTTTACGATCACCGAAGACCAGTTTCGCCAAAACTTCGGCCGCAAAAGCCACGAGACGATTGCCGAGCGGTGGGGAAACCAGCTCACGCCTGAGCAAATATCTCGGTTCGAGCAGCGCAAAGAAGCGGCATACCGCGACGTGATACGCGACGACTTTCCAGGCATGGATGGTGCCGTGGCGTTGATCGACGCCTGGCATGCGGCCGGCGACTTACTGGCGGTGGCGTCGTCCGGGCCTCCTGAGAACGTCGATCTTGTACTCGACAAGCTCGGTCGCCGCCAGCGATTCGAGGCCGTCATTACCGGAGACGACGTGACGCGCGGCAAGCCCGACCCCCAAGTGTTTTTGCTGGCAGTGGCAAGTTTAGGGCTGCCGGCCGACCGTTGCGCCGTGATTGAAGACGCTCCGGCTGGCATCGCCGCCGCGAAGGCCGCTGGAACCTTGGCGATCGGACTCGTGAGCACGGGGCATTCTTGGGAGAGCCTCAGCGCAGCCGATCGGCGGGTGGGCTCGCTGCGCGACTTGTCGCCGCAGCGGATCAGCGCATGGTTTGATCGCAACGGCTGAGGTTCTGACCGGGACCCTCAGATCACTTCCCGCAACGGCTGCACGTGATCGACAAGATACTGCGGGCGGCCGGAGAGGTCGGATACTGTGGCCGTGTTCACGTCGATACCCAGATTATGGTAAATCGTGGCGAAGACCTCCTGGAAGGTCACAGGGCGAGTCTTGGCGTACTCGCCGAGCCGGTTGGTGGAACCGATGACCTGTCCGGTGCGCATACCGCCGCCTGCAAGCAACGCACAACTTACGGGCGGCCAATGGTCGCGTCCCCCTTGCGGATTGATTTTCGGTGTGCGACCGAACTCGCCCCAAACGACGACCGAGACATCGCGGTCGAGCCCCCGCTCGTGCAAGTCTTCCACAAGTGCCGTCAGCCCCTGGTCGAGCATTGGCATGTGATCGCGCGAATTCTCAAACGTCGTGCCGTGCGGCCTGCCGTGCCAGTCCCACCGACCGTATGCAAGCGTGACGCAGCGCACGCCCGCTTCGACCAATCGCCTGGCAGTGAGAAAATAAGTGTTCAACAGCGGTCCCGCGTCGCCATATCCAGCCGGTTCGGGCGAACCGTAGCCATAGCGACCACGCACGTGCCGGTCTTCGCGCTCGAGGTCGAGCGCTTCGGCGAACCTGCTGGAAGTGAGAATTCCGAGGGCTTGCTGATTAAAGGCGTCCAGTCCCTCCATGGCTCCCGTCGTGTCCATTTCGCGGCGGAAACGATCGAAGCTGCCGAGCAACACCTGGCGATCTTGCAAACGGTCGAGCGATACCCCCCGGAGCACCATATCTTGCTGGCCATCGGCGGTCGGGCGAAACGGCGCGTGAGCAATGCCCAAGTAACCAGGTTGGCCGGGGTCTGCCCAAGGCATGGTGATCATTTTCGGCGATAGACCGACAAACGGCGGAATCGACGGCCGCGTCGGTCCACAAACCTTCGATATGCACGAACCTAACGAAGGCCAGCCGCCGGGTGGCTGAGGATTCTGCGCCCGCGCGGTCATGCACTGAAAGGCGGCATGCGCTCCCTCCGAACCTACGATCGAGCGGATGACCACGAATTTGTCCATCATCGATGCGGTCCGCGGCAACAGTTCACAAATCTCGATGCCTGGCACGTTGGTGGCGATGGGATTGAATTCCCCGCGGATTTCGACCGGCGCATCGGGCTTCAGATCGACCAGGTCTTGGTGAGGCGGGCCTCCGGACAGGAAGACCATAATGACGGCCTTGTGCGAACGCTGCCGGCCCACACGGGCTTCGGCCCGCAAGATGTCGGGCAGCGACATGCCGCCCATGGCGAGGCCGCCGATCTTCAGGAAGCTGCGCCGCGTGAGTCCGTCGCAGTATTTCGCCCCGCTGCCGAAAAGGGTGAGCATCGATCGGTCCTCCCAGGATGGCGCGCCGCAAGCGGAGCCACCAGCATGGTAAGAAGTCTACTGCGTTTGTTCAATAGTGCTGAATGGAAGCGCGAAAAGAAACGGCGAATGGCCACACCAATCCGCCTGACAGACCGATGTTGTTCGATCCAATCAACTTGCTGCAGGCGATCGAGACACGGACGGCGAACGTCGACCGAGCGGCCAAAAAGAATGAATCGCCCGATGCCGGCCGCAGTGCGCCGTCCTCAGTCGTTGTAACCGAACGCCAAGTCGTCGAGCGCGGGCGTCTGGCTAGTATCGGTCGTGCTGAGGACCGCGCGGTACTGAATGTACCGGCTGCTGCCGTCGAGGATCGCCCCGGAACTGGCAATGGTAGTCCAACCCGTCCAACTGCCGTCGGGCGCAGCTGTGTTGCCCATTCGAACGCTGATGACGATCGACGTGCCGGCCGGGGTCGAGTCGTCCCACGAGACCGGCCCCCAGTTAACGGTTTGTCCGCCGTCGAAGACGCGCGAGACAAAGGTGCTGGAGGCAGCATAGGGCGCCATCCGCATCCAGTCTAAAACCACAGTGCCGCCATCCTCGTCGGCAATCAACGGCCGCATGCTGGAAGAAATAGCAATATTCTGGGTGGCTACCTGCACGCCATCGATCCAGTACACGATCGAGCCGGCGTTCCAATCGATGCGGTAGTGGTGCATCGCGCCCAGGTAGCTGCCCGACAACAGGATGTCTGGCATGCCCGAGGCACGGGCGTAAAGCGCTCCGCCGTTTGCACCCGTGCTGAAAATTGCCCAGGGCGTGTTGACATAGTCGACTCCAAAACCGACGTGTTGGTCTTTCGTTCCGCCGAAGTTCGCCTCGAATTCCAGAGAGCTTCCGGCCCCGTACACCGCGTTGGTGCCGACGTGGGCATTGTCGACGGTCAGCAACCCACCGGTGAGCGTGGCCGACCCGCCGCTGAACGTGGAGAGCACGGCCCAGCCGCTCGGTAGTGACGAACCAGAAAACTCGCTGCCGGCCGTCGGCGCCAGAATCACCTCGCCATCTCCGGTTTGCGAAACGTAGCCGTTGGCGTCCAAAGTACCTGCGGCGAAATCGGCCGCCGTGGTGTCGGTCAAGTAGCTGTATTGCACGGTTGTGAACGACCAGGTCGCGGCCGAACCGAGCGTGTTTCCGCTGGTATCTGCGACGGTTCCCAGCACAGTGACGTTGTACGTGGTGTTGTAAGCCAATGGCGCGCTGGGCGTCAGCGTGGCGGTCGCCCCGGAATAGCTAACCGCTGCCGGCACGATCGTACTAGACCCACTCGCTTGGAGATAAATCGTCGACGGGGTAATCGTCGATGGATCCATCAATTTGCTGAAATTGATCGAGACGGCCGCGTGAACGCCGACGGAGGCGGCGCCGGATGCAGGAACGTGGCTGACAACAGTGGGCGGCGTGGTGTCGGGCAGTGTATTATAAGCCACCGTAAAATCGTTGAGCGCCGGCGATTGGCCGGGATTGGTGCTGCTGAGCACCGCTTGATATTGCAGGTAGCGGCTGCCGCCGCCGACGGTCGCCCCCGAACTTGCCATGGAAACCCAGCCGGTCCAACTGGCATCGGGCGTGGCGGTGTTGCCCATACGGACGCTGATGGCGATCGATGTACCCGATGGAGTCGAGTCGTCCCACGAGACCGGTCCCCAAGTGACGGTTTGACCGCCGTCGAAGACGCGCGAGACGAACGTGCTGGAGGGCGCATATGGCGTCAGCCGCATCCAGTCGACAGTTAGATTGCCGCCGCCATCGTCGGCGATCAACGGCCGCATACTGGCGGTGATCGCCACGTTCTGAATGGCTACCTGCACTCCGTCGACCCAGTACACGATTGAACTGGCATTCCAGTCGATGCGGTAATGGTGCGTCGCGTCCAAATAGTTGCCCGGCAGCAATATGTCCGGCATGCCCAAAGCGCGAGCGTAGAGGGCTCCACCGTTGGCGCCGGTGCTGAAGATGGCCCAAGGCGTGTTAATGTAATCGATGCCAAAGCCGATATGTTGCTCCGGAGTGCTTCCGAAGCTCGCCTCAAAGTCGAGTGAGCCTCCGGGAACAAACAGCGCATTGGTCCCCACATGGGCCTTGTCGACGGTCAACAGACCGCCGGCGAGCGTGGCGCTTCCGCCGCTTTGCGTCGACAGCACGGCCCAGCCGGTCGAGAGCGAAGCACCGGAGAACTCCGTACCCGCCGTGGGCGCCAGCGTCACCTCGCCATTGCCAGTTTGTGAAATGTAGCCGTTGGCGTCCAGGCTGCCCGCGGCGAAATCCGTACTTGTGGTGTCGGTTAGATAGCTGAACTGGACCGTCGTGAACGACCAAGTCGCGGTCGAGCCGAGCGTGTTTCCACTGGTATCGGCGACGGTTCCCAGTACGGTGACGTTATAGGTGGTGTCGTAAGCCAAGGGCGCGCTGGGCGACAGCGTGGCGGTCGACCCGGAATAGCTCACGGTCGCCGGCACGATCGTAGTAGACCCGCTCGCTTCGAGATAAATCATCGACGTGGTAATCGTCGATGGATCCATCAATTTGCTGAAATTGATCGAGACGGCCGCGTGAACGTCGACCGAGGCCGCGGCCGCTGCTGGAACATGGCTGATAATCGTCGGCGGCGTGGTGTCGGGAAGCGTATTGTAAGCCAGCGTCAGGTCATCGAGCGCAGGCGACTGGCCGACGTTCGTCGTGCTCAATAGGGCTTGATATTGGAAATAGCGGCTACTACCGCCGATGACCGACCCCGAACTGGTCACGGGAATCCAAGAACTCCAACGTCCGTCGGGCGTGGCGGTGTTCCCCATCCGGATGTTGACGGCGATCGACGTGCCCGATGGGGCGGAGTCGTCCCAAGAGGCCGGTCCCCAGGTGACGGTTTGACCGCCGTCGAAAACACGCGAAACAAAGGTGCTCGAAGTCGTGTAAGGTGTCAACCGCATCCAGTCGACGGTCACAGTGCCGCCGTCGTCGTCGGCGATCAGCGGCCGCATATTGGTGGTAAACGCCACGTTTTCGGTGGCCACTTGCACGCCGTCGATCCAATACACGATCGAGCTGGCGTTCCAATCAATTCGGTAATGGTGCATCGCGCCCAGATAATTGCCTGATAGCAAAATGTCCGGCATGCCCGACGCGCGAGCGTAAAGCGCACCGCCCGCGCCCGTGCTGAAGATCGCCCACGGCGCGTTGATGTAGTCAACGCCGAAACCGATGTGTTCATACTTCGTTCCGTCAAAGCTCGCCTCGAACTCCAGCGAGATCCCAGGACCAAACATCGCGTTGGTCCCCACGTGGACGTTTTGGACAGTCAACAGTCCGCCGAAAACCACGGCGCTTCCGCTGCTTTGCGTCGAAAGCACGGCCCAGCCGGTCGAGAGCGAAGAACCCGAGAACTCCGTACCCGCCGTGGGCGCCAGCATCACCTCACCATTGCCGGTTTGCGCGACGTAACCGTTTGCGTCCGGCGTGCCTGCGGCGAAATCGGCCGCCGTGGTGTCAGTGAAAGAACTATAGCGAGCCGTCGTAAACGACCAAGTCACGGCCGAACCAAGCGGGTTGCCGCCGGTGTCGGCGACACTTCCCGAGACGGTCACGTTATACGTCGTGTTATAGGCCAAAGGCGCGCTGGGCGTAAGGATCGCTGTTGATCCCGAATAGCTTACAGTCGCTGGAACGCTCGTGCTTGACCCCTCGGCCTGTAGATAGACGGTCGAAGTGTTGATCGTCGAGGCGTTCATCAATTTGCTAAATCCAATCGACACGGCCGCGTGGACATCCACGGACGTTGCACCCGACGCCGGAAGCTGGCTTACCACGGCGGGCGGCCTGGTGTCGGGCAGCGTGTTATAGGCCACCGTCACGTCGTCGAGCGCCGGCGACTTGCCGACATTCGTGGTGGTGAGAACTGCCTGATATTGGAGATAGCGACTGCTGCCCCCGACGACCGCCCCCGAACTGGCCACCGGATCCCATCCGGTCCAACTACTGTCGGGCGTCGCAGTATTGCCCATGCGGACGCTAATCGCGAGTGCCGTGCTGGCCGGAACGGAGTCGTCCCACGAGAGCGTCCCCCATGTGACTTCCTGGCCACCGTCGAGTATACGCGAAACATACGTGCTCGACGCCGCGTACGGTGTTAGCCGGATCCAATCGACGACCAAGTGGCCGCCACCGTCGTCGGCGATCAAGGGACGCATGCTGGTGGTAATCGCGATGTTCTGGGTGGCCACTTGCACGCCGTCAATCCAGTAGATGATCGAGCCGGCGTTCCAGTCGATGCGGTAGTCGTGCATGGCGCCCAAATAGCTGCCGGGCAATAAGATATCCGGCATGCCCGAAGCTCGTGCATAAAGAGCCCCGCCGTTTGCGCCTGTGCTGAAAATCGCCCACGGTGCGTTAAAATAGTCCACGCCGAAACCGACATGCTGGTATTTTGTGCCGTCGAAGTTTGCCTCGAACTCCAGCGAGCGCCCTGGGCTATACAAGGCATTGGTGCCAACATGGGCGTTATTGACGGTCAATAGCCCGCCGCTGACGGTGGCCGTTCCGCCGTTTTGTGTGTAGAGAACCGCCCATCCCGATGCGAGCGACGAACCGGAGAACTCGGCGCCCGCGGTAGGTGCCAGCATGACCTCGCCATTGCCGGTCTGCGACAAATAACCGTTGGCGTCAACCGCACCGTCGGCAAAGTCATTAACCGTAGTGTCTGTGAAATAGCTGTAGAGGGTCGTCGTGAAGGACCAGGTGACCGCCGCGCCGAGCGGATTGCCACTGCTATCGGTTACGCTTCCGAGGACCGTCACGTTATAAGTGGTGTTGTAGGTCAGTGGCGCGCTGGGCGTCAACGTGGCGGTCGAACCCGAATAAGTGACTGTCGCCGGCACATTGGTACTAGATCCGTTGGCCCGCAGATAAACGGACGACGAATTGATCGTCGAGGCATTCATCAGCTCACTAAACTCGATGGAAACGGTAGTTCCGACCGCGACTCCAGTGGCGCCCGGCAGCGGCGTGCGGTCGGCGATCCTCGGCGGAATTGTGTCGGGCGGCAGGTTGTACGTGATTCCCACGTCGCTCAAGACCGGGGTCTGTGTCGAATCGGTCGCCGACAGGTCGGCACGATATTGCAGGTACCGTGAAGTTCCGCCGATGACGGCCCCGAGGTTCGGCAGAGGAATAAAATCGGTCCAGGTGCCGTCAGGTGACGAGGTGTTGCCCATCCGCACATCGAGTGCGATGGCCGTTCCAGCGGGCGCGGCGGTATCCGCCGCCACCGAGTCCCACACCACCGGGGCGCCCGCGTCAAACACGCGCGAAACATAGGCGCCGCTGGAGGCGTAGGAACTCATGTGCATCCAATCGACCTGGACTGATCCGCCGGAACCGGCGTCGGTGGCAATGAGCGGGCGCATCAGGCCGCCGATAGAAATCGCCTCAGTCGCGACGACCGCACCATCGATCGAATAGACGACCTGCGACGGCTCCCAATCGATCCGGAAGTGATGCATTGCGCCGAGCCAATTGCCCGTGAGCAGAACGTCCGGCGCCCCCGAAGCACGCGCGTACACCGCGCCGCCATTGCTTCCCGTACTGAAGATCGCCCATGGCGTATTGATAAGATCGACTCCGAACCCGATATGCTCCCCCGCGGCGCCATCGAACGAGGCCTCGAAATCGAGCGCGCGCCCAGTGCCGTAAGTCGCAGTCGTGCCGACGTGGGTCCCCGACACGGTGAGCAGCCCGTTTCTCACCGTGGCGGAACCGCCGCTTGTCGAGAGGACTGCCCATCCCGCAGGCAACGACGTACCCGTGAAATCGGCCGCCGCGGTTGGCGACAAGATCACTTCGCCGTTGCTCATCTGCGAGATATAGGTGCCCGAGTTCGTGCCCGTGCCGAAGTCGGAGTCGGTCGTATCGAGAAAACCGGGAGTCGTTGTGCTCGCCGGCGGGTTGCTCAATGCGGGAGACCAGGCCGTATTAGAAAATGAATCGGTTGATCCGAGACGATAATAATACGTGGTGTCGCCAGCCAGATTGGCGAGTGTCAACTGGTGAGAGGTAACTGCGCTGGAATTGCTGACGGTTTGGTTCAAGGCCGTGGGTGAAGTTCCATACTCGATCATCGAAGTCGAGGGCTTGTCGGTCGTCCAACTGAACATCAACGACTGAGTCGAAGCGATGGTCGCGGTTGCATCGATAATTTGCGGCGGCGTCGTGGCGCCGTTGACAACCGTCACCGCGACGGCGTCGGAAGGCGTTTCGAGGTTCCCGCTGTCGTCGACCGACCGGCTGAGAATGGTCGTGGCGCCGGCCGTGTCGGCGGTCCAAGAATATGTCCATGAATCTCGTCCGACCGCGGGATGCCACGTAGCGCCACCGTCGGTCGAAACTTCGACGCCGGCCACCACTCCGCCGCCGCTATCGGCCGCGGTGCCGCTCAGCGTGTACGTGCCGCCGGTTTGAACGAACGCGAAGCCAGGCGCTATCGAGGTGATGTGCGAGACGGGCGGCGTATGGTCGTTCGATTGGGTCGCAGCAACTAAGCCTGCCACCAGGCTGCCGGGCTGGACGCCCATGTCAGCAAACAGGTTTACACACGCCTGCTGGATTCGGACGTCTGCGGTACCGTAATAGCCGTAGCCAAGGTAGCCATCGTGGTAGCTATCGAGGCCCCAACCCCAATTAATGGTCCCCGCGCTGAACACCAAAGCTCCGCTGGCAGCGCGATACTCCGCGAGGCTGTGCGTGGCGGTCCCCGCGCCGAACGTGCCCCCGTAATCGAGCAAGTATTCCGAGGAGAGTGAAATTGTGGTGTGCGACAAGTCGAATTCGCCCGCCGGGCGAAAGCCATTGTCGGCGTCAACGTCCCATTCGTAGCCCAAGATTCCAGCCGGCAAAGTGGCCACCTGTCCGGGCAGCATGGTGGCGATACTTGTATTGCGCCAGAACCGCAGCAGCCCGTCGCTTTGGGGCACTTGAATCGAGTCGCTGCGATAGCTGTTGACCATGAACAGCGTGCCCGTCAAGGCGTTTTCCGGTCGGCCGCCGTCGGCCGGAGGACTGAAACGCGGATCGCGCCAGCTGCCGGTCCAAATCGGTGGATCTGCCGGGTCGGTGGGTGTACCGTCCAATGTCTCTTTATAACAGACCATGGTCCGATACGCCGTGTTCGAACCGTCGAAACTGTCTTCCCAGCGGGTCTTCCAAAAGACTTCGTTGCCGCTGAAAAACGCCAGATTGACTCCTGCATCGCGCGCCGCCTGCAAGTTGGCGCGCTGCTGAGCCGACCAATACTCGTCGTGGCCGACCGATAGAAAAATCTTGTGATTCTTGAGCAGCGAACCATAGCGGTCGGTGTCGACGTCCGTGGAGTAGGTGACGTCATAACCATTCGACTCCAAAAAACGGATCGTCGGATATTCGTTGCTGAACACCCAGCTCACCCAATTGGTCGCGCGAGTATCGAACGGTCGATTGAAGCTGACTGCGAAGGCGCGCTGATCCAGACTGGGTGCATAAAGGCTGTTGCCGCCATACGAGTTGTACGCTTCCCAGGTAGTCACCGACGCCTGCATCATGACGTCGGAATGGCTTGCATCATTGCGGACGATGAACACCACATGACTGGCCCCGCCCGGATCGAGATTGTCTTCGCGGACCAATTTGGCGAAGTAAATGCCGGAAACCGCCGTGGCGGGAATGTTCCAGGTGGCTGAAACCGACCAGTCGCCGTAATCGTTGGCTTGCGTGGCCGGATCGGTGATCGGGTCAGGCTGGATCTGGGGCCGGCTCAACTGCTCGTCGATTGAGGTGATGAGTCGGGCGCCGTCGCCCTGATAGTAGCCCATTCGATAGATGTCGAGCCGGTAGTGAGCCGAGTCGGTGTCGATCTTGAACTGCACCGTCTGGCCGACGTCGTAACTGATATCGGTCGTGTAGCCCTGAATCGACTGGTCGCCCATACCGACGATGTCCCACTGGCTCTCGGGCGTGCCGGGCAACTGGTTTTCGGCAACGATTGGATTGACCGCCAGAAGCGTGCGGAGTTCGAGTAGCTCCGCGCCGAGAATCGTTCGAAGATGGGGCGGTCGACGGAAATGCCGCTGGCGGGGCACCAGTAAGCGGCGAAGCAGAGCCAACAGCCCAGTCATGGTCCCAACCGGCCGCCCCGCGAATTCCCTGAACACTGCCTTAAGCGAATCGGCAGTCGCTTGAACTGGGCTACATTAAAGTCGGCACAGATCGAAAGTCAAGCAGCGAATGGAGGTTTTGCAACCATTTTTGATTTGAGGCTTTCTGAGATGACCGGCAAACTTGTGGTGCGGCGAGGGCGGCCATTCCAATCGCGAGGAGTCGTGGCGGTATTGCAATCGCCCGCACGGTTTTTTGAAGTTCCCGGACCTGCCCCAGAATCTTACAATTTGCATTGACCCTCTCGCGGATTTTCTGTAGCTTTAATCGTTCGGAGCATTCTCGGACCAACAGGTTCGCCGCTTTCCTCGTGCTCACGGGCTGGTTGGGCAAGGCCGGAGGCAGTGAGGCATACCTTTTGCTAGCCGTTGGGCGGATTCGCGACGAACGGAGATCAGGTTGCCGCGCTAGTCAGGGGAGCGCTGGCACTTCAAGCCTCGGTTGGCAACGCCGCGAAGGACGGTGGTGGCCGCCGTGGCAACCGCTAATTCAACCGCTACCGTGCGTAGATTTTTCGCTCGATAGCACTCATGTCTCTCGGTCAATGTCGCGCTGCGCGCAAGCGGCGACCGCCGTAGGCCGGCCTTGGGGCAAATCGCTCACTTTTTCAAGAAACCGCCGGAACATGGCTTGGAAAACATACCCATCGAGCTTGTCCGCATGCCGGCTCGCGGAAGACCCTGTTGGCCGCCGCGCTATCAAACAGTTTTCGGCTTGGTCAATACCAGCATTGGCCGGCAGTGAACACCCCAGCGAGAACTCGCTGGCCCGACAGCACAGTAAAGCCGATGGCCCCTCATGTTCACTTTCACCTCTCGTCCCACGGGACGCATCAACGATTATAGCAAACAAAATGCAAATTGACATCAATTTTGGTGGAACCCGGGGCCTAGTTTCGCCGCGCTAAAGGATGGCCCTATGTTACGCCGTCGTTTGTCGTTCGAGCGGCTTGAATCGCGCCAGATGCTCTCGGGCACTCAAACCTTCACGAATACCGCCCCCGTGGCCCCCTTGAGCACCACGCCGCCGCCGTCCGGCATGAGCAATCTCAACCCCTCCGATTTCACCTATCTCGGCGCTCAGTCACTGGACCAGTACCAGTGGTATTCCGGGCTGGCGTACCGCCCCGAAACCAATACGTTTTTTTCCATCAGCAATGCCGGCCAAGGACCGTTCGACCTCGTTGAATACTCCAATACAGGCGCAAGCGGCGCCTTCAACCTCGTAAAAGATTGGGGCAATATCGACCCGAACAATCTCCTCCAAACCTCCGGCGCCGAAGTGCGAATGGAGGGTCTGTGGTGGGACGACGCCACGCAAAGGCTGTGGATCAGTTATGGCAGCTACTACAACGCCAATGACTTGAATCAGCAGGTGCTGGCCTACGTCACGTTAAACACCGGCAAGCCCGTGATTCACGGCCCCTGGGGAGTCGTGGCCTCCGTCGGCTCCGATCAGGTGAAAAGCGAGATCACGGCCGCGCCGCCGCAACTGGCGTCGATCACCGGCAACAAATGGATGATGTTCGGAGGAAGCTCGGACACCAACCAGAACATGTCGTGGGGCACGGGACTGGTG
>DATFDL010000039.1:0-5696 GCA_035252155.1 Pirellulales bacterium | reverse complement strand
TTGCGCATCTCGCTCGACGAACAGGCCGGCTGGCTGGTGGCCCGCATCGTCGAGCCGGGCTGGAGCGGGCAACTGTCCGACGCGCCGCGCCAGGCGCTGGCTGACGCCATCACGGGCTTCTATAAAATGTCGGGCGTCGAGCTGGTTCACGAACAGATCGAAGCCGCCCTGGAGCCGTCCACGCGATACGAAGTCACCGAGCGTGGCCTGTGCGTCTGGTCGGAGTCGGGCCAATTGGTGCGCTGTTACGACCTGCGCGACGACGACCCGCCGCCCGAAACCGACGTTTGGCATGCCGTCACGCGACCCGAAGCTTTTGAACGCGAGCAACTGCTCTTCGCCAGTTGGCCGGTCACTTGGGAGTTGTGGGTCGAGGTCTGGGACCGCGATCAGCATGGCGGTCGGCACACGCCCCGGCTGGTGATCGGCGCCCACCTGCTGCCCGACGCCTGGCAACGGGCGGTTTCCTAACGCGACAGCGTCGTAGAACGGAATTCATTCCGTTTCGCTCGTAAAACGGAATTCATTCCGTTTGCCCACGAGAAAAACGGAATGAATTCCGTTCTACGCGGAACTTGACGAGCCGCCCCGAATATTTAGACTCAAAGAGAAGGCAATTTGGCCTTGCTCCGCGGGAATGGCGGAATTGGCAGACGCGCCAGGTTGAGGGCCTGGTGACCCTTACCGGTCGTGCAGGTTCAAGTCCTGTTTCCCGCACTTTCGCAGCAGTTCGCCCATACGTCGTAGCGAGCCGGCTGTTTCCGGCACACGCTTAGGAAAGACTAAATCAACAAACTTTTCCCCCAGCGGGGCGAAATGCGATGCGTGAACAAATTCAGGTCATTTATGAAAATGGCGTTTTGCGTCCCTTGGAGGATCTTTCTCGCCAATTTCAGGAGCGTCAACGGCTAACTGTGACGATCGATGATAATTCTGGATCTACCGATTGGCTCGCTGATGCGGACCCGAGCGTGAGTCTCGAATCCGTGCGCCGGGCTCTTGGTAGGACCCCTCGAACAATCGCGCAGATCGTGCATGCGGAGCGCAACGAACGTTGACCTCGAGGAGGCTAATTGGCCATCCGCTTCTTTGACACCAGCGCGTTTGCCAAGCATTACCGGACCGAAGTTGGAACCGCAACCGTAGACACACTACTCGCGGAAACCGGTTCTCGCCACATCATCTCTGATCTCGGCGTTGTCGAACTTCACTCTGTTATTGCCCGTTTAGTGCGCGAAGGCGCGATCACCGCCGCTGAGTTTCAATCGGCGCGAGGGCGGTTTCTGGCAGACGTTGTGTCCAATGTCTGGGAGGTTGCACCGGTTACGGCGGCTCACTTCCATCTAGCACAGCAGCTATTATTGAGGCATGGTCTGACGTCCCGTCTCCGCACGCTCGATGCGATTCAGCGCGCAGTGGCGCTCGTACATATTGGTGCGCCATTGGACGCCTTCGTATCCGCTGACAGTAATCTTTGTTTGATTGCAGCCGCCGAGGGACTGACGGTCCTGAACCCGGAGGTGCCTTAATGGCGTCAATTGTCGGCGCACTTTTACTTCTAGCTTGCGAGACGCCGTCTGCGTCTCCTCCCGCCGACTTGGTGCTCACGGGCGGCAAAATCTGGACGGCCGACTCGCGGCAGCCCGAAGCCGAAGCCGTCGCCATCTGGCAAGACAAGATCCTGGCGATCGGCCCCGATGAGCAAATCAAGGCGCACATCGGCCCCGACACGCGCGTCGTTCGGCTGGAAGGGCGGCGCGTCGTGCCCGGCTTTGGCGACAGCCATGTTCATTTGCTGTCCGGTGGACTGCAACTTCGCTCGGTCGATCTGAAAGATGCTCGCGACGAGGCCGAGTTTGGCGCGCGGCTGCGTGAGTTCGCTCGCAAGCTGCCGCCGGGCCGTTGGCTGCTGGGCGGCAATTGGGATCACGACCGCACCTTCGGCGGCAAGCTGCCCACGGCCGCTATGCTCGACCGTTATGTGCCCGACCGGCCGTGCCTGTTGCGGCGATACGACGGGCACATGGCGCTGGTCAATTCGCGCACGTTGCAGTTAGCGAACATCGGCGAGGCCGCGCCCGACCCCGCGGGCGGCCAGATCATGCGCGATCCGCGCACCAGGCAGCCGACCGGGCTGCTGCGCGATACGGCCATGAGTCTGGTCGATGACCTGATTCCACCGCTAAACGACGAAGAGTTGGCCGCTGCGGTCGGCGCCGCCCTCGACCACGCCCGGCGCATGGGCGTGACGAGCCTCGATGATATGGCGGGTCTTGCGGCCGGCGAGCGTCGCCGGTTGTTTCGCTGCTATCAGCGGCTCGCCACCGAGCAACAGCTCACCGCGCGAATCCATTTGCGTTGGCCCTTGGAGGCATGGCGCGAGCTGGCCGAGTTGGGCCTACGCGCAAAGTTTGGCGGCCCGTGGCTGACCATCGGCGGGCTGAAAGGTTTTTGCGATGGCTCGCTGGGGTCGAGCACGGCCAAAATGTGGCAGCCTTACCTGAACGAGCCGCAGAGCACAGGCGTCTTTGTGACGTCGCCGCCCCGGCTGGCCGAGTTGGTGACGGCCGCCGACAACGCGGGACTCGCCGTCGCGGTACACGCGATCGGCGACCACGCCAACTCGGCGGCGCTCCACGCCTTCGCCGCGGCCGCGGAAACGAACGGCCCGCGCGATCGCCGCTTTCGCATCGAGCACGCCCAGCATGTGCGGCCCGACGATTTTGAGCGGTTCCGCACGGGCGAAGTGATCGCGTCGATGCAGCCCTATCACGTGATCGACGACGGCCGCTGGGCCGAAGGCCGCATTGGTCGCGAGCGCTGCGCAACGTCGTACGCTTTCCGTTCGTTTCTCGACCACGGCGTGCGCTTGGCGTTTGGCTCCGACTGGCCGGTGGCCCCGCTCGATCCGCTCTTGGGCATCGACGCCGCCGTAAACCGCCGCACGCTCGACGGCCGGCATCCCGAGGGCTGGTATGCCCAGCAGCGCATCAGCGTGACCGAGGCGCTGCAAGCCTACACGCTCGGCTCGGCCTACGCCCTGCGGCGGGAGCACGAGCTGGGTTCGCTCATGCCAGGCAAGCTGGCCGACCTGGTGGCGCTCTCACGCGACATCTTCGACGAGGCCGAGCGCGACCGCATTGCCGAAACAACGGTGGTGCTCACCATCGTCGGCGGCCGAGTCGTTTTCGAGGCTGCGGAATAGGCCGCGTTTGAAGCGACAAATAGCGTTTCTTTCGCCGAGCGAAAGACGACGCTACGGGCACGCCAATTGCCCACCAATGCTGGGTTCGGACCAATCTCAGGAGGAATCGAAATGGCTGCTGTCAACGGCAAAAACAACCTGCGGATCGAACTCGATACAAAAAATTGCAAGCTGCGGCCCGACGAGATCGCCAAGATCGAGGCCAATCTAGGCGTATTGCGGACGATGGTGGCCGACTTTCCCGTGGCCGATCTCTATTTATTCGTTGCCCGGCACGAGCGATCGAATGAGTTTCAGGTGAAGGCTAGCCTGGTGCTGACGGGCCGCACGCTGTTTACCGGCGACCACGACG
This sequence comes from Pirellulales bacterium, assembly GCA_035252155.1. Taxonomy (GTDB): domain Bacteria; phylum Planctomycetota; class Planctomycetia; order Pirellulales; family JAICIG01; genus JAICLL01. The sequence continues at coordinate 2,139 of DATFDL010000039.1, read as the reverse complement.
CCCACGTGCATCCGGCCTTTTTGCGGTGCGTGCGGAAATTGGTGGCCAAGCTGCGCGGTTATTTCGACGATCTGGGCAACAAGCCCGAAATGGCCAAGCAAGCAGAAGGCACACGCCGCGAGGTCGTCCCGGTGGCCGCTCCCGATGGCGATTCGCTGGAACGAGCGGCCCGCGACGGCGACTATGCCGCCTTTCGCCGGGCGGCGTTTGTCTACGAAGGGCCGGTACGCGAGCGGACCACACGCTGGATCAATCGCTATCCGGAATTGCAAACGCAGCTTGGCAACGGCTTGTCGGTCAATGACGCGGTGGAAGAGGTGTTTCTCAATGCCTTCGAGCGATACACCGAGCGGCCGCAAGCCGTGCGGATCGGCCAATGGTTGGAAGACCTCATCGATCCCTCGTTGCGTCTGCTGGCGGAAAACCCCGAGCGCGAAAAAGAGGAAATCAGCCTGGCGCGGACCGTTCAGGAAATGGGTTCGTAGAACGGAATTCATTCCGTTCTACCACTGCACCGGATGCAGCAAAGCGTCGAACTTCGGCTCGCGCATGTTTTGCGGCGTCGCGACGTATTCGCCGGTGTCGATCCGTTCTTCCACGCGCTTGCCACGCAAGTGTTCGAGCACGGTTTTGACCGCCAGGTAGCCCATCTGCACGGGGTCTTGCAGCACGATGCCGTCGACCTCACCCTCGGACATGGCGTGGATCAGCCGATCGTTGGGATCGAACGCGATGAAATGCACCTTGCGGGCCAGCCCACTGTCTTCGAGCGCCCGCAGCATGCCGGTACTATTCGGCTCGCAGACCGTGAACACGCCGTTGACCTCCTTGCGGTACTTGAAGAGGATCTGCCGGCAATTATCGAGCGCGATCTCGGGCGTGGTGCCGGCATACTGATTCGACGATAACACGGTCAGCCCCGGATATCGATCGCGAATCGTGTCTAAAAAACCGGCTTCCCGCTGTTCGGTGCTTTCGCTGCCGGGTTGATAGCGCATCAAGATCACGTTTCCACGGCCGTGCAGCACTTCGGCGAGCCGCTCGGCCGCCAGCGCTCCGCCGCGGTAATTGTCGGTAGCCACATAGCTGACGATCGGCCGCGTGTCGATCAATCCGCTGTCGAAAATCACGGTGGGAATTCCGTCGTTTCGGGCCGCCCGTACTGAGTTGATCAGGGCCTGCGAGTCGAGCGGCGCCAAGCAGATGCCGTCGACGCGTTGCACGCGAAAATCCTCGACAACGTTGATTTGCCCCTCGCAATCGTTCTCCAGCAGCGGGCCTTTCCAGAGGATCTCGACGTGGCCGGCCTCCCTGGCCGCCTGCTCGGCGCCGGCATGGACCGACTTCCAAAACTCGTGCGTCGTGCCCTTGGGAATAACGGCGATGCGATAGACCCGCGGGCTTTTGCTGTCGGCCCCCGCCGACGCACCGCAGCCGGGAAGGATGAGAATGCCGAGGAGCAACGTGAGGCAATTTTGGATTTTGGATTTTGGATTTTGGATTGACGCGGAATGCGATCGATTACCGCTATGCGCACGGCCTCGCGGCGCTCGAAAAACCAAAATCCAAAATCCAAAATCCAAAATGGAACTCATCGTCGCTCTCGGCCGCGACCACGCCCGCGACCTCCACGGCCACGGGGGCGCTGGGAGCCGGCATGCGGGTTTTTAGCGCGCGACTCCATATTGCCGGCCACGATCATGCCGACCGCTTCTTGCCAACTTGGAATGGCGCGATGGCTGGGACGCATCTCAGCGTCGTCCTGTTCGCCGTCGTCGTTCGCGTCGCCCTCCGCCTGGACCTCCGCCAGGTCGTCGTCGGCAATCTCGTCGCGGTCGTGGCGCGGGGCCCCGCTGGCCGCCAGCTCGTCGAGCATGTCGTCGTCCTGGGCGGCCGTTCGCTCGGCCGCGGCCTGAACGTCGTCTCGCGGCGTGTCGCGGCGGCGGCCACGACCTCGCCCGCGGCGGCGGCCCCGCCGGCGCTTTTCGCCGGACTCGCGTTGCTCAGTTCCCTCGGCTTCGTCCACATCTCCGGCAGGCGTCGCTTCAATGTCGTCGAGGAAATCGGCGACCGCCTCATCGCTCTCTTCCCGCTCGACTTCCAAAAAATCCGACGCCTGATCGCGCGGCGTCTCGCTTC
>DATFDL010000038.1:0-8105 GCA_035252155.1 Pirellulales bacterium | reverse complement strand
GTCAATCCCGGGCAACCGCTGGCGGACACGCAGCTCACTGACCGAGGCTTCCACGCCGACCAATGGCAGGTCAACGCCTACTTTGTGAATTATCAGGATGTCCTCAACGCCGCCACAGCCGTCAAAAACGGCACGGCTACCACCGCGACGCTCCAAGTCGCACCGAGCTCAATCGCCTCTTTGGGCACGTTGGGCGGCTCGCCCCCAACGGCCGGCGCGGGCGACCTCTGGGGAAGTTATTTTAACCCAACCACCGACAATTATTACTTGCTCTTGCCAGATTCGCACGAATTGCTCGTATGGCATGTCGCGGCGCCATCGACTGTGCCGACAGCTCCCACCGGCCTGGCTGCCACGGGAGGCAGCGGCCAGATTAGCCTGTCGTGGACCGCCGCGACTGGCGCAAGCACGTATGACGTCTACCGCGGCACCACCAGCGGCGGCGAGGCGGCCACGCCAATCGCAACCGGAGTCACAGGGACTTCCTACGTTGACAAAGGCCTGCCGGCTGGCACGACTTATTACTACAAAATCACGGCGGTGAACTCGGCGGGGGAAAGCGCCAAGTCTGCCGAGGTGTCTGCCACGACGATTTCGGCTGTTCCCACCGGCCTGACTGCCACGGGAGGCGGCGGCCAGATTAGCCTGTCGTGGACCGCCGCGACTGGCGCAAGCACATATAACGTCTACCGCGGCACAACCAGCGGCGGCGAGGCGGCCACACCAATTGCAACCGGAGTTACAGGGACTTCCTACGTCGACAAAGGCCTGCCGGCTGGCACGACTTATTACTACGAGGTCACGGCGCTGAACTCTGCGGGGGAAAGCGCCAAGTCGGGCGAAGCGTCCGCCGTCACCATCACGTCCGCCGCAACCGCCTCGTTTGTTGCTGCCGATGCCAGCACGCAGGGGACCTGGCACGGAACTTACGGTGCCGACGGCTACAATGTCATCGGCGACGCCGCCAGTTATCCCAGCTATGCCCAAGTTTCCACAAGCGGAAACCAGAACTACGTTTGGGCAAGTTCGACCAGCGCCGCTCAGGCATTGCAGAAAGAAACTAATCTAAACGATCGCATCGCCGCCACCTGGTATGCGCCCTCCAGCTTTACGCTCGACGTCAATCTGACCGACGGGAGCGCACATCAACTTGCGCTCTATTTGCTCGACTGGGACAAGCTTGGGCGGTCTGAAAGAATCGATGTTCTCGACGCGACCACCGGTACCGTGCTGGACAGCCAGACGGCGGCGAACTTTAGCGGCGGCGAATACCTGCGGTGGACGCTTGGCGGCCACGTTGATTTGCGATTCACCAGTTTGTCGGGCCCCAACGCCGTCGTCAGCGGCTTGTTTTTTGGCCAGCCCGCAGCCACGACGCCCGCTTCGGCTTCGTTTGTTCAAAGCGATTCCACCACCCAGGGCAATTGGCAGAACGCGTATGGTTCTGACGGCTACAACGTCATCGGCAGCGGCGCCGGTTATCCCACCTACGCCCAAGTCTCTGCCAGCGGCGAGCAGAGTTATGTCTGGGCGGCTTCGACCTCGAACGCCCGCGCGCTGGAGAAAACCACCAGCACCACCGATCGCATCGCCGCCACTTGGTACTCGCCGTCGAGCTTTACGCTGGATGTCAATTTAACCGACGAAAACACGCACGAAGTCTCGCTTTATCTGCTTGACTGGGATCAGCTTGGGCGGTCCGAGCGCGTCGACGTCATCGACCCTTCGTCAGGGGCGGTTCTGAACAGCCAAACGGTTTCAGGATTTGGCGGCGGCGAATACCTGACCTGGAAGTTCGGCGGGCACGTGCAATTGCGAATCACCGCCACGTCCGGCCCCAACGCCGTGGTCAGTGGGTTGTTTTTTGGCAACATCCACGCGCCTGCCTCGGCCTCGTTCGTACAGAGCGATGGCACGACCGAAGGCAACTGGCAAAACGCGTATGGCCCCGATGGGTACAACGTCGTCGGTGACGCCGCTAGTTATCCCAGCTACGCCCGCGTCAACGTCAGCGGCCAACAGAGTTATGTCTGGGCGGCATCGACCAGCGACAGCCGGGCCTTGCAGAAGGCGAGCGATCCGACGGGCCGCATCGCCGCCACCTGGTACTCGCCGACCAGCTTCACGATCGACGTCACCATGACTGATGGTAAGACGCACGAGGTCTCGCTTTATTTATTGGACTGGGACGGCGTCGGCCGCTCGGAGCGAGTTGACCTCGTCGACCCTTCGACCGGAAGCGTGTTGAACACCCAGACGGCCTCATCGTTTGGCAACGGCGAGTATCTCACCTGGACGGTTGGCGGCCACGTCCAAGTGCGCATCACCGAACTATCGGGTGCGAACGCGGTGCTGAGCGGGCTGTTCTTCGGCAACATCACGCCGCCAGCCAGCAATCCGGGCTCGGCCTTGTTTGTCACTGCCGATACAACCACATCGGGAACATGGCAAGGAAAATACGGTTCCGCGGGATACGATGTCTTCGACAATGCCGTGAATCTGCCTAGTTACGCCCAACTTTCGGTGAGTGGCCAACAGAATTGGGTTTGGGCGTCATCGACCACTGATGCTCGAGCCTTGCAGAAGGTCGGTAGCCCCACCGACCGCATCGCGGCCACCTGGTATGCGGCCAACAATTTTACCGTCGATCTGAATTTGACCGACGGCAAAACCCACCAGGTCGCGGCCTATTTGCTCGACTGGGACTCGGGCGGACGCACCGAACAGGTGAGCGTGCTCGACGCCGCCACCGGAGCAACGCTCGATACACATTCCGTGTCGAATTTCGTTAGCGGTGAATACCTTGTCTGGAAGCTGAGCGGGCATGTGCGGTTGGTATTCACGCACGTAGGCGGAGTCAACGCCGTGCTCAGCGGATTGTTCTTCGATTGACCGGTAACGGGTTTCGCCACGACTCGCTCACTCACTGCCGATCTTCAGTGAATGCCGGCGGTAGCGCCACAAGCCGCAAAAAAAGCGGGAGGGCGTCGCGCCCTCCCGCTTTTCATTTCGAGACTTGGCATTCCACTAGAACTGCAAACCGCGCTTTCAAACGCGGCGGCGCCGACGAGCGACGAGTCCGCATACGGCCAATCCCAGTCCCCAGAGAGTCATGCTAGCCGGCTCAGGGGTTGATACCTGGGTGTTTGTGGAAAAATTGAAGCTGTCGCCGGCGGCGAGTGTTACCTTGAAATACTCGGTCATCGAGTAATTCGCTGATAACGACGCGATCGCCGCGTAAGCGTCGCTTTTGGGGCTGTTAGGACCCTGAAGATTTAGCGACTGGGGTCCGGGGGTATACCCGGTTGTAGTATTCTGACCGTTGGCAGTGTCGACGAAACTTTGAAAAGTGAGAGTGTCGCCCGGTTGCCCCGTAATTACCGTCGTGCCGATATGGCTCGATAGGATGAGCGCCGGAGGTGTGACAGGCGCCGTGAAATCTTGCGCACCAATGCTGATGTATAAAGTCTCCGTTGTCGAGTTGTTGTTCGTAATGCTCGCCGTGCTCGAATCCAGAACAGCTTTGACGTCGCTACCTGGCGAGTTTGAAGTTCCATTCAAGAACGAATACGTGAAGCCATTAAAGCTACCCGTGAGCGTCGTACCCCCAGCCGCATTATTGGTGTTATCCACGACTGTGCTGTACGTCGAAAAGTTGTTGTCAGAGAGACGAATCTCAAAATCGGCGCTCGCCGGACGAGTCGCCAGCAGCAGCACGGCGATCGCCAAGGCGGAACAAATCCTATTGGTTGATTTCATTGAAAGATCCCTTCAAAAGTGAAACTGGAACGTTGGAACGAGTTCGCCTGCACATCGCTGAGCCCCAAAGCTCGAACCAGATGCGCAGCGCTAAACAGATTTATCCAACGAGCAACCGAGGTGGGCGGAATAGCCCAGAAGGGAGTAAGGCGGGCAAAGAAGGGCACTGTCCACCGGCCAGCCAGACGACCAGCAACGATTGAGGGGCGGAAACGGGTGTAAGGTAAGCGACTGCAACCGCCGTAGCACCAGCGACGGGCGTGCTAGTCATGCCGCCATCCATGGCCGATGAGGAGGCGGCTTCGAACAAGCTCAAAACAAGATTCGGGGATTGGCGATTATCGCCGTCGTTGCATTTGTCTTGCGGCGTAGGCGTTTGGTCCTGCGCGGCGGCCATCGTGCAAAGGCCTTGGTCATCGCAGACAATGACCGCCGCCTGCAAAGAACGGGCGGAGCACGAAACGAACAAAGCAACCACCACCCACGCGGCCAGCGTGCGGCTACCAACAGCCAGCGGGCATTGCTTGAGGGTTCGGAGCATGGTGGGTCGGCCTTCGACGAATTCGGCGGATCCTGCCCCCAGAACCGCTTTTCAACAAGGCATACTTTACCCGGCTTCGGGGCATTGTCAAGAGGCGGCTGAAAATAATTTCGGGAATTTGACACGCTTCGGAGGGATGGCCTTCCTAGGCGGTCCAGTGACCGCCTTGGGCTGTACGCTCGGCTTCGCCACTCTAGCAGACAGAAAGAATTTGAACAGAAGGAAACAAAGGGAACGAAGAAAAAAGAGGCGGAAATGCTCGAAAACGGTCAGCCGCCTTGATTTCCGACCTTCGTTTCCTTCGTTGCCTTCTGTTCAAAATCCTGTGTCACAGGGTACGCTGCTGTCTCCGGCGGGCATTTTAAAGCTTCGGCGGATATTTAAGCGCGGGTAGGACGGCCTGGAAGGCCATCCTCCAATAAACCACAACCCACTCTATGAAAACGAGTTCCATTCTGGTTACTGGCGGGGCGGGCTTCATCGGCAGTCACTTTATCGAGCGGTTGCTGGAGGAGGGCCGCGAAAGAATCATCTGCCTCGACAACTTTAACCGGTTTTACAATCCGGACGTCAAACGAGCCAACATCGCCGGCTTCGCACGCGACGCGCGCGTAACCCTCGTTGAGGCCGACTTTTGCGAAGCGGCTGCCATGCGACAGTTGTTTGACGATTATCACGTCTCGCACGTCGTGCATCTGGGCGCGTATGCGGGCGTGCGGCCGAGCGTCGCTGATCCGATGATCTATCAGCAGACCAACGTCGGCGGCACGCTGGCATTGCTCGAAGCGGCTCGGCAGCACCCAGTCGAGCGGTTCCTTGTGATCTCGTCGTCGACGGTTTATGGGCAGTCGGCCGCGGCGCCGTTCGTCGAGGACGCCCCTTTGGGCGTGCCGCTAAGTCCTTATGGCGCAAGCAAGCGGGCGGCCGAGGTATTTGGCTGGACCTATCACGGGCTGCACGGCGTTCCGGTAGTCTGCGTGCGGCCGTTCAGCGTCTATGGGCCGCGGCTGCGGCCCGACTTGGCGCTTTCGATTTGGACCGACGCCGTTGAATCGGGCCGCAAATTGCCGCTGTTTGGCGACGGCACGGTGCGCCGTGACTTTACGTACATCAGCGATTTCTGCGCGGGCCTGCTGGCGGCGCTCGACCGACCGAGCGCTGTGGGGCAAACGATCAATCTGGGCCACGCCGAGCCAATCGAATTGCGCCAGGTGATCGCCACCCTCGAGGCGGCGCTGGGCAAACAGGCCCAAATCGACCGCCAACCCGAAAAACCGGGCGAAATGCCCATTACGTACGCCGATCTCACCAAGGCCCGGCGGTTGCTGGATTACGAGCCGCAGGTGTCCTTCGAAGAGGGCGTGCGCGAGTTCGTCGCCTGGTTTCGCAGCCGGCGTTGAATTTGCCTGGGTGCCACGGCATCCGTCGCAGCGCAAGTGACGTGGACATACGCACCAGCGCGGTTCGCTGCGACGGACGCCGTGCGGATCTGCTCTTGGGCTCGGCGTCGCACGGCGTCCGCCGCGGCGATTTGCGCCGCGCGTCCGCATGGGGCTATCCGCGCCGCGGCGGATGCCGTGGCACCTACACGCGGTCCGACGATAATTCTGACCTGACCACCAACCTCTTATCCTGCGGAACACCAGCCATTTCTTTTTTGCCTGCATCCCAAATTCTCTTGCGCTGCCTAGCTTTGCGCGACCGCCTTAAAATCAAGATGACAATCCGCAAAAAAATAATTTGACAACCGCTCATTTGTGGGTATTGTATCTCCCCATAGGCAACTTGGCTCGAAGCACTGATGCCAATGTTTTGGCGTGCTTCGACAGGTGCAATCACCGGTGTCCGCGCGGCAAGCAGCCCCGCCCGCCGGCTGATTTACGATTTGTGGGTCGTCGAAGCAACGCCGTAAGTCTTTGCTCAAGCTGGGCAAGGATACGCGCCTTGGCAACCCGTACCGCTTGAACGGCAGGTGGATGCGTGCCGCTCACGGGGACGGAGTTCGCGCCGAGTGCGGCCGGCTACAGCCGCCGGATCCACCGGGGTAGATTCGCAAAAAAATGGCGAAACGACGCAAACATTCGGCGCACGATCGCGCCACGCGCTCGGCAAACGACAGCCGTTCTTTCGCAGCGCCGCTGCCTCGCAAGGGGGCAATCTCTCACGGAGCGGTGGACCGTGCGCCCAAGCCGATCACCCTGCCCATCGAGTGGAACTGGCGCTCGTACAGCGTCGCCGCGCTGCTGATCGCCGCGTTTGTGTGGTCATATTGGCCCGTGCTGGGCCACTTGGTCACGGCCTGGGAAACGGTGCCCGACTATTCGCACGGCTATTTCGTGGTGCCGGTGGCGGGCTACCTGCTCTGGTCGCGTCGGGCGAGCATGCCAGGCCGTGCGGCGGGCTTCGCCTGGGGTGGTCTGCTCTTGCTGTTGTTCAGCGTGGCGGTGCGTACCGCAGGCAGTCTATGCTACATCGACGCCATCGAAGGTTGGTCGCTGCCGCTCTGGGTGGCGGGAGCCATCTGGATGCTCGCCGGGCGGCGAATGTTGTGGTGGGCGACGCCGGCGGTGGTTTTTCTGGGATTCATGATTCCGCTGCCGTTCCGCGCGGAGACACTGCTGAGCTCGCCATTGCAGAACATCGCCAGCCGCTTAAGTTGCTGGTTTCTACAGACGCTAGGAGAGCCCGCCATCCGCGAAGGCAACGTGGTGCTGCTGGGCGACGTCCGGTTGAACGTCGTCGAGGCGTGCAGCGGCCTGCGAATTTTCATCTCGATTTGCGCGCTGGCCTTTGTTTATGACGCCCTGGTCAACAAACCCTGGTGGACGCGCTGTGCGCTGGTGGCCGCGGTGGCGCCGGTGGCCGTCTTGGCCAACGCCCTGCGAATTACGCTGACTGGCCTGCTGCATGTGAAAGTTTCGGGCGAGGCGGCCCATCGCTTTTCGCACGATTTCGCCGGTTGGCTGATGCTGCCGGTCGCAGCCGTCTTGCTGGCCGGTTGGCTTTGGTATGTCGGTCGGTTGATTGTCGAGCGACAAACGGTCTCGGCTACCGATCTGCTGCATCGAAGCATGCCGCCCTCCGCCGCATGATCGACTTGGCTTCACACGGCCGTAGGGTGGGACGGCCTAGGAAGGCCATCCTCCGTTAAGTGATGCATCACCCTGCACAATCGAACGGTCTCGCGACCGGCGCCGAGTTGGTGTTGCCGCCGCAGACCGGGCACAACGCGATCATCGCCGAAGCACTGACGGCGCTGCGCTGCTGGTGGTGGCAATGTTCGCTGGCCGGCGCGGTGTTGGCCGCCGCGGCGGGCACGGGGGTCTACGTGACGTTCAAGCCCGTCTTCGAAGCGGTGGGCTTGGTGGTCATCAAGGAGCGGCCCGACTTCATCGCGTTTCCGCAGCAAAAGAGCGGTTCCGATGCATACGCCGAGACGCAGCTCGAAACCTTACGCAGCCCGATCGTGCTCTCGCGGGTGGCGGCCAAGCCCGAAATCATCCGGCGACAAGAAAAAAGCGGTTTTGGCGAAGTGCCCGTCGAGCAGTGGCTGGCCAAGGGCGTGAAGGTCAAGTTTATTGGACGGTCGGAGCTGTGCCAGGTGACGTTTCAGGCACACGACCCTGAGACGACGTCGCTGGTGGTCAACTCGGTCGTCGATGAATATCTCTCATTGCATCAAGACAGCGAGAGCGAGCACGCCGAGCGGATCATCGAGTTGTTGACCACGCAGCAACGCGAGCGGCAATCGGAAGTCGAAGCCCTCCGCGAGCGCGTGCGGACCTTGACCAAAAAAGCCACTGGC
>DATFDL010000037.1:0-4430 GCA_035252155.1 Pirellulales bacterium | reverse complement strand
TACGTGGACCATGCAATCTTTTCCTCTTCCCCCAGGACAACAACTCGCCGCGCCGGGCAAATGGCCGTTGGTCGGCGAGCGAACGCCGGCTCCAGGGCCGATCGAGTGGACCCTCTCGATCCACGGTTGCGTCGAGCGCGAGCAAAAGATCGATCTCGCCGGGTTGCGCGCTTTGCCGTGGATTGAACAAACCGTCGATATCCATTGCGTCACGCGGTGGTCGAAGCCGGCGATGCGCTTTGGCGGCGTGTCCCTGACGGAACTGCTGCGTCTGGCCCGTCCGACGCCTGAGGCCCGCTATATTTCATTCGTCGCCCGTAGCGAGCGCGATCACTCGACCTCGCTGGTTCTAGCCGACGCGCTGGACCTGCAAACACTCGTGGCCCTCGAGGCCGACGGCCGGCCGCTGACGTCCGAGCATGGTGGACCGGTGCGCGTGGTCGTGCCCGGCCGCTATTTTTATAAAAGCCTCAAGTGGTTGGAGCGGATCGAACTGTTGCCGGTCGACCAATTGGGTTATTGGGAGCGCGAGGCGGGCTATCACAACACCGCCGATCCCTGGCAAGAGCAGCGGTACATGACGCCCGATTTATCAAAGCAAGAAGTCCAGGCCGCGCTGGCCAGCCGCGATTTCTCGCATCGCAACTTGCGCAGTCTCGACGCGCGCGGCCATGATCTAACCGGTCTGAATGCACGTAGCGCGCTGCTGCGCGACGCCGACTTTCGCGGCAGCCGTCTCAGTCGGGCGTGCTTCGACGGCGCCAACCTGACCAATGCTCACTTTCAGGACGCCGACCTGACGGGCGCGTCGCTCGTAAACGCTGGCCTGGAGGGAGCCGATTTTTCAGGCGCCGACCTGCGCGGGGCCGACCTGCGCGGCGCTTCGCTCTTCGGCGCCACATTCTGCGCTGAGTCGGCTTGTGGAGCAAACATCGACGCCTCGACCCAGATCGACGCGGCCGCGCTGGAGCAACTCACGCCAGTCCAGGCGGAGTTTGTTTTTCGCACATCGCGCCTCAAGGAATGCGAAACATGCAATCGGTAGGCGGTCATCAGTCGGGGTAGCCGTGCCGCGCTTGGAAATCCGATAGGAATTGATCCAGTGGTTTGGTCCGTCCCGCCTCTATGTCGGCCAGGCCTTCACGCACGGCAGCCACCGTCGCCTGACGCTCGCGCCAAAGCAGCAATGCTTCCTCAGGAGACATTTGCTCTCCGACACCTAACTGGAGTTGTTCCCCTACGAAAGCATGGAAGTCGTGCAAAGAATTAACAATATGATCCTGCATTGCCGAAACCTCACCGATCAGTACGTCGGTTGCTTCTACCTAGTATATGCGGACGGGCGCCACGGCGTCAAAACCGCAGCCGTTATGTTGTGCCCCCTACCGCTTCTCGCGCGGCACGAATTCGCGCTTGACGGCACCGGTGTAAATCTGCCGGGGTCGGGCGATCCGCTTGGTCGGCGAGTGGTGCATCTCTTTCCAATGGGCGATCCAGCCGGGCAGCCGCCCGATGGCGAACAACACCGTAAACATCTGCACCGGAATGCCCATCGCCCGATAGATGATGCCCGAGTAGAAATCGACGTTGGGATACAGCTTCCGCTCGATGAAATACGGGTCCGACAGCGCCACGCCCTCCAGCTCTTGGGCGATGTCGAAGATGGGATCTTTGATCTTCAGCTTCTTCACCAGCCGATCGCAGGTGCTTTTGATGATGGTCGCCCGTGGGTCGTAGTTTTTGTAAACGCGATGGCCAAATCCCATCAGCCGGTAGTGGCTGTTTTTGTCTTTGGCCATGTCGATGTACTTTTTCACGTTGCCGCCATCGGCGCGGATCTTTTCCAACATTTCGACGCAGGCCTGATTGGCCCCGCCGTGCAGCGGCCCCCAGAGGGCACAAATGCCCGCCGAAACTGAGGCGAACAAATTGGCGTTGCTCGAACCCACCATCCGCACCGTCGAGGTACTGCAGTTCTGCTCGTGGTCGGCGTGGACGATCAACAGCAGGTTCAACGCTTCGACAAAGTCGGGGTCGAGTTCGTACGGCTCGCTCGGCACCGCGAACATCATCTGCAGGAAGTTCTGGCAGTAGGTCAGGTCGTTGCGCGGATAGATGAACGGCTGGCCGATCGACTTCTTGTAGCTGAAGGCCGCGATCGTGGGCAGCTTGGCCATCAGTCGGTAGATCGAAACCTCCACCTGCTCCTCGCTGTGGGGGTCGAGCGAATCTTGATAAAAGGTCGAAAGCGCCCCCACCACCGAGCTGAGAATGGCCATCGGGTGGGCGTCGCGCGGAAAGCCGTTGTAGAACGCCTTCATGTCCTCGTGCAGCATGGTGTGCCGCCGGAGCGACTTGCGGAAGGCGTCCAATTGCTGCTGATCGGGCAGTTCGCCGTAGATCAGCAGATAGCTGGTTTCGACAAAATCGCAGCGCTGGGCCAGCACATCGATCGGGTAGCCGCGGTACCGCAGCACGCCCTGCTCGCCGTCGAGGTAGGTGATGGCGCTGGTGGTGGCCCCCGTGTTCACGTAGCCCTCGTCGAGCGTAATGCAGCCAGACTGTGCCCGGAGTTGCGAAATGTCGATCGCGCGTTCGCCTTCGGTTCCCTCGACGATGGGCAACTCCAATTCTTGGTCGCCAATTCGAAGCTTGGCCGCCTCGCTCATGCGGAGGGTTTCCTTTCTAAAGTGAAGGGCAAGCATGCAGTTTAATCGGCCGCCGCTTACTTCACAAGCAACAGGTCGCTGTACGAGCCGGCGACACGGTCATCGGCGGCAACACCCAGGTGAGCGGCGAGCTCTTCGACCAATCGTGCGGCGGCGGGTTCGTCGTCGCCGGCGGCGAGCACCGCTTCGAACTCGACGAAGTCACCCAACCGATCGACGCGATCCAAGTGAATCCGCACATTCTTGTGCAGATAAATCTCTCGATCTTTCTCGACGATCACCAACACACCCAGGGCCGCGGCTAGCGCCTGCTTCAAGGCAGGGGCATGCTCGACCGGCACCAGGTCATAATCGCTGGCGCGAGGCTCGGCGCCGTCGGGCCGCGCATACCAGACAAGCTGCGCTGGCTGCCCAGAGCGTTCGCGCAGCTTGAGCCGGCCATGGCGGCAAACAAAATAGGTGTCGATCTGATGCTCGCCGGCGTGCCACGAGGCCAAGTCACCGCAGACACGACGCGCTTCGTCGAGCGATCGCAGTCGAGCTTTTAATTCGATGTTGCGCGACATGGGCAAACGGAATGAATTCCGTTTTACATTTTAGCGCCGCACTGACCGGCGTCGCGGCTCGGCGACTTGCTGCTCCACGGGCTGATCGTCAAAGATCGTCCAGACGGTCGGAGTGCGCTTTTCCAAAAGCTTTGCCAGCGCCTCGTTGCGGTGCTTCTCACCGCGATCCGCTTTGATCTTAGTTCGGATCTCCGCCTGGGTCTCTCGAAAACTCTTGACGCCGGCTTCCTGGCGTTCGACCACGCGCACGATGCTGTATCCCGAAGTGTCTTCCAGCACGTCGCTCAAATGGCCCGCGGGCAATGAGAACACGGCGGTGTCGAGCACTTTCGACCGCAAGCTGCCCTTGGTGGTCCAGTCCCACGCCCCGCCGCGGTCGGCGTGCAGACCCTCGGAACGGGCCTTGGCTACCTCGGCCAGCGGCCGGCCCCGCACCACCTCGTTGCCCAATTGACAGATCAGCCGCCAGGCCTCTTGCCGGTCGCGGTGCTTCTTGAACGACGCATGCAGAACCTCAAACCGCGCCTTGGCCGGGTACTTATACTCGTCGAAATGCTCGTGATAATATCGCAGCATCTGGTCGTGCGTCACCTCGCTGTCGTCCTCCGCTTCGTGCTTCATCCATTCACTGACCAGGGCCAATTCGATTTGGTCGCGCTTGAATGCCTCGAGGCTCATGCCCTCTTTTTCTAGCACCGCGGCCAGCTCCGATTCGTTCTTCAGTTTCTTGCGCTTGAGAATATCGGGCAAAACGCGCTTGTCGAGGACCTCATTCAATTGCTTGTCGTAGTCGGCACGCTTGTCGCTCGGAACCGACTTTTTCATGTCGGCGACGATCAATTTCCGCTTGATCACATCTTCAAGAATCTGCCGCAGCAGATGTTCGCGAAGCGTCTCGTGCTGCGCGGGATCGTAGTGGGAAGACATTTGCTTGAAGAGCAGCTCAACCTGTGGCATGATGTCGCCCGCCAGAATCACTTCCGACTTGCCGATGCGGGCGATGACCGTAGTGCTCTGCATCAGCACCGGGGCGCTGATTTCGAGCTTTTCGATATTCGAAGGCAGGCGCCTCGATCCGGCGGCGGGCGGAGCGTTGCCGGCGGTGGCTGCCGGCAAGTTGCCCGCGGCCGGAGCCGCGCGGCCCGTCTGATCGACAGGCGGCGGCGGATCGGCCGCTTGCGCTCGGGCCGCCTGC
>DATFDL010000036.1:0-8343 GCA_035252155.1 Pirellulales bacterium | reverse complement strand
ACCGCAAGCGGCACGCAGCTATAATGCAGGCATGAGCAGCACTTTGCCCGGCATGCTTGATCGCTTCCTCGATCCGATCGCCGAATGTTTGACGCCGGAGGTCGCTGAACGGATCGTCAAGTCCCGCCCTGATCGTTGGGTTCAGACCCGCGCTGATGAACTAGCCGACAAGGCGAACCAAGGGCTACTCTCCGAACGTGAGCGCGATGAATACCGCGAGATCGTCGAGGCCATTGACGTCGTCGGGATCATCAAGGCCAAAGCACGAGCGGTGCTCGCGCGGCGCGCATGACGATCAGCACCGCGATGCGCCGAAGCGTCCGGCGAAGGGCGGGCAACCGTTGCGAGTATTGCTTGTTGCCCCAACACGCGGTTGACATTCGATTCCACGTCGAGCACATCGTGGCTCGCCAACATCGCATCGACGATTCGCTGGAGAACCTGGCCCTGGCATGCGACCGGTGTAATTTCTTAAAGGGTCCAAACATCGCCAGCACCGACGACGACGGTACAGTCACGAGGCTCTTTCATCCGCGGCAAGACGTTTGGCACGAACACTTTTGCCTGATAGGCGCGGAAATCATGGGCATTACGCCGATTGGCCGCGCAACCGTGCGGCTGCTGGAGATGAACGCACCGCGGCGGTGGCAGCTACGCGCGTGGCTGATTGACGAGGGTATTTGGTGAGATTGTGGTGAAGGCCGCGCTTTATCGACCCAACACCGCCTGGATTGACTCGCCCAATATCTCGACCATCCGATCAATTTGACCTTCCGTCGTGACATAGCAGGGGGCCAGGTTGTAAACGTCGCCGCGCAGGCGGGTGAAGAGGCCCCGCTCTTGCGTCGCGGCGTGCACGCGAGGTCCAACCTTCTCGGCCGCGGGAAACTCCGCTTTCGTCATTTTATCGGCCACCAATTCGACGGCGCACATCAAACCCAGCCCCCGCACGTCGCCCACGTGTGGATGCGAGCCCAGCGTCTGAAGACCTGCCAAGAGCCGCCGGCCGAGCACGCCGGCCCGCGCGACAAGCCCCTCGCGCTCGAGTATCTCAAGATTGGCCAACGCGACGGCGCAACCCACCGGATGCCCAGAATAGGTGAAGGCGTGCATCCAGGTGCGGTCTTCCGGCGCGCTGTCGATGGCGGCGGCGATGCGGTCGCTGACGCCGATGCCGCCCAGCGGAAAATACCCGCTGGTGATGCCCTTGGCGAAGGTCACGATGTCGGGCTCGATGCCGTACCGCGTCAAGGCAAACCACTCGCCCGTGCGGCCGAACCCGGTGATGATCTCGTCGGCGATCAAGAGCACGTCGTAGCGGTTGCAGATTTCGCGGATGCGCGGCCAGTAATCGTCCGAGGGCACGATCACGCCGCCGGCCCCTTGCACCGGTTCGCCCAGAAACGCCGCCACCGTGTCGGGGCCCTCGCGCAAGATGGCCGCTTCGAGCAAGTCGGCGGCCTGTTGACCCGGAGTGCGCGAATCGTCTGGGTCGCGCGATGGTTGAAAACGATAGGGATACGGGCTTTCAATGTGAACGAAGCCGGGCGTGCGCGGCTCGAACATCGGCCAGTACGACGCGATGCCAGTAGCCGACATGGCCGCCAGCGTCACGCCGTGATAGCCCCACACGCGGCTGACGATCTTGTACTTGCTGGGCTTGCCCGCCAGCTTCCAATAGTAGCGGGCGGTCTTGAAGGCCGATTCGTTCGACTCGGCCCCGCCCGAGGTGAAGAAGAAGCGATGGATGCCAGGGTAACAAAGCCCCGCCAGTCGCTCGGCCAGAGCGATGGCCGGGCGGTTCGTGCTGCCTGCATAAGACGAAGCGTATGCAAGTTCGTTCATTTGCCGGGCGGCGGCGTCGGCCAATTCGCTTCTGCCGTGCCCGACCACGATGTTCCAAAGTCCGGCCAGCCCGTCGAGGTACTCCTTGCCGTTCTGGTCGATCAGCACCGCCCCGTGGCCCCGCACCCACACATGAGCCTGCGTCTGCGCCTCGCGGCGGTGCAGCGAGTGGAGCAGGTGCGCTTGATCGCGTAAGCGTTCGTCGTGAGGTGTCGGCAGTGTCATCGGCTCCTCTATGGTCCTATGAAGACAAAGCCCAAGAAAAACTCGAGATCAGAGGTTCTGTCGTCGAACGGCTCCCAACGCAACGAAGGATAGTCTTGTTTTTGGGCGTCCAACCACCGGCTGTTATAATCGGAGTCCAGGACAAGTTTGGGGTGCGATCGCCGCAACGACTCTAACGCGCGGCGCACCTCGGCAGCCTCCTCATTCGAGGAGGCCAGATCCAAATCAAGACCAGCGATGTGTACGGCCTTGAGACGCCTCAGGGCGATCAACGACTCGAGTGCCGCCGGCGTGGCCATCCGGTTGTCGCTTGTTAGCTCCTCCAACGACCTGAGCGGCGCTAAGTCGGCCAGCCCCCTACTAACCAAGTCTCCCTCCAGCCATAGTCGACGGAGCTGAGTCAGCTCGCCAAGGGCGATCAAGCATGCACGCGACTTTGACGCACGACCAGCGATGTGCAACCTAAGTGACTTCAGGTTTTTCAGGCCACGAAGGCACTCCAAGTCTTGCGGATGAATCCGCAAACCCTCTCGTAAGCCAAGGTGAAGTTGTTCAATCTGCGTCATTCTGCCGAGCGCCTCAAAGCATTCATGCATTTGGTCCCGATCGTCATGGGTTGGATCAAAGTCGACTATGAGTGACTTCAAGTTGGTTAGGCTCCGCAGCTCCGCGATTCGCGCCCCGGGAAACCCTTCCAGGCGAACGCGTCGAAGTTGCGTCAGCTTCCCGATCATTGCAAGGCGTTTGTGCATTTCTCGCTCATCGTTTTCACAATCGGTGATGTCCAGCATAAGCGATTTCAAGCGTGTCAGGTTGGCCAGGCAGGCAAGATGCTCGCTACCGACGCCTTGCAGCGAAAGTTGCTCGAGTTCTCGGAGGTGGCCGACCCACGCGATGTTCGCCGGCCGATCCGGTCGGCCAAAGCCCGCCATTCGGACTTCCAGCATCCGCAGTTGCCGTAGCTCTGCCAGCGCGTCGGCCATAGCGGGGGTCAACAAACCACATTCGACCTCCAAGAAACGCAAGTCTGGCAAACGCCTTAATCGCTCCAAGAGCTCCGCGTCCCGTCGATCTTCGTCTTCGGCTATCTCGTCGCCAAAATCGCCGGACACTTCGCCACTCATCTCGCTGTTTTGAACCTCAAGGTTCAGCCGGTCTTCGTCATCATCGGTGACGCTCGTCTGTTCTTCATCTGGGCATATTGGTCGTCCCACTGCGACATCGGCGCCGACTACGCACCGCCGAAAGCGGTCTGGCACCACAAGTGCGAGCCATTTCGGCCCCCACCACCGCTCTACGCGAATGTTGGTGGCATTCCCTTGGAACTCAACAAGAGCGTCCTGCTCTTGGGCTCGCTTCTGCACCTTGACGGACCATGCGCACAGAAGGGAAACAAGCGCCACTGCGGCCAGCATCGTCCTCAGGGTGAAGCGCAATCGCGGCTGGTATCGGTGTAAGAGCCACTCCCACGCCCAGGCCACCGCGGCCAGCGTCGCGAGCCACATCACAATGTTGCCCGCGAGCCGAGCCGCGCTGAAGTCCCACCCATAGACGTTGTCAAAAGGAGCGACAAAGTACCAGTTCCAGATCAATGGCCAGCCGAACAACGCCTTCCCATGCGTGCCCGGCTCGAACATTTGCAGTGAAGACCACGACACCTCGAACGTCATGTTCGCGAGCACGATTGGCGCCGCGACGGCTAGCAGCACAAGAAGCGTCGTTAATCTCGGTCGCCAGCGAACTTGGGGTCCGTATTTGCCCAGCAACCGCTGTGAGCCCGCCGCCGCGCCCGCCAGCATGACCAGCCAAATCGCCACGTCGGCCATCAAGCGGCTGGCGCTACACCGCGCGATCTGCCACTGAAGGCGGGGGCGTGTACCACCACCCATCCAAAGCTTGATTTTTCCAGGAGCTGTGGAGGCAACCCTCCAGTAACAAGTAAGCGGCCAACCATAGGCACGTTCCGGCCTGCTGGCGATTTCCTTGATGTGATCACCGGTGACAGGTTCCGAAGAGAGATTGGCGAGGGTGATTGCCACCGCACCGGCGATCAAAACGGCAACCGTCAGGCGCCGATAGGCATGCAAAGAGAACTTTCTCGCTTCGCCACTCACGGTTGTTTCCCCCAGACGCCGCAGCAGGTCCAGCAAAAGGCACAATGGCGCATTGTATTGCGCCAGCGGCACGCTCTCCACCATTTATCCTGATGCCAATAATTGACGGCAATTGCACGCCGCGCTCGAGCCACCCAGATCTGCTGGAACGCCGATTGCGTCTTGAGCGTCGGTCTGCCAGATTTATTGGGTAAAGTTGGTGGCCACTTGTTCTTTCAACAATCGCATCGAGTATGAGCCGCCTGCCCATCGTCCGACAAATCTCTTGGCCCGCGATGATTCCACAACTCGCGGCACTTGGTCTTGCAATGGCGGTCGGCGCCCACCTGACGCCGACTTCGAACGGCGTGATGCTCGGAGCTGCCGCGTATCTCGCCTACTCCATCGGTTCGCGCATGCTGATCGCCAGAGATCATCGTCGCGGGGTGCGCCTCTATCGTCAACAACAATTCGCAGCCGCGATTCAAGCGTTTGAAGACAGTTACCAATTCTTCGCTCGAAATCCGTGGATCGATCGTTTCAGGTCGCTCGTCATGATGTCGCCCTCGGCGATGAGCTATCGTGAGATGGCCCTGTGCAACATCGCATTCTGCTATTCTCAACTCGGCAACGGCGAAAACGCACAAACGTATTACCGACGGGCGCTCGACGAATTTCCAAACAGCGGACTCGCGGCCGCGGCGCTGCGGATGATTGAATCGGTACAACAGCCGCCAACCGAACCCGCGAAGCCCGAATAGCGTTCCCGCAAAAGAGTTCGACGAAGGTCGTCGAATCCAGAGTTCAGGAGCACGCTCATTGCTGCAAGTAGGCGAACAAATCACGCAGCTCTTGGGGAGAAAGTTGCTCCAACAATTTCTCCGGCATCAGTGAGATCGGCGATTCTTCGAGCTCTTCGATTCGCTCCCGAGCAATACGCGTCCGCTGGTTCTTGGCGTCGAGAAGAGTGATGCTGGCGGGGTCTTGCGCCGCGAGAACGCCCGTGAGAATCTGCCCATCGGTGGTCGCCACCACATAACTGGCGTACTCTTTGCGAATCACCGAGCTTGGATCGACGATGTTCGCCAGCAAGGCGTGGCGGTCGCCACGGTTCGCCTTGGTCAGCTCGGGGCCGACGTGGTTGCCCTCGCCGAAAAGCTGGTGGCAGGTGCCGCATTGTTTGTGGAACAGGATCTTGCCCGACGCCTTGTCGCCGTCGCCGGCGCGCAGGTCGTTGGAGAAACGCCGAATGTCGGCCAACTTTTCTTCGGGCGTGCCCGGGCCGATTCTGCCCCAGAGCCGGCGCACGAGCGCATCGATCCCTTCGTCGCGGTGCAAGGCTGCGCGTTGCAATTGCTCCTGGGGAATTTCCTCCGGCGGTATTGCCCCACTGCCGACGCGTTCCAACAGAGCCAACGCCGACTTGGGCCGGCTCAAGAGCACGTCGCGCACGTCGCTGCGAACCGCCGGCGGCAGATCGGCGTAGCACGACAAAAAATATTGCGTCACCTGTTCGCTCTCGAAGCGGCTGGCCGCCGCCACGGCGGCGCGCTGCACGCCTTCGGGCTGCTCAGGGTCGAGCCACGCCAGCGCGGCCATCGCACTGGCTGGCGACGCGAAACGGCCCAATAGACCCAGCAGCGCCGTGCGCTGATCGTCGGGCAAATTCGGCTCGGCAATCAGCGACAGCAGCCGGGCCTCCGCGTCGGGCAATCCGAGAACCAGCGCCAACTCCAAATACAGCGGCTTTGTCGGCGACGCGTGCCAGCGGCGAGCGATCCAATCTTTGAGTTCGCCAGCGATCGGTTCGGTGCTCGGCTTGCGCTCGCCGAGACCGTGGGCCAACTCCGCAAGCATGGCATCCGCTTCTTCGTCGGGCGTGGCTTCGAGCAGCCGCGAGCAGGCTGCGTATGCCGGGCTCGTGCCTTCGGCGGCATAACGCCGGACCAGACGGCGGGCGTTCTCACGAACGAGCACGTGCCGCCACGCTGCCGCGTCGAATAACTCGACCATCGCCGGCATCTGCTCGACGGCTTTGTCTTCGATCGCCCACCACAGCAACCAGGGCACAAACGGGTCGCCGGCGTCTTCATCATGGGCCAGCAACGCCTCGATGATCGGCAGGACATTTACCCCTGGCAGCCGCTTGGCCGTCGATGCAAGCTGGCTGCGAACGACTACGCTCGGATCGGAACCAGCCCGCTCGGCCAGCAGGCGAGCGATATCGGGCGACACCGTTCGCCGATCACCCAGCAGCCGCACGGCCCACGAGCGAACGTGCTCGTCGGGATGCGCCAGCAACGCTTCGGCCAATTCATCGTCGAATCCATCGCAGAGATGAATCGCCCACAAGCTCTCCAGCGCCAGCTCGCCATCGGCCTGTTGCAACGCCGTTGCTCGTAGCTTGCTGACGATCGAAGCATCGCGCCGCTGGGCCAACCGCCGCCGGGCCCGTGACCGCCACCAGTGATTCGGGTGCTTGAGCAGCCCGATTAACTCATCGCCGCTGAGGCGTTCCAGATCGACCGGTTTTGCCGGCGGCTTGCGATCCGCGGGCAAGATCTTATAGACGCGGCCATTCGACCGGTCCCAGTTGGCATCGGGATCGGGATGGGCGGTCCGCTGGTCGAAAAAGTCGCACACGAAGACGCCTCCGTCGGGCGCCAGACACAGATCGGTGGCGCCGAACCAGGTGTCGTGCGAGTCCAAGAGCAACCCTCCCAGCGACATGCGGAGCGTCGAACCGCGCGGCGCCACCCGCCACCAAGAACACGTGTGTCCCAAAAAATCGCCGCACAAAAAAGCGCCGCGGTACTGCGGCGGAAAAGCATCGGCCAGGTAAATGGTGCCGCCGGTGTTGGGCCGGCCGGTCAGCCCGGTGTGCTCGACGCTGCCGAACCAACCATAGGCATACGGATTGTGCAGCGGCCCGTGCTTGCCGAACGATTTTTCGTAATAGCCGCCCTGCACGCCATGCCAGCAAAGTCCGCCGTTCGAGCTGTAAATCAGCCGGCCCTTGGCGTCGAACGTGAGTCCAAATCCGTTGCCGCCCCCCTCACAAAACAATTCGAAATCCTTGGTGCGCGGATGGTAGCGCCACACGCCCTGCTGGAATTCGATTCCGCGGATGCGGCAGGTCGTGGTGCTGCCGTTGAGGCCATACAGCCAGCCGTCAGGACCCAACGTGAGATGGTTGGCCAGCGACTGGGCGTCTTCCATTCCAAAACCTTCGAGCAGCACTTCGGGATCACCGTCGGACCGGTCGTCGCCGTCGCGGTCGGGGTAAAAGAGCAGATACGGCGCTTGCAGTACGTAAACGCCTCCGTCGCCAAACTCCAAGCCCGTGCAAAGATTCAAATCAGAGACGAAGTCGCAAAAGGTGTCGGCGCGTCCGTCTCCGTCGAGGTCGTGGCAGATGGTGATGCGATCGGCGCCTTTCGGCCCGTGCGGAGGCGGCGGTGGCACGCGATCGTAGACGGTGCGCGAAAAGCGATCGACCCGCACCCGCTTCAGTCCGGCGGGGTTGGGATATTGCAGATACTGGATCACCCACAGCCGCCCGCGGTCGTCGCATTTCACCAGAATCGGCTGGCGTATTTCCGGCTCGCTGGCAAAGAGTTTTACGGCCAGCCCTTCGCCCGCGGTCATTTTCTCAACCGCTTTTTCGGGCGCGTAGCCCTGGCCGCGCGCCAGGCCGGTAGGCAAACAGAACAGAGCACCCACGACCAGCAGCCGTCGGGCAGAAGCGCCGGCTATTATTACACCATCGATTGCCATGTTCGTCAGTTTAACGATCGCCATAGTAGCCATCACGCTGGAGCGTGATGATCCGCTGGCCGCAGGCCACGCCAAGGGTTCCCTCACGGCGGAGCGTGAGGCCTACTATACAGTTCGCCCGTGGCACCGTTGGCTCTCGCGAAACTGAGTTGGCTATAGAGGAATAGAAGCGGGGACGCCTCGAGATCGGGTAAGGTTGGGTGTTCGTTTCAACCCCATCCCTACCGTATTTGTAGAAGGTCGTCCCGGTGCATAAGAGAAAAGCCTATCGTGCAACGAATGTCAACCAGGTGCGGTTTGAGGAGCTGGCGCGGACTGTGGCGGGCCGTCGGGTTTCGCTGGGCTTGGATGTCGGAATGTATGAGATCCTTGGCGTCTTACGGTGGCCGGACAGCGAGTTCGA